>CAVRZY010000227.1:0-119149 GCA_963725415.1 uncultured Acidobacteriota bacterium | reverse complement strand
CGGCGGCCAAGGGTTCCGTGATTACCTTCTTCGCAACCGGGGAAGGTCAAACCAGCCCCGCCGGTGTAGACGGCAAGGTGGCTTCTGTCCCTCTGCCAATGCCCGTTCTGCCGCTGCTGGTGGGGATCGCCAATATTGGCGCTGAAGTGCTCTACGCCGGTGCCGCTCCTGGAGTTGTGGCTGGCCTGCTTCAGGTCAATGTACGGGTTCCAACGGACGCCCCGAGCGGGCCTGGCGTCGGGCTGGTGATCAAAGTCGGCGAGGTATTTAGTCAACCTGGGATCACGGTGGCAATTCAGTAGCTGGCGCCCCGCTTGTCGAGACTCGCGTGGCCGAGCGGTGTTGTGGTAGGGGCTGCTTTCCCGACTAAGAACGGCAAGGCGCCCGACCGTTCTGGCTTCACCCTGGCGCACAAAAGTCTCGCGCAGGCATACCGCTCTGGAATTGGCAATTGATTCTATTTCCAGCCGGCGGAGTGGAGACAACCGGCGCTTCGCGCGCCTGGACAGCTCACTCCTGCCCGAGTTGATCGGTCTGCCTGCCGATCCATTCCATTGCGACATCAGGGAGGCCCTTGATGACGGGAAGGAAGTCCGGGTCGCCGGTGACGAGTGTAGCGTTTTCGCGAATCGCCGTGGCCAGGGCAAAGGCATCGGCATAGGAGATGGGATAGCGAGCCTTCCACCGGGCCGCCTGCAAGATCAGCTCGTTCGGGGCCGGCACGATTCTGATCTGGGTGGTCTGGAAGTCCTCCCAGAACGCGGTGGCTCGAGCTTCGCTGCGGCTCTTGGCGAGCCGATAATAAACCTCGCCGATATTGACCATGTTCATCAAGAGCTGAATCTCTCCCCTGTCAGCCTGCTCCAGGAGGGTATCGACCCAGTCAGCGGCCGGCAACTCTTCGTTGAGATAGGCCAGCAAGGCCCAGGCGTCAAGAACCTTTCGCATCAGTGTGCGCTAAGGCCTCATCCCGTTCGATCTCCCGGCGGTGGTCTGCTTCCAGTTCGCGAAGCGCGTTGGTGCCGGCCAGCGAGCCGCGCCAGCGCCGCAGCCGGGGGACCAGCCTGGAGAACACAATCTTTCCATCCTCCAGGCTGACCGCCAATTGAGTGCCGGGGACCAGCCCGGCTTGCTCGCGGAGGGCCTTGGGGATGGAGACTTGGCCCTTGGACGAGACAGTGGTGCTTAACATATTAAGCCTACTAGCATTACTATATCAAAGGTAAGGGAGCTCCGTCAACCCACAAGACTCTCGCCCATGCGGCTTTATCCCAGCCCGTCCTCCAGCCGCCAGGGGCCACCCGGCACAACAGGAGACGGCGCCGCGACCTTCACGGCTTCCTCGGCTGGCCACTCGCGCCAGGCTTGGAGTAGCGGGAAATACAGGCCCAGGCGGATGGGGCGCTCATCCAGGCCCCGCATGAGCGCGGCATAGTGTTCGAGCTGGAGGCGGTAACGCGCCTGCTCGCTGTCCAAAAAACCCTCCAGATCCCCACCTTCGTGCGTGCCGGTCTTGTAGTCGATGATCCAGCGCATGCCGCTTTCGTCCACGAAGGTGCGATCCACGATGAAGTGCCGGGTGCGGCCGTCAATTGTGCCGGCCAACGCATACTCGCTGTGGGCGTCCTGGTGAGGCGCCAGGATCCAGCGGCCGCGCCCGTCTTGAAGGGTTGCGCGGAGAGCGGTTTCGACGCGGGCGATAGCTTGCTCAAGGTCCGTGTGCGGAACCCCTTCGGCGAGCAGCGCCGCGCGGATGGTGGCGGCGCTCCAGCGCTGCTCCCCAGTTGTAGCGATTCGCTGGAGCAGGGCGTGAACCACGGTCCCCACGTGGCGCTGAATCTGGCGCACCCACTCGAAGCTGATTCGCTCTGCCTCTTCTTCAAGAGAGAGCTCCGGGGGCGCCTGCCAGGCCACTTCCGGCGGCGGCGCCGGGAGCCGCCAATCCACGGGCAGGCGGCAAATGGCAGTCACCGGCGGCGGGGCCTCCACGGCGACGGGCTGCGGGAGGGGAACTGCTGGAACGGCCTCAGCCGCGCGCTCGAACCCCGGCCTCACGGCGTCCCAAATCTTGCTCAGCAACGTGCTCCCTTCGGGTGTCCCGAGCTTTCTCGTGACGGCATCCTGCCTGAGGTGAGCCAGGAGGTGCAGGCGCTTGCGTGCTCGGGTGGCGGCCACGTACAGCAGCCGCGTGTTCTCGTGGCTGGCTTTGTGTTTGTGGACATCCTTAAGGTATTCGTAGATCCGGTCCTCGCCGGCGCCGGTCTCCTGGATAGGCGCCAGCAACAGGTCGGGCTGGCCGCGCGGGCGCACGCGCTCGAGCCACTGCAACAGGACGGGCTCATCAGGCCGCGGGCGGCGGCCGAGGCCGGGCACGATCACGGTGTCGAACTCGAGTCCCTTGGCCTTGTGGATGGTCAAGAGCTGGAGCGTGCCGTCGGCCTCCACGTCAGGTTGCGCGAAGAGCGCGGACACCTTTTCGGTGAAGCTCTCCAGGTCGGTGAGATCTGCACCCTCGGCGGAGGCTTCGAGCAGATCCAGGTAAGCCGCGGCATCCTCGAGGCTGGTGCGGTCATCCAGGCAGGCCGGCCCTCCCAAGGCCATCCAGGTTCCCTCGATCCAGCGACGCAGCGGCAGCCGGCCTCGCTCGGCCACTGCGGCTTCCAGTACAGCGCGGAGTCGAGCCACGCGGGATCGCCCGTCCTCGGAGAGGCGCGCGATCCGGCCCTCATCCCGAAGCAGGTCCCAGACGATAGCGTGCAGGTCGTCACCGGCCAGGGCGAGCAGGTCGGCCAGGGTGAGCCCGCACCAGGGAGCGCGCAAGATGGCCAGCCAGGCGGGCCGGTCGGCGGCATGCAGCAAGGCGCGGGTGAGCGCCAGCAGATCCTGCACTACCGGGCGCTCACCGAGCTGGTCGATATCCACCGCACGGAAGCGCAGGCCGGCCTGCTGGAGGCGCGGCACGACCGCGAACAGGTGGGTACGCGCACGCACCAGGATTGCAATGGTGTTCTGAGGGTCCCCCTGGCGGGCTTCCTCGATGATCGAAACTATCCGCCCCGCTTCGGCCTCGTCGTTGCGGTCAAGAAAAGGATGAATTGTGACGGCTGGCCCCTCGCCCCGCCCATGAAAGGCCACTGAGGGAGAATACGTGACCCCCCCGGTGGCCCTGTTCTCCTCCCCCGGGAACGCGCTTTCGAGAGCCTGATTAACCCACTCGACAATACCCGCGTCGGCGCGAAAGTTTACTTCGAGCGCCAGCGGGGCGGGGCGCAGATTCCCGATCCCTTCCTGGCGCGCCCGCAGGAACAGCGCCACCTCAGCCTCGCGGAACCCGTAGATGGACTGCATCGGATCGCCCACCAGAAACAGTGTGCGGCCATCTCCGGGCAGCCACTCGGCGGTCAGCGCCGCCAGCAGCTCGTACTGGCTGTGCGAAGTGTCCTGGAACTCGTCCACCAGCAGGTGCTGGATGCGGTAGTCGAGTGACAACGCCAGATCGGTGGGCTGCTCGGGTGTCCCGAGGGCCTGCCGGGCAGCCTGCGCTATCTCGGGGAAATCGACCATGCCTTTGCTGCGGAAGACCAGCTTGAGTTGGGCCGCGGCCACCGGCAGCACCTGCAGCAGGGCCTCCAGCACCTCCCACTGGGCATCGTCGAAGCGATCAGACGGCAGGGAGCGCAACGCATTCAGGCGCGACAGGCAGGCCTCGTCCAGCACGAGGGCCAGGCAGCGCTGTTTGAGGTGCTTGCCCATGGGTGTGGGGGGGAAGCCCACTGACACATCCAGTTTCTTGCGGCGCTCCCCCTTCCGCGTGAGCAGCAGTTCGGCGATGCCCAGCCAGGGCGCGAGATCGCGTGGCTCGGCGCCGGGCAGCTCTTCGAGATGCAGGCAAGCGAGAACCGGGCTATCTCTGCTATCGTCTCGGAGATTGGCCGCGGCTGAACGGGCAATCTCCGCCAGTTCGCCTGCCAGGGGATAGGGAACCGCGGCGCGGGCATCTTCGAGGGCGTCGCGAATGACATTCGCCAGAGCTCGGCTCGAGCGATTGGCGGAGCGTTTCCGATCCGGCATTCGGGACCACGTGGCGCAGCCACTGGTCGCGCTTCCTCAGCATGCCGATGAGGAGGCCCTTGAAGTGTGGCGAAATTGTTGTCGAGATGGCGCAACAGGCGCTCCAACGAGCCGGCGCTGGGGTCGCTGGTTTCGAGCAGTGCGAGCGTGTTACGCGCCGCTTCCCGGTAAAGCGGGTCTGCATCTTCCTGGACCTGGGGGACCGCCCCGAAGCGGGACACCCATGGCATCTGGCGCACCAGGGCCGCGCAGAGCGAGTCGATGGTCTGGATACGCAGGCGCGAAGGATTGTCGAGCAACTGCCAGCCGCGCCGGCGATCGCGGGCCAGCGCCGCCCGGGCCAGCTCCCAGGTCAAACGCTCGTGCTCTTTTTCCGGCGCCGGGCCTGTAGCTCCACGCAGGGCTTCCACAATGCGGGTGCGCATTTCGCCAGCGGCCTTTCGCGTAAAGGTGATCGCAACCACCGACTCGGGATGCTCGACGCACTCCAGCAGCCTGAGGAAGCGCTGGGTGAGCAGTTCCGTCTTGCCGGAGCCCGCAGGCGCCTGGACGATGAAAGAATCGCCCGGATCGAGCGCACGCTGGCGCGCCGGAGCGTCAGTAACCCGGTCACTCATTGGGCGCCTCCTCGGAATCGTCCCCGACGGGACGGCGCTGCTCGTGAATGCGGCACAGCGCCGCCAGCCCGCAGTACTCGCAGGTCTTGGGAGCATCTTTGGGAGCCACTGGGGCACGGCCTGCCAGGAACTCGCCAGCCAAACGCTCGATCACCCGCCGCCATGCCTGCATCTGCTCTTCCCAGGGAACCTGCTTCGCGCCGGGCAGTACACCCTCGTCGCGCGCCCAGCCGCGGAAGCGCAGCTTGCCGGTCTTGAGCTGTGCGAAAGCTACCCCCGCCAGATCCAGACCGCTGGTCACGGCGTACAGCGGAAGCTGCGGCTCATCGGGGCGCTCGCCACCCCACTCCCGAACAAAATGCTCGCCGGACTTGTAGTCGATCAGCACGTGTCGGCCGTCCGCCAGCCGGTCGATGCGATCCGCGCGAATCTCGAATTCCAGGCCGCCCACGCTCACCTGGCGCGAGCGCTCCTGGTCGAGGACAGTGAACGGCGCGCGGGTCTTCTCGTGTGCGAGCCACTCCAGAATGAGCCTATGAAGGCGCGCCTGTTCCAGGGCCGCCAGACGGGCGTGCAGAAGCGCGGGGTATTTGGCGGGGTCCAGCGCCTGCTCGATGGCGCGGCGCACCACCTCCTCCAGTTCATCCGGCGGAGCTGCGCACAGGCGCTCGCCCGAGCCGAGTTCGTTCCAGACGAGTCTCAGGGCAGCGTGGAGCAGGCTGCCGCGCTCAGGCGGAGCAAGCCCCGGTTGCGCAGACTCGAGCGGCTGCGCGCCCAGCCGCAATCGCGCGAAGGCGCGGAAAGGACAGGCGGCCTGATGCGTGAAGATGTCGGTTCCGCCGCGCTGCCACTGGCGAGCGGCAAGTCCGGGCGCAGGATCATCGTGCAGCTCCTCCAGTGCGGCCGAGCCCTGAAGCAAATCGGCGTAAGCCCCGGACGGAGGCAGGCCAAGCTGCTTGGCGGAGATTTCGGGAACGCTTTCGATCAGGGGGCTGGGGCGCAGGTCGTAATCCTCCTGGCGCTTGGGGTAACTGAAGACGATCTCGCGGGCGCTGGCGAGCAGCCGCTGGGTTAACATTTGGGCGAACTCGAACTCGCGCGCGGGGGAGGAGTGCGGTAGATTGTGGCGCCGCTGAAGCGCAACGGGAAGGAAGGGATTCGGACGGGGGGCGCGGGGCCAGACGCTGTCATCGAGCCCCATCACCCAAAGGTGTTCGAAGCGCCTGCCGGAAGCTTCCAGGACACCCAGGATCTCGACCGGGGCCTGCTCGGACTCCGGCTGGAAGACCCTGGCAGCAGCGAGGCGGCCGAGAGAAGCTACAGCTTCCTGGAATCCAATCGGGCCGCGGCCGAGGTCCAAAGCCGAAAACTCCGACAACAGGTCGTTCCAGGCAGTCGAGGTTTGGTATTCGACGCTGTCGAGGGGGCGGTCGCCGGGCCAGCCGGCGGCCCTCAGCAGGCCCGCGAAACCCGCCGCCCAGGCGCTGAGGAGTTGGTGAGCCGGGGTGCATTTCCGCTGCTTGCGCCAGCGCGCCAACCGCCGGGCGAAGATCGGGCAGGAGTGACGCGCCAGGGGTAACGCCGTGCGGAGTGGAACCTCGAGTTCGTGATGTTTGCGGAGCCTGGCATCGAGCCGGGCGCGCTGGCTGCATTCGCCTTCTGCTCCGGCTAGGAACGGCGATCGCAGCAACGCGCCCACTGTGGCCAGGGGCAGCTGGAGACCATCGAGCCTCCAGCAGCAGGAAGGCCGTGTGAATGAGAGGGTACGCCAGCAGAGAAGGTCCCAGGGAGATGTTGAAAGCCCGGTGGCGCCGCGCGCGCCCAGGCAGAGCCGCGCCGGGGTGTAGCACCTCACTGAAGATGCGCTCCAGCCGGCTGCGGAGGCCCGAGAGGTCGGGCGCCACGATGCCGATGGGACCTGAGGCGCGCCGATCCAGCAGAGCGCGGGTCCAGCGCGCCGCAGCGAGCATCTCGGCCTCACTGTCGCTGAACCCCACGCGCACGGCCCGGCCGCGTTGGCGATCCGGCGCGGGCTCCAGCGGCTCCACCGTGCTGCCGCATCTGTGCAGTGCGTCGATCAGGCTCTGCTGTTGCGGAGTGAACTCATCGAAGCCCGCCAGCAAAACGTGGCGGGGCACCCGAAGGCCGCCTCCGGCAAAACGCTGCGCGAGGAAATCCGGCAGTAGCGCGCCGGGCAGCCAGCCTTCCTCCTCCGAGCGTTGCCGAAAGCGCGTGGACCAATCCAGAAACGCCGCCGTATCCTGGGAGCCTTGCCAGTCGGCGGCGGCCGCATCCAGTTTCCAGGAGTGCAGCAGGTTCCAGGCCTCCAGCGCGCTGGCGGCCGTGGCCGGGATCTGGAGGAGGTACTGTGAGTGCGGCGACTCCTCGACAATGCCTTCCCAGAGCGCTTGCTCTTGCGAGGGCCTCAACGATAGCAACGGATGCTCGCTGCCGGCTGCGTAGAGCCACTCGCGCCAGCAGCGCTCCAGCCAGGCGTGCAAAGAGACAATGTCGGGCGCTTCCCAGGCGCGGAGACCGTCGGCCTGCTCAAGAGCGTCGTATTCCTGGCGTAGCAGGCGGGCCAGCCGGGGGTTGGCGGTAATCAGCGTCGCGCCGGCCTTCAGGGTTTGCGAAACAGGCAGGTTCATGGCCCGGATACCCAGTTTACACGGGCGCGGGCGTGCGGCAGGAGTGTACTGCTAACGCCGGGCTTCGTTCACCCTCCGAAGATTCCGCGTGCTCGCCCCGCTCGGTGCCGCCGGGGAATTGAGGATTTTCTCATTGACGATTGACGATTGCTGTGCAGCGTTGCGCCAGACACAGCAATCTTCAATCGTCAATCCCGCAATCGTCAATTTACCTTTCCGCTGCCGGACTGGGGCCGCGGCCCACAGGGCACCCAGTCCGGAGGGACCGCCCCAGCGAGAGGATGTAGGTTATAATCGGAGTACGATTGACGCTTCGATCTCGCGAAGAAGGTTACAACTCGGCCCAGCGGCCACTCCGGATCACGTCATGGCTTTTTCTTTTTGTAATGTAATGCACATCCATGCTGTGAGATTCGTGCGGAAGGAGGCCCCATGCCGGTAGCTCCGGCGCAAAGGACTATCATCAACAGGGAGGACAATGAGCAAGGAAGATAGCATCGAGGTTACGGGAACTGTCGTCGAGAAGTTTCCCAGTGGATTGTTCAGCGTGCAACTGGATCAGGAGCGCAAGGTGCTGGCCCACCTGGCCGGGAAGCTGCGTCGGAACCGCATTCGGGTTCTGGCCGGCGACCGGGTCACTTTGGAACTATCTCCGTACGATTTGACCAAGGGTCGAATCACCTACCGCCACAAGTAGCGGTCACATCCCGTCTTGTCTGGGCGCAGGCCCTCCTGCCTGTGTGTGTTAAAACAGTGGCTTGAATCCCTCCGCCTATAGAACCCTAGTGGTGTTCGGAACCCGCCCGGAAGCCATCAAGCTTTGCCCGGTCGCGCTGGACCTCCGCTGCCGTCCCCAATTCCAGGTGCAGGTTTGCGTGACCGCGCAGCACCGCACGCTTCTGGACCAGGTGCTCGGCGCTTTCGAAATCCAGCCGGATTTCGACCTGGACCTGATGCTGCCGGATCAGACCCTCTCGCAGTCCACCTCACGAATTCTGGCCGCACTCGAGGCCGTCATGAGCAGCGTGCGCCCGGATATGGTCCTGGTGCAGGGAGACACCAGCACCACGCTGTGCGGGGCGCTGGCCGCCTTCTACCACAAAGTGCCCGTTGGGCATGTCGAGGCCGGGCTGCGCACCTGGGACAACTGGCAGCCCTTCCCGGAGGAGATGAACCGGGTCCTGACCACACGGCTGGCCTCTCTGCATTTCGCGGCAACCCAGTGGGCCGCCGACAACCTCCGGGCTGAAGGCGTGGCCCCCAAGCGAATCGCCGTTACGGGCAACACCGGAATCGATGCCGTGCTCTACGTGCGCGACCGCCTCGAGCAGGGCAAACTGCGCGGCCTTGACTGGCCGCAACTGGACCCCTCCAAGAAGCTCATCGTGGTCACGGCGCACCGCCGGGAGAGCTTTGGGGAGGGCTTCCAACGGATCTGCTCGGCACTAGCCCAACTGGCCCAGCGAGGCGACGTCCAAATTGTCTACCCCGTCCACCCCAACCCCAACGTGGAAGGCCCCGTCAAAGCGAATCTGGCTGGCCTCCCCAATGTCTTTCTGGTGGAACCGTTGGATTATGTGGCGTTTGTTGATCTGATGCGCCGCGCCTACCTGCTGGTTACCGACTCGGGCGGAATCCAGGAGGAAGGCCCCTCTTTAGGCAAGCCCATCCTGGTGCTGCGGGAGAAAACCGAGCGGCCGGAAGCCGTTGAGGCCGGCACCGTGAAGCTGGTGGGGACTGACGTCGAGCGCATCCTCGAGCAGGCGCGGCTGCTGCTGGATGCCCCGGAAGAGTACCAGCGCATGGCGCGCGTTCACAACCCTTACGGCGACGGGTGCGCCAGCCGCCGCATCGGCGGCCTAATTCTCTCATTCTTAAGCGAAAAATCGCCATAAAAAACACCTTCCGAACCCTTGAAATGTGCCCCTTTCCGGGCGGAGAAGAAAGGACCCGCCGATATAATTGAGGCCAGAGGGGGAGCCTGACCGGATGAAAGTTCCCAGTAGTTCGAGCAAGGTCAAGAAGCAGAACCCCGAGCCCTGCAACGACTTGGCCGCCTTGCTGGCCCAGAAAATCGTCGGCCAGCCCGCCGCCATGAGGCACATCGTGCCCCACATCGAGATGTTTCAGGCCGGGCTGGCGCCCGAAGACCGGCCAGTCGGGGTGTTCCTGCTGTTGGGTCCCACGGGCACGGGAAAGACCCGCACCGTCGAGGCGCTCGCCGAAGTCCTCCACGGCTGCCAGAAAAACCTGCTCAGAATCGACTGCGGGGAATACCAGATGGAGCATGAGGTGGCCAAGCTCATCGGAGCGCCGCCCGGCTATCTGGGGCACCGCGAGACCCAGCCCATGCTCAACCAGCAGAAGCTCAACGCCGTCACCAGCGAGAAGTGCGGTTTGTCGCTGGTGCTGTTCGACGAGATCGAGAAGGCCGCTCCCTCATTGACCCGGCTGCTGCTGGGTATTCTGGACCGGGCTATCCTCCGGCTGGGCGACAACACCTCGGTCAATTTCGAGAACAGTCTCATTTTCCTCACCAGCAATCTGGGCGCGCACGAGATGATAAAGGAGATCAGCCCGGAGTTCGGATTTCAGGCTGGGGTACGCCGGGAGCGCCCCGATCTCGCCGGCAAGCTCGAGAACATTGCCTTAGCCTGTGTGCGGCGAAGGTTCTCCCCCGAGTTCGTCAATCGCATCGACGCCGTCATCACCTATCAGCCCCTGGACGCCGAATCGTTCGCCCTGATCCTGGAACAGCAGATCGCGGAACTCCAGCGGCACGTCAACACCCGCCTCGGGGAACGCTGTTTCCAGATCGAAGTGGCGTTGGATAGCCGCCGGTTCCTGTTGTGGAAAGGAACCAGCGCCGAATATGGGCCCGCGAGTTGAAGCGCACCATCCACCGTCACCTCGCCCAGCCGCTGGCCAGCCTGGTGGCGGCTGGAAAAATCGAGCCTGGCGCGCGGGTTCGCGTGGAACTGGACGAAGACCAAGACGGCCTGGCCATCCACACGCTGGAGGGCCATAGCGCCCGCCCGTGGTGTTCTTCAGCCGCTACGGGCTGAACACCCTTCCGCCCTCAGCGATCAGAAGCCGAGAAACAATCGGCGAACAGTCACTCGTTTCGCGCAAAGCCGCAAAGTGTGCAAAGAACGCCAAGAAACCAATTGACTTATGTTTGCGTTCTTTGCAGCCTTTGCGTCTTGGCGCGAAATCTTGCATTTTTTCACGCCTTCTCAGTCCTGAGGCCTGGGGCTGGTTGTTTGCGGCCGGGGGCTGGAAGCCGGCTGTGGGGGGATCGGGGCTTCCCAGCTTTCGCTCAAAACCCGGTTCTCTTTCAGATAGACCTCCAGCCGGAATCGGACCGGGCCGGTCACGCGCCGGTACATCACGCTGCCGTTCTGTAACTGATTCCAGTCCATCTCTAACACCCGGCTTTGATCCCCGTCCCCGATGATGAGGAGTCCGCGGCGGGCACTTCGAATGGCAGGCGCCTCCCGGTTCCAGGTGAGATGCAGGTTATCTCCGTACTCGGCTACTGTCAGACCCAGCGCGTAGAGGTCTTCGGGAGCCGCCTGCGGAACCTGCTGCTTCAGGTAGCGCCCTCCTTGTATCCCCAGCCAGCCGCCCAGCAGCACCAGCGCAAGGATGATTGGGATTTGAACCCACCAGGATCTCCAGCGCAAGCTGCCAATCCCGCGCTCTTTCGGGTCCCGCTGTGAGGCGGCCAGGAAGGAGGGTAGCGGGATGTCCGCGGCGATCGGAGGGGTGGCCTCACATGGCTGTTCCGAATCTCCGGCAGCCACCTCAGCGGCCGCAGGGGGTTCTTCAGCCGCCTCCAGCTCCCGCCGGTCAAAAGGGAATTCCAGGTAAGTGGACTGCGAGCGAATCTCGCCCTTTTCCCAGAAGAAAAACCCGGCCACGCTGGAGCCCGTGGCCCGCGGCTTGATTACCAGCGCCACCTTGGCAGGGTCCGCAAAGTAGGTGGAGAACAGCCCCAGGTCCTCCTCGCTCATTCCCAGGTTCTCCCGGGTGTGGCTGCGGTAGTAGCCCACTGCATAAAGAGCACGGGAGGGCGAGGGTTGCCAGCTCTCCAGCGCGGCTTCGAAGGCCCGCTTCTCTTCTTCGGTCAGAACGTAGGAGGGGCCGAAGGAGTGTTGGCACGGTACGGGACAGTGGTCTTCGATCTTGACGACCAGCTTTTCCCCGCGCTGCGCAGTCCCTAATAGAAGCCCGCCGATTTCGGCCCCGCGTCGTGGGATCGATCCCAGACCGCGTACCGCGTCCAGCAAGATCCGGTCGATGACCTGATGCGAAAGATGCACCGAGATGGGCTTACCGGGGACCTGCCAGGAGTATAAGGAAGGGGTGTCTTCAGTACGCGCGTTTGTCTCCATCACCTTGCGAGGCCAGACCTGAGCCGTGTCAAGGTCCTATCGTAAAACTCCCCCGCGCAGAACTCAAGCGGATCGTGGATACTGGGGTAATGCCTCGGAAGGTGTGAACGAATCGGTCCGGCGGTGCGGGCGGCAGGCCAAACGGCCTGCCCCACGCTGCAACCAAGACACTTAGACCACCGTGGGACAGGCGGTTTCGCCTGTCCGCCGATTCTTGCACACCTTCTGAGGCATTACATACTGAGAGCTTATGAGCGGCGTTCTCTACCTGGTGGCGACCCCCATCGGCAACCTGGAAGACATCACCCTGCGCGCCTTGCGCGTCCTCCGGGAAGTCGATTTGGTGGCCTGCGAAGACACCCGGCAGACCCGCAAGTTGCTCGACCACTATGGCATTCACAAACCCACGGTGAGCTACCACGAGCACAACGAAGCGTTACGCTCCGCGGAACTGCTCGAGAAACTCCGCAGCGGGACCAGTGTGGCCCTGGTCTCCGACGCCGGAACGCCGCTCATCTCCGACCCTGGCTATCGCCTGGTCATCAAGGCCATCGAGAGCGGCGTCCCAGTCGATCCCATTCCAGGCGCCTCCGCCATCTTGGCCGCGCTGACCGCCTCCGGCCTGGCCACCGATACGTTTCATTTCGGGGGTTTCTTGCCTGCCCGCTCGGCCCAGCGGCGGAAACTGCTCGCAAAACTAAAGGACGAACCGGCCACCCTGGTCTTCTATGAAGCGCCGCACCGCATCCTGGAAGCTCTCGACGACATCGAGGCGGTGCTGGGTTCGAGACCGGTGGTCCTGGCGCGCGAACTCACCAAGATCCACCAGGAATTCCTTCGCGGACCTGCCCAGACCCTGAGGCGGGAGCTGACCTCGAGGCCTTCTCTCAAGGGCGAGATGACGTTGCTGATCGGCAAGGCCACCGGCTCGGCGCTGGCTGAGTTGCCAATCCCGGAAGCCGTGGCTGCCTCGATGCGCGCGGGTTTGAGCCGGATGGAGGCGATGAAATCCGTCGCCCGCGACCACGGCCTCTCCAAGCGGGAGGTCTACCGGGCGATGGAGGAATCGAGCCGGTGATCCGTCCGATCCCGTTGGTGCTTGCGGCTCACCTTCTGCTCCTGTTGGGGCGGGCGCAACCCGATGGACCCGCTGCTCTTGGCAAGCCGCTCTCCTTCAACTTGGGGCGCCTAGTCTTCCGGCCCTCCGGCTTCTTTGAGAACATCGCGGAGTACCGCTCCCTGACCACACCAGACACCGTTTACACTCGCTTCGGCGCGATCCCGCTGGGGAAATCCCCCGGGCAATGGCTGGACTCCCTGCGGCATTCACGTATCAGCCTGCACGTTGATACGCGCCTCGGTTCCGGCACGCTGGCCGGCTACATCGAGATCGACTTCCAGAACCCTCCGGGACAGCAGCCCTGCCAGTTCCGGCAATACTGGGGCGAATTCAGCCAGGGCCGCTGGCGCATCCTGGCCGGCCAGGCCTGGAGCCTGTTGCGGCCCAACCGAGCCGGCACTTCCTCAGAAACCGATTTGATGAACACTCAGGCTGTCGATCCGGCCTATCACGTGGGCCTGATGGGCCTACGAAAACGCCAGGTCCGTATCACCCGGCTCATGGGCGCCTGGCAGGCCGTGCTGGCCTACGAGTATATGAAAGGCGGCGACGTCCTGCTCAAGGTGGCGCGCGACACGGCTCGCGCTCACTTCGAGACTGTCGCCATGGCGGGCCACGCGCGCCGCCTCGGCTTCAGCCTGGCAGCCGTGGTGCACGCCGGTGCGCGGCTGGATTTCGTCAGCCAGCAGTTCTGGTCGCAGGGCGTAGGCTATGACGCCCTGAAAACCCTGCCGCCCGGCGTTCACGCCCACGCCACCATTCAGGGCGCCGAGATCAAGGTCCGCAAGGGCCTCGGCCTCTTCTCCTATGGCGGGATCGTCTACGGCACGCGCTCCCAGGGCAACCGCGTGGTCCGCGAGTGGAGCGTCGGCGCCCGGCAGCAACTCTTAAAAGCGGTCTTCCTGTCCGCGCAGTATTCCCAGCTCGACCGGTCGCTGTGGAACGGATCCACTGGCGCCATGAACTTCCTGATGCTCTCCTTCCGCTACGTAGTGCCTTCGGCACGCTGATCTCTATCGCCCCAGCCAGCGCGGTAGAGTCGTGGTCAGCGGGGGCAGGTAGGTGATCAGCAGGACACCCGCCAGCAGCACCAGAAGCATCGGAACGGCCGCACGATACACCTCCGGCAGCGGCTTCCCAAATCGGTAGGACGACAGGAACAAGTTCATCCCCACCGGGGGCGTCAGGTAGCCCAGCTCGAGGTTGGCCAGAAAGATGATCCCCAGGTGCACCGGATCAATCCCGAAGGCAGCTCCCATGGGCACAATTAGCGGCACCACCACCACAATGGCCGAGAAGATGTCCATCAGACAGCCCACGATCAGCAGAAACGCATTCAGCAAGAGCAAGAAGATCAAGGGCGAGTGGATCGAGCCCGTCACCCACTCCAGGCCCCGCGTGGGGATCTGCGCGTCGATCAGGTAGTTGGTGAACCCGAGCGCCACGCCCAGGATCAACAGCACGCCGCCAATCAGCAGCCCGCACTCGGTCATCACCCGCGGGACATCCCTCACGATTCTCAAGTCCCGGCAAACGAAGGTCTCGACCACAAAGGCGTACAGGGCCGTAAGCGCGGCGGCTTCCACCGGCGTCGCGATGCCGCCGAACAGGCCCGCCAGAGCCACCACCGGAAGCAGCAGCTCCCACTTGGCCGTCCAAAGGGCCTGGGCTGCTTCCTTGGCGCTGAAAGACCTCCTGGCGGCGTCGAGCCTGGGTCCCGTCCGGATACCCCACCAGGCCGTCAGCAGCACCAGAAGGATCCCCGGAACGATCCCGCCCAGGAACATCTGCTCGATGGTGACAGTGACGCCGGTATTAGTGGTAGTAGCGATGATGGCGTAGAGAATCAAGGGTAGGCAGGGAGGGAACAGCAAACCCAGCGAGCCGGCGCCGGTCAGCAGTCCCAGCGCAGACTTCTCGGAGTAGCGCGCCGCCAGCAGGATCGGCATGAGCAGCCCGCCCAGGGCCAGGATCGTCACCCCCGAGGCGCCAGTGAAGGAGGTGAAGAAAGCGCACACCAAGGCCGTGACAATGGCCGGGCCGCCGCGGAACTGACCCACCAGGGCCTGGAAGACTCGAATCAGCCGCTTCGAAGCGCCCCCTTCCGCCAGAAAGTAACCCGCTAACGTAAACAGCGGGATGGTAGGCAGGGAGGCATTCGTAACCAGGCTGTAGTGGCTCAATGGAATCGAGGCGACCGGCACATCCGCGCCCCAGAACAGGATCAAAGCCGCCCCACCCAGGGTGGTAAAGACAGGCGCACCGAAGATGGTGGCCACAAGCAAAGCCAGGAGGGCGGGCAGCACTAAGTCGGCTGGGGGAAGCGGCGCCCAAACACCCAACCCCACCACAGCGCCCGCAACCACAGCGGTCAGCGCGCGCCCCGCCCAGCTTCCGGAAGCGTGCCGCAGCAGCCGCAGCGACACCGCAGCGAAGCCCAACGGCAGGGCCAACTGCACAACCCAGATCGGAATTCCATAGGCCAAGATCTTTCCGCCTGTTCTTTCGGACAACACGAACTGGATGCTGGCGACACACAGTAAGGCGGTAATGGCAGCGCCGAAGGCGTGACCGAACAGACGGCCCGCCGACTGCACCCTCCCGGGTGGCAGCAATTCTCCCGTCGAGAGCGCCAGTAGTCGGTCCTGGCGGGCCGCAATCGCGCCCCCCAGCATCCCCACAATGAGCGTCAGGTGCTGCACCAGGGAGGCGGAGCCCGAAATCCCGATGCCCAGCGTGGCCCGCAGAGCGCTCTCGGCCAGCGGAATCAGCATCATGGCCGCCAGAGCGAACGAGACCCCCAGATCTTCCGTGCGCGAGAGAATCGTCCGCTTTGGCCCGGCCTCGCTTCGCTGGGTCACCGCTTGCGGTACTCCCTCAGCAGTCGCTGCACCTCATCGAACATGTCCGCCGGAACCATGGCCCCCCGGATCTTGGGGTAGATTTGCTCCGCGATTTGGCGCCACTCCGCTTCCACCGCCGGGGAGACGGGCTGCACCTTCAGACCACGCTTCTTCATGGCCTCGACGGACTGCTCGCCTTCCGCGCGGCCCTTCACTCTCATCTGCTCACCTGCCGTTAGGGCCGACTTCAAGAGCACTTCCCGGGTGGCCGCCGGAATGGTATCCCAGGTTTTCTTGGTAACCACGGTGGCGCCTACCAGAGGCGCCCAATTCAGATCCAGCATGTTGCGCGCAGGCCCGTAGATCTGGCCCGCCAGCGCATAGAAGGGCAGCACCGGGACCGCCGTGATCAAGCCCGTCTGCAAGCTGGGGAGTATGTCCGCGGGCACCAGGGGCACGGGCTGGTACCCCAGAGCCTTCATCATGTCCACCTGGTGGCTGTCCCCGGCCCAGGTGAAGATCTTGAACTTCTTGAAATCGGCCGGATGCAGCCCCGGTTCCTTAGAGAAAAACCGGACCCAGCCCGCGTCGCCCCAGAACAAAACCACGTATCCCTTCTTCAGCAGATGGTCTTCCAGGTCCGGCTGAAGCTTCTGGCGGATATAGTCCACTTCCTCCAGGGAGCGGAACATCATGGGCATGTACTGGAGGGCGGTGACGGATTTGTCGATCTCCGAGAGACCGACCACGCTCATCACTCCGGCGTGGAGCTGCCCCACGCTCATGCGGCGCACGATATCGGCCTCGTCGCCCATCTGCGAGCCGGTGTAGATGACGAGTTGTACCCCGCCTCCCGGCGCCTTGCGCCACTCCTCCGCCATGCTCTGAAGAATCCGGTGATAGGAGGTGCCGGTGGGAAGCACCGTGGCCAGTTTCACCAGTACGGGTTTCTGGGCGGCCGCTGGGGCTGCGGCTGCCATCGTTACGATAAGTGCCAGAACGTGCTTGTTCGTCATTGTCATTCCACGAATAGCTGATCGAGGCGCCCCAGCAGCCAGCGCGCCCGGCGCTGCATCACCAGGTTCGAGAGCCTGAACTCGGGCTTGGCGTCCACGTCGATCTCGAGGGCGCGATTCAGCAAGGCCTGAAACTCCTTCTTATCCTGTTTGCCCACCGACACCGCCTCGGCCAGCGCCACCAGGGGCGAGGCAAGTTTGCCTCCCGACAATTCCATGGCCCGCTGGAAGTGCTTTCGGGATCGCGCCGCGGCCGCCTCGGCCGCGCCGCCGGGGCGGCTCGGCTCGTAGGTGACCAGGAAGCCGTGAATCGCCCCTTGGTCGAAGCTCTCGTTCAGTTCCAGCGCGCGGTCGATCAGCGCCTCCACGATGGGCTGGTCGGCGATCAGATCCGGGTTGTCCTTGGAAAGAGAGATTGCGGAGCCCCAGGAAGCCGCCGTCCAGTACAGCAGCGGCACGTCAGACTTGGAGGCGGCGCGCACGGCGGCCTTGGCGTCCTCGCGGAGCGCTTTTCCGAACTCCGGGCGCCTCACTTCCAGGCCCCGCAGCCCGTAATCGCGCGCGCGCAGATAGAGCTTTCGCGCCCGAGTCCGCAAGGCCGCGGCCTTGGCGACGTCCTGCTCTTCCATCTGGTCCGCGTCCTGCTGCACGAAAGCGTAAGCGTACTGCGTGAAACCGCTGGAGGCGGCAAACAGGAGCCCCCGGTGCCGCGGGCTTTCCGCCAGCAGGCTCTCGATCAGCTTCAGGCTGAACGGCAGCGCAGCCTCCACCAACTCGGGATCTTCGTCGGAGGCAAACGTGGTTCCGCTGCTCGCCAACGAATCACCCAGCTTGTTGATGGCGAATTTCTTGATCGAGCAGCCGGCGCCGGTCAGCCCCGCCAGCAAGGAGACCGCTAGGATCGTTCGCATACCGAAGCGACTATGTTAATACCAATCGGCACACGCCAGTAAAGCCGCATCAGCCCCTGCCCGGCCAGCCGCACTGCCTCGCGCTGATCGGCGTACTCTTTGCGCACGCGCTCGTAGATCTTGCGCGCTCGCGGGTCGCCGAGTTTTTCGTAGCACTGGCCGATCCCCGCCAGGGCGCGCGCGGCCACCGAGCGGTTGCTGCCGTAGCGTTCCCTGAGATTCGTATACAGACGGATGGCCTCTTCCAGTTCCCCATCCACCTGCTCCTTCGCCAACGCGGCTTGAAGAAGCACTTCCGCGTCAGGACTCTTCTGCGCCCGCGCCGGCGAGGGCAGCAACAGAATCATCAGGAGCGACAAGGTAGGAACAGGCTTCCAGCCTGTTCTGCCGCCCGGCAAGGCGGCCTGATTGGCTACGGTTCTCATTTCACCCGATGGTATTCTGCCGGATCAGTGAACGCCTTCTGCTCCTCGGCATGCTTCAGAACATAATCCTGTAGCTCTTTGGTTGACCCCGTCAGGAGGACCGCGTCGTCCACCATCTGCGCGATCCTGGTCTTCTTGGCTGCGATCAGGGGCTTCAGATAGTCTTCTTCCAGCCCTACTACCTGCACAGTGTCGCCATCTCTCCGAATCCTGTAAAAGTAATGCACGGGTACCCAGTAGCCCTCCATCCAGGAGTTCAGCTTCTCCTTGGGAGAAAGGTCCAGAAAGCGATAGACCCCGAGTTGCAGGAGATGAAGCTTGAGCGAGTGGGATTGTCCATCCGCCGTGATCAAGGCATCATAGCTTTTCTCGCCGAACCGCGTCAGAACCCAGGTGTCTTTTCCCTCGTCATCCGTCCATGTCCCGACCAGCCCCGGATCGAAAACGAGATTTTGCTCGGTAAACAGCGGCTGTACCGACGGCGTCGGGCATCCGGCCAGGATCACTGCAATTCCAACAACCAGTAGCACCTTCACGGTATGCATCGTTCCTCCTACGAACAGGCTAGTGCGCACATGTTGGTTCTGGACACTCTTTTGGTCACGATTGCGTCAGCCATCGAAGCGGTACCCCATCCCCCGCACGCTCACCAGATACCGCGGCTGCCCCGGCTCGCTGGCGAGGCGAACCTCGCCACGGAGAGCGCGGACGATGTGAGCCACCATCGTCAGGCCGATGCCCGTGCCCATCACCGTTTCCACCTCGGAGGCCGCGCCCCGCACGAATTTCTTGAAAATCTTCTTCTGTTCGGCTGCCGGGATGCCCAGACCGCGGTCGCGCACCCGAATCGCCACGCGCTGCCCTGCCCGGTCTGCTTCCACCCAGACAGTCCGGCACTCAGGGGAATACTTGACCGCGTTGTCCAGTAAGTTCCACGGGGCGCGGCCGAGCGCTTCCCGATCGGCCCGCGCCGCGTGATCCGCGCCATTCACGCTGAGTTCGATCTTCGAGCCGCGCCCTGCCACTTGTCCCTGAAACTCCGCCACCACGGAGCGCACCAGCTCGGCGGCGTCCAGCGATTCGAAACGGTACTGGCGCTTCCCAGACTCCATCCGTCCGAAGTCCAGGAGACCTTCCACCAGCCGGTGCAGGCGCTCGGTTTCCCGCTCCAGCACCTCATAGTATTGCCCGCGTCGCTCCTCGCCGCTGGCAAATAGGCTCGGGGGAGGTTCCTCGGGCGCCGGCAAAACAGGATAGTAGAGCAACCGCTGGCGGGGGTAGGCCTCGACTTCCTCGGCCCGCAAGACCGCGATCAGCGCATCGTCTGGCGGCGGGTTCACGCGCCCTCCGGCCGGTGCGGCCAGAAGCCCGCTCAGTTGCTCCTCGGCCTCGGAAATATCGCGCAGCAGCGCCGCACCGATCAGATCTTCGGCCTGCCCGTGCCGTTCCTGGATGCGCCGGGCCTCCAGGTCGCGGTCCTGCGCCAGGATGCGCCAGCTCAGCCAGGCCTGCGCCCCCGCCAGCGCGAGGGTGATCCCCAGAAACAGCACCATTAAATGGCGCGGCGCTCGGAACCATTGACTGAGTCGCATGCCCACTTAATTATAGACGCCAACGTCAGATTCCGATAAAGTTGCTGTCAGGTCTCTGTCAGCGAACTGCTTTGCGGCGCGACTGGTGAAAACAGAAGCGAGCTCTGCGGTACGATGCACGTCATGAGGACGCTTCTGGAAGACCTCCGCTACGGCCTGCGGATGCTGCTGAAAAGCCCTGCCTTTTCCGTCCTGGTGATCATCATCCTGGCCTTGGGCATCGGGGCGAATAGCGCGATCTTCAGCGTGGTGAATGCCGTGGTTCTTCGCCCGCTCCCCTATGCCGACCCGGCACGGCTCTACGAACTGCACGGCCTCACCGCCCTAGGGAGCCAGTGGATGTCGGCGCCGGATTTCCTGACGTGGCGCGAGCGCACCCGGGTCTTCCAGCAGATGGCTGCGGCCCGGCAGGAAAACCTTACTCTGACCGGCGTCGATGAACCGGAGAATCTCTTCGGTCTGGGCGTCTCGCGTGAGTGCCTCCCGATGCTCGGCGTTCAGCCCTTCTTGGGTCGCCTCTTCACCGACGAGGAGTTCCGCCCCGGCGCCCCGCGCGCCGTGCTGCTGGGCTACAAGCTCTGGCGCCGCCGCTTCGGCGGTGATCCGCAGATCCTCGGCAAGCCAGTCACGCTCAACGGGGAGCCTTACACGGCGGTGGGGATCATGCCGCCGGCGTTCCGGTTCAATTACAGAAACCACGAGCTGTGGTTCCCTCTGTCTTTTACGGCCGACGCGCTCGGTCGCCGGAACTGGCCGGCTTTCATGGTGTTCGGGCGTCTGAAATCGGGCGTCACGCCGCAACAGGCCGAGACGGAAGTCGATACTCTCTCCCGCGCCCTGACGCTGGAGTTTCCCGAGTCCCACAAGGGCTGGCACGCGGCTCTGCTCCCGCTTCAGCAGCAGCTCGCTGGCGAGTTTCGCACCAGCCTGTTCCTGCTGCTGGGAGCGGTGGGTTTCGTGCTGCTGATCGGCTGTCTGAATGTAGCCAACCTGCTGCTGGCACGCGCCTCGGAACGCGCCAAAGAGATCGCCATTCGCACCGCGCTGGGCGCCGGCCGGCTACGGCTGGTGCGGCAGTTGCTCACTGAAAGCGTCCTGTTATCCGGTCTCGGCGGAACGCTCGGGTTGCTGCTGGCCGGCTGGGGCGCTCCGGCCTTGGTCGGTCTTTTCCCGGAGCGCATTCCCATCCCCCGCCTGGATCAAACCAGCCTGGACGGACGTGTGCTTGCCTTTACGTTTCTGCTGTCGCTGCTGAGCGGGATTGTCTTCGGATTGGCGCCAGCGCTCGAAGCCTCCCGCGTGGATCTCAACGAAACCCTCAAGGAGACCGGGCGCAGCGGGACGGGTGGCTTCCGCGCCCAACGCCTCCGATCCCTGCTGGTGGTGGCCGAGACGGCCCTCTCCCTGGTCCTGCTGGCCGGCGCCGGGCTTATGCTGCGCAGCTTCGTTCGCCTGCTGCAGGTCAATCCGGGTTTCAAGGCCGAGAAGGTTCTGACCGTGCGCCTTTCCCTGCCCAGTTACCGCGTCCGCGACAGGAAGCGCCAGCCTGCTTACTACGCCGAGATTCTCCAGCAAGTCGAGACCCTACCCGGCGTGCAGTCGGCCGCCGTGGTCACCGTGCTTCCCCTGAGCGGCGCCCAGGCCCTTATGACGTTTTCCGGCGGCACTCTGCGGACGGACGAGGAGATGCGGCCAATTCCCTTTCGCGCGGTCAGCCCCGGCTACTTCCGCACCATGGGAATTCCGATCTTGATGGGTCGCCCATTTGCCGAATCCGACACCGCCGAGGCTCCCCCGGTGGCCATTGTCAACGAGGCCCTGGCCCGCCGCTATTGGCCCAGCGAGAATCCCATCGGCAAATCTCTCCCCGTTGGCAAATCCCTCCCAGTGGTGGGAGTGGTGGGCAACATCAAGCATCAAAGCCTGCGGGCAGACCCGGAACCGGAACTCTACCTTCCTTACCTTCAGCATCTCGGTGTGCCGCACAGCGCCCTGGTGGTGCGTACTACCGCCGATTCTCTCAAGCTTACTGCTGCGCTACGGAACAAAATCCGCAGTCTGCACTCCGACCAGCCGCTTACCGACATCAAGACCATGGAGCAGTTGATAGCTGACTCCGTCTCTGAGCCCCGTTTCTACACCCTGTTGCTGGGCGTCTTCGCGGGGCTGGCACTGCTTCTGGCGGCCGCCGGGGTCTACGGCGTGATGTCTTATTCGGTCACCCAGCGCACTCACGAGGTGGGGATACGCATGGCGCTAGGCGCGCGTCAGGTGGATGTCCTCAAGCTCGTGGTCAGCCAGGGGGCCCGATACGTCCTTCTTGGCTTGGTGATCGGACTGGCAGGCGCTCTGGCTGCCACCCGTCTGCTTCGCAACCTGCTGTTCGCGGTCAGTACCTCCGACACGGCGACGACCTATGTTTGCGTCTCCCTGCTGCTGCTGGCGGTGGCCCTGCTGGCCACCTATCTGCCCGCCCGCCGCGCCAGCCGCGTCGATCCCATGGTCGCCTTGAGGCACGAATAAGTCTCACGCCTTGGGCTAGAATAGACTACCGTCATGAAACTTCAATCGCTAGCGTTTTTTCTGTTGTTCTCCGCGGCTTGGGCGCAGGCCCCTACGGCCTGGACACCCGAGCTGACGCTCCAGGTCCAGACCATCGGCGAGATCGTCCCCTCGCCGGACGGTCGGCTGGTGGCTTACACCCAGACCCGCGCCGTCATGGAAACCGAGAAGAGCGAGATGCTCACCCAGATCTTCCTGGCGCGCAGCGACGGCTCGCGCCGGATTCAGTTGACGCGCGGCGAGAAAAGCGCCGCCTCGCCCCAGTTTTCCCCGGACGGCCGTTTCGTCTACTTCTCTTCCGAGCGCTCCGGTAAGCCCAACCTGTGGCGCATCCCCGTGGATGGCGGGGAAGCCGAGATGCTTACCGACTGGAAGGGATCCCTGGGCGTCTATCGCGTCTCCCCCAACGGCAAGTGGCTGGCCTTCACCGGCCTGGAGCCTTCCCCGGAGGAGGAAAAACAGAAAAAGGAGAAACGCGATTTTCGGGTCATCGATCAGGACCCCCAGCTTAACAGCCTCTGGGTGATACCCGCGGAGGCCGATGCCGGCGGCAAACGCACGCCGCGTAAGGTCGTGAGCGCGCCCTATCACATCGGGGCGTTCGACTGGTCGCCCGATTCGCGCTTCATCGCCTTCGAGCACCAGCCCATGCCGGGGGCCGACTACTGGACCAAGGGCGACATATCGGAGGTCGAGGTGGAGAGCGCTACCGTCCGCAGTCTGGCCGCCACCGGCGCGGCGGAAGCCAGCCCGCGCTATTCCCCGGACGGGCGCTTCCTGGCCTTCGTGCGCTCCTCGGATCCGCCGCGCTGGGCGCGCGACGAGCGCATCGTGTTGCTGCCCCGCCAGGGCGGCCCGCCGCGCCCGCTGCCGCCTTCCCCGGACGAATCCTTCAGCCTGCTGGGATGGTCCGCCGACTCGTCCCGCCTCCTGTTCGCGGAAGCCAGAGGCGCCACCCAAGTGCTCTATGTGATGCCCATCGACGGCCCCGCCAGGCCGCTCTATCAGCCCGCTCGCGGAACCTTGCTTGGCGCGAACCTGAATGCCAGGGGCACGCACGTCGGTCTGGCCCAAGAAAGCTCGACGGAAGCCCCCGAAGCCTTCCTGCTGGCGCTGGCCGGCGGCGCCCCGGTCCGCGTCAGCAACGCCAATCTGGACTTACCGAAGTTACCGCTGGGGGAGACGAAGCTCGTCACTTGGAAGGCCAAGGACGGCCTTGAGATCGAGGGCTTGCTGACCTACCCGGTCGGTTACCAAGCCGGCCAGAAGTACCCCATGGTGCTGGTGATTCATGGCGGGCCGGCCGGCGTGTTCACCGATACCTTCATCGCCCGCTGGGGCCTGTATCCCATCGCCACCTTTGCCGCCCGAGGCTACGCCGTTCTGCGTCCCAACCCGCGCGGCTCTAGCGGCTACGGCCTCCGCTTCCGCCGCGCCAATCTCAACGACTGGGGCGGCATGGACTACGAAGATCTCATGGCCGGCGTGGACCAGGTCATCAAGATGGGCGTGGCGGATCCGGATCGCCTGGCAGTCATGGGCTGGAGCTATGGCGGTTTCATGACCAGTTGGGTCGTTACCCACACCCACCGTTTCAAGGCCGCCGCCGTGGGCGCCGGTGTCACCAACCTCTGGAGCTTCACCGGGACCGCCGACATCCCTGGTTTCCTCCCCGACTACTTCTCCGGCCAGCCGTGGGATAACTTCGCGGCCTACCAGAAGCACTCCCCCATGTCGTTCGTTAAAGGCGCCAGCACCCCGACCCTGATCCTTCACGGGGAAGCGGACGTGCGCGTGCCGATCTCCCAGGGCTACGAGCTTTACAACGCTCTCAAGCAGCAGGGCGTCGTCACCAAGATGGTGGTCTACCCGCGCACTCCGCACGGCCCCCGCGAGCCCAAGTTCCTGCTCGACATCATGCAGCGCCACTTGGACTGGGTGGACAAGTACGTGAGGTAGCATGAAGCCCGAGACTGCCGCGGAGACGCATGCCGGCATCCCGCAGTGCACCCTGACTCAATACGAGCAGGATTTCCGAGACCGCCACCTGCTGCATGGCGTCATCGCCACCTTTGCCGCCCGCAAACCGCACGAGCCGGCCATCATCAACTCGAACCGCAAGCGGCAAGTGGACTGGATCACTTTCGAGCAGACGAGCACCGCCTTGGCAATGCAACTGCTTCAGATGGGCTTCCGCAAGGGGGACTTCCTGGCCGCTTCGCTGCCGCTGCTCATCGAGCACATCTTCCTGGAGTACGCCTGCTTCAAGATCGGCGTGATTCACGCCCCGCTGGATCTGCGCCTCAAAGCCCCCGAGGTGCTGCGCTGCCTGGGCCTGATCCAGCCCAAGGGATTCGCCTTCCTGGGGAACACGCCCGGCGCCGATTTCCGCGAGCTGGGGCGCGCGGTGCAGAAGCACTGTCCGTTCATCCGCCATTTGATCCAGTTCTCGCTGCCGGAAGAGACCATCGAGGGCGCCGAGTCCTTCCACCAGCTTGCCGCCGCAGCCCGCGCGCCCGCCCCCGATCTCCAGGCGGCGTATCAGCAGGCCGCCGCCGCCATCCGCGAGGAGGACGGTGCGCAGGTCATCTTCACCACCGGCTCGACCGGCGCTCCTAAGCCCGCTCTGCTGTCTCACCGCAGCATCACCTGCCAGAACATGTGCCTGGGCGCCGCATTCGGTTTCGATGAGCGCACCCGGCTGCTGATCAACCTCCCGCCCTCCCACGTCGCCTGCCAGGGCGAAACGCTCATGACCACGCTGTTCTGCGGAGGCACTGCCGTCACTCTGGAGGTCTTCGATGCGGCCCGCTCGCTCGAAGCCATCCAGGAGTACAAGGTCAACTTGCTCGGCCAGATCCCCGCCATGTTCAACTTCGAGTGGCGCCTGCCTCAGTACGGCAACTACGACCTCTCCAGTCTCGGGTTGGTTGTCTACGGCGGGCAGCAGGTTTCGCGCCAGTTCCTGGAGCGGCTGGCCACCATGGCGCCGCGCATCGCCACTGGCTTGGGCCTCACCGAAGCCTCGGGATTCTGCACCTACACTCGAATCGGCGCCTCGGTTGACGACATCCTCTCCAGCATCGGCTACGACATGCCCGTCTACCCCATGTCTATCCGCCGGCCCATGCACGAGGACGGCCGCGCCGGTGACGCGCTCCCCGGGGGGGAGGTTGGTCACATCTGCTTCCGCGGCCCCCAGACTTTCCTGGGCTACGTCAACGATCCCGAAGCCACCGCCAAGACCATCTCCTCGAACGGTTTCCTCTACACCGGCGACATGGGTTACAAGGACGACAAGGGCCTGCATTTCGCGGGCCGCGCCAAGTGGGTCATCAAGCCCGCCGGCTATCAGGTCTTTCCCGGAGAAGTCGAGAACCACATCTGCGCGCTGGAGACCAAGGTAGCAGCCTGCGGCGTGGTGGGAGTCGAGCACAAGCTGCTGTCGGAGGCCATCGTGGCCTTTGTCGAGAAGAAGCCCGGCGTCGAACTAACAGTGGCCGAACTGAAACAACACGCCCGCGGCCTGGCGTCGTACTTGCACCCGCTCCACTACGTGCTGCTCGAACCCGGCCAGATGCCGCTCAACCGCGCCGTCAAGATTGACTACGTGCGGCTTCAGCAGGTGGCCACCGAAGAGATCGAAGCGCTGCGGGCCAAGGGACGCTGGGATGGGTAGGGGAAGGCGCCTCCTGTAGCGGCTAAATCTCGAACACCGCCCCTGTATCCGCGCTGGTGACGTAGCGCAGGTAGCGCGCCAGCCAGCCACGTTTCACTCTAGGCTCGAAGGGCGGGAGCGCCTCCAGGCGCCGCTGGATCTCCCCGTCGCTGAGCGCCAGCTCGATCTTGCGGGTCTTCGCGTTGATGTAGATGAGGTCGCCGTTCCGAACAATCGCGATCGGCCCCCCGGCCGCGGCTTCCGGGGCCACGTGGCCGATGCACAACCCGCGCGTGCCCCCCGAGAAGCGCCCGTCGGTGATCAACGCGGCGCGGATGCCCGCTCCCACGATGGCCGCGGTCGGCGACAGCATCTCCTGCATGCCCGGGCCGCCGCGCGGGCCTTCGTACCGGATCACCACCACCTCTCCGTCCTTCACCTCGCCGGCCAGGATGCCGCGCAGCGCATCCTCCTGGGACTCGTAGACGCGCGCCGGCCCCTCGAATTCCATCATCTCCGGGGTCACGCCCGCCACCTTCACCACCGCGCCCTTCGGCGCGAGGTTCCCGAACAACACCGCCAGCCCGCCCTTGACGGAGAAGGCGTTCTCAACCCGCCGGATCACCTCGCCGTCCGGCTCCGGCGAACTGGCGACGTAATCGGCTAGCCGGCCCGCCACCGTCGGCATGTTCAGATCCAGCCTGGTACGGGCGTGCGCCTCCAGTTCCTTCAGGATCGCGCCGATGCCCCCGGCCCGGTGCACGTCTTCGACGTGAACTTCCGAGCGGCTCGGCGCCACCTTGCAAATGTTCGGCGTGGTCTCGGAAACCTCGTTCAAGCGGTTGAGATCGTACTGGATACCCGCGGAGTGTGCTAGAGCGAGCCCATGCAGGATGGTGTTGGTCGAGCCCCCCATCGCCATGTCCAGCACGAACGCGTTGTCCAGCGCCTGCTGTGTGACGATGTCCAGCGGGCGAAGGTCGTTCTCCAGGCAGGCCTTGAGCGCGTGCGCGGCTCGCTTGACCAGCTCAATCCTCTCGGGGTTCATCTCGGTGACCCCGTTTTCCTTGTCCACCCACCGCTCGGCCGGAATGGTGCCGTTGCCCGGCAGCGCCAGCCCGATGACCTCACCCAGGCAGTTCATCGAGTTGGCGGTGAACATTCCCGCGCAGCTTCCGCAGCCCGGGCAGGCCCGCTCGGCCAGCCGCTTGAGGTCCTCTTCGGTCATCTTGCCGGCGCTGTGCCTGCCCACCGCCTCAAACACCGAGATCACATCGCTGCCGCCAGGCCCCGCCAGCATCGGGCCGCCGCTCACGTACACGGCCGGAATGTCGATGCGCACCATGGCGTTGTACATGGCCGGAACGATCTTGTCGCAGTTGGCCATCCCGATCCAGGCGTCGCAGGGGTGCGCCCCGATGATCGATTCGATCTGGTCGGCGATCAGCTCGCGCGAGGGCAGCGAGTACTTCATCCCGAAGTGCCCCATGGCAATGCCGTCGCAGATGGCCGCCCCGACATTCGCGTACCAGACGTTGAATCCCAGGGCCTTCAGCTCCTCGCGCAGGATGGCGCCGAGCTTGTCCAGGTGCGCGTGGCCCGGGATCTGGTTGGTGTAGGAGTTGATGATGGTTACGAACGGCTTCTTGAGGTCCTCGAACGACCGGATCACGCCCTCGGCCATCATCAGGGAGGCCGCCGGCAGCATGTGCGTCCCTTCCGCTACGATCCGGCTCCCTCTCTTGCGGATATTCTCGATTCCAGGATTCATTCTGCTATTCTAGCTTGTCCCCCATGAACAGCCGCGAACGCGTCTTGGCTGTGTTGAACGGCGGTCCCGTCGATCGCCTGCCGCTGATGCCCATCACCATGATGTTCGCGGCTGACCAGATCGGCGTGCGCTATGGCCGCTATGCACTGGATCATGGCGTGCTGGTCGAGGCCCAGATTTGCACCGCGGAGCTGTTCAGCTTCGACCACGTTTCCGGCATCACCGAAACGCGGGAGGCACCCGATTGCGGCGCGGCCATCCAGTACTTCGAAGACCAGCCCTACGCCATCGATGAGAGCCGCTCGCGGCTGGCCGACAAGACCGCCCTGGCCGGTCTGGAATCGCCTGACCCACTGGGCGGCGGGCATATGCACGACCGCGTCAAGGCGATCGCGCTTCTCAGGCAGCGCGTGGGCCGGGAGAGAATCATCGAAGGCTGGGTGGAAGGCCCTTGCGGCGCGGCCGCGGATCTCCGGGGCATCAACACCCTGATGCTCGATTTCTACGACGACCCCGCTTTCGTCCGCGACCTGTTCGAGTTCGTTGTCGAGCTGGCGCTGCGCTTCGGCCGCGCCCAGATCGAGGCAGGGGCCGACTTGATCGGCATCGGCGATCCGGCCGCCTCTCTGGTGGGGCCTCGCATCTACCGCGACTTCGTCTGGCCCTACGAAAAAAGACTCGTGGACGGCCTGCACTCTATGGACGCCCGCGTGCGTCTACACATCTGCGGCAACACGCGCCTTTTGCTTGAGGACATGGGGCGCCTGGGCTGCGAGATCGTCGATATCGATTCACTGGTCTCCCTCGCCGAAGCCCGGCAGAAGATGGGGCCGCGCCAGGTGCTTCTGGGCAATATTGATCCGGTCAGGGCGCTGCGGGACGGCACA
The DNA here is from genome assembly GCA_963725415.1 of uncultured Acidobacteriota bacterium. Classification (GTDB taxonomy): domain Bacteria; phylum Acidobacteriota; class Terriglobia; order Bryobacterales; family Bryobacteraceae; genus CAVRZY01. Next base: position 90,631 of record CAVRZY010000227.1, on the reverse strand, counting down.
CCGGAATCAATCGCCGCGGCCATCGCCGAATGCCACCGCGAGGCCGGCGAGCGTTACATCCTGGGCGCGGGATGCGAAGTCCCTCGCGGGACGCCGCCTGAGAACGTCCTGGCGCTGGCGGACTACGCCGCCGGGCTGGGCTCCTTCGGCGCCGCTATCAGCCCGGCGTAGGATCCTGCTTCCGCTCCAGAGCCGCCAGGCGGCGCTTGATTTCTGCCAGCTCCTTGCGCATTTCGGGCAGCCGCGCCAGGTTGGCTAGTTGCTCGAGGTGTTCTTTGAGCGGGCGCGCCGGTATGCCCCATAGTACTTGCCCGCCGCGGACGATTTTCGAGCTCAATATGCCGCATTTGGATCCCAGCACCGCGCGCGACTCGATGCGGGCCTTGTCGCCGATGCCCACCTGCCCGCCGATGACCGCATAATCCTCGACCACTACTCCGCCCGAGAAACCCGTCTGCGCCGCCACCACTACGTGCCGCCCGATTCGGCAATTGTGCGCCACGTGCACCATGTTGTCGAGCTTCGTGCCTTCGCCGATCCAGGTCACGCCCAGCGCCGCGCGGTCCACGCAGGAGTTCGCTCCGATCTCGACGTCATCCCCAATCACCACCCGCCCCACCTGCGGGAATTTCTCATAGCGTTCGCCCACCAGCACAAAGCCGAACCCGTCGGCCCCGATCACGCAACCCGAATGAAGGACGGCCCTGGCCCCGATGTCCACGTCGTCATAAAGGGTGACGTTGGCGTGCAGGAGACAGTTCTGGCCCAGCGCCACGCGCCGGCCGATCGCGCAGCCCGCCCCGATGCTGGTGCCCGCGCCGATCCGCGTTCCTTCGTCCACGTTCACGTGAGGCCCGATCGCGACTCCGTCCCCAATCTCCGTGCCGGGCGCGATCACCGCGGTCGGATGAATCCCCGGCTGGAGGGGCGGCGCCGGGCACAGCCGGCTGACAGCGCGCGCAAATGCCGTCCGCGGCTCCGCGACCCGGATCACCGTCCGCCCGCCCGGATTCGGAAAATCCAGCGGCACGATCAGACAGCCCGCCGCCGACGCCTGCGCCTGCTGCGCGGCCTTGCGAGCGCCCACGAACGTCAGCTCTGCTGCGCCCGCCGTCTCGAGCGGCGCCACCCCGGCGACGTCCTTCTCTCCATCGCCTTCAAAGCTGGCGCCCAACCACTCGGCTAGTTCTCGAACACGCACCTGGCCCTCCTCACGCTGCTTGTATCATACAAAGTTACGCCGGCCCATCCGATCGCGGGCCGGGGGCCAGCAGTGTCTTGCGGGAGTGATCCTCTAACGCGATGCCTCAGGAGCCGAGAAATAATCGGCGAACAGTCACTCGTTTCGCGCAAAGCCACAAAGTGTGCAAAGAACGCCAAGAAACCAATTGACTTTATGTTTGCGTTCTCTGCAGCCTTTGCGTCTTGGCGCGAAATGGAGTTTTTGCGGGGAGCCAACGCTGTCAGGCAATGCGGAAAGGCAACACGGTGGAAGCCGCTAACGCGCGGCCCCACCACCCTGCGCGGTCAGAGATCCCAGACATGCCTGGACTCTCTGAAGAGGCAGGCTGCGCCTGGGGTGGACCAGGTGACATGACAGGAGCATGAGCAAGGGCTTCAAGGTCAAGGAGGCAAGCTAGCAGTGGAGTTCGTCGGGCGGGGGAAGAGCCTTGCGGTACCACTGGAAGTAGAGCAGCAGCGCGAAGAGGCATGCCACGCCGGCGCAGCAGAGCGCGCTCGGCCAGCGGTGGAGGACCAGGTAGATGGGGCCGAGATAGAGGGCGATGAGGAAGGGCAGACCGAGCAGCACGGTGCCCAGATCGCGGCCGGGAGAAGACTCGCGGCGGAAGCCGGCCTCGCGTGCGGCGGCGCGCGCGACCGGGCCCCAGGCACCCCAGACACTTGTTCGGCGGTAGAACTCGCTCAACTGCTCGAGCGGGGCGGGCGGGGTGGCGAGTGAAACCGCGACCGTGATTGCGCACACCAATGCCACAATGACCGGAAAGCTGAGGTAGAGCGGGATGGCGCCCAGCCACAGCGTTTCGGCAATTACCTGGAGGAGCGAGAGCGCCATGCCGGCGAAGGCCCCGCAGGCGTAACCCCATCCGTTGATTCGCCACCAGTACCAGCGGAGCACATTGGGCACCAGCACGCCGGCGCCGAGCGTGCCCATGATCCACAGGAACATCAGGTTGATGGATTGGGCGAAGAAGGAGATGAGCAAGCCGGCGGCTACCAGCAGGGTCGAAGCGGCGTAACTGGCGCGCACCAGGCGGCGGTCATCGGCGCGGGGATTGATATAGCGCTTGTAAACGTCCTTGACCAGATAGGAGGCGCCGGCATTGACGTTCGAGCTGAAGGTGGCCAGGAAGCCGGAGAGCAGGGCGGCGATGGCGATCCCGGTGACGCCGCGCGGTAGGTAGTTGGCCAGGACCAGGGGAAGAGCGTGCTCGGGATCGCGGCTCAGCATCTCGCGGAAGCCGCTGGCGGAGCCGAGCAGAGCCAGGACCGCGATAGCCATGGCCATGGGCCAGCGGATGGTGTGGATTACGCCCCAGAGCGCGCCGAGCTTCTGAGCGTCACGGGCGTTGCGCGCGGCCAGGAAGCGCTGGAAGTCGAAGAGTTGTTCGGGGCCGCTGAGGCACAGGAAGATGCCCTTGGTCAGGTAGACGAGCACCAGCAGGCCGAAAAAGTAGTAGGCGGGGTCGGAGACGTAATCGGCGGTGTTTGTTGGGGCCAGTGACCACCATTGGGCAGGCACGCGGAAGCGGGCGGGGTCGAAGTTGGCGTAGCCGAGGTAGCAGACCAGCAGAGCGCCGGTGCTGAGGATGAGGGTCTGCATCACCTCGACCAGGACCATGCCCTGGAAGCCGCCTACGATGACGTAGAGGCCGGTGAGCGCGACCACGCAGGAGGCAGCGAGGTGCGGGTTCACATCCACGAAGACGCTGGCGAACTTGCCCATGCCGACCGCGGCGAAGGCCAGGAAAGCGGTCACGGTGAGGATGGCGTAGACGGTGTAGGCCAGGCGGGCGGCGTCGGCGCCGGAGGTGGCGCCGAAGCGGAACAGCATCCACTCCGAACCGGTCATGAGGCTGCTGCGGCGGATCCAGCGGCCCATGTAGGCCGCATAGAAGACGGAGATGACGAATCCCCAGATCCACTGTACCCACATGCCGCGCAGCCCCAGCACTACGAAGAGGCTCACGATCCACATGGTGCCGGTGATGTCGAAGTAGGAGGAGCTGCCGGACATGGCCAGTGCCCACCAGGGGAGGCGGCGCTCGCCGAGGAAGTAGGACTCCAGGCCGCGGGCCGCCCGGCGTTTCACCGCCAGGCCGATGGTGACGATGGCGGCGAGATAGAGGACTACGACCGCTATGTCGAGGGCGCTGAGGCGCATGGGATGGGCAGAGGGCTATTGTATATAATCGGATTCGCTTGAGGTGCTTATGAGAACGGGACGAATGCTGCTTATGATGTGCGCTGTGGCGGTGACGGCGGGCGCAGCCGAGCCGAAGTGGTCGCGGGAGTGGAAGATCTATGCTATCACGCATACGCACGCGGATATCGGGTATACGGACCTGATTCCGGAGGTCGAGCGGGTGTGGTGCCAGGGGATGGATCAGGCCATGGCGGCAACGGAGAAGGGTCTGAAGTGGACGCTGGAGGGGTCGCTGTTGTTTGACGTTTATCGGCGGCACCGCACGCCGGAGAAGGTGGCGGAGCTGGTGGGGCTGGTCAAGGAGGGGAAGATCGAAATCGCCAGCCTGTACACCAACATCGAGCAGGAGAATGCGGCCCCGGAGGAACTGGTGCGGGCGACCTTCTATGCCAACGAGCGGCTGCGGCGGGAGTTCGGGATCGAATCGCCCACCGCGATGCTGAGCGACATTACAGGGATTACCTGGGGGCTGCCGCGAGCGCTGGCGGGGGGCGGGACGCGGTACCTGCTGTTCGGCCCGGGCCGGTACAAGGAACTGCTGGGGGAATCGACGCTGCCGCATCTGTGCTACTTGAAATCGCAGGACGGAAGCCGGGTGCTGATGCAACTGCGCACGGGGAAGTACCGCGACTATACCTCGGCGCGGATGTTCCTCAATGCGGCGGCCATGGAGAAAGACGTGCCGGAGCTGCTGAAGTATTACGAAGGGATGGGCGATAAGTATCCGTACGACGCCATCCTGTTGCAGGTGGCTTTCGACAACATCAACCCGCAGGTGGCGCTGGCCGAGAACATACGGTTGTGGAACACCAGGCACTCGAACCCGCGGGTCTACATGGCGACGCCGACGGAGTTCTTCCGCTACATCGAGGAGAAGTACGGGGCCAAGATTCCGGAGGTCTCCGGCGACATCACTTCGGCGTGGACGGACGATCCTGGCATCTACGCGCAGGCCACGGGGATGAAGCGGCAGGCGGCCAGCGAGGTGCTCTCGGCCGAGAAGTTCGCGGTCATCGATCAGTTGGCGGGCAGCGACCGCCCATACCCCAAGGAGGCGATCGAGCAGGTTTACAGGGATCTGCTGATTTATACCGACCACACTTACGGGATGGACAACTGGAACTGGGAGCACGCGCCGCTGGCGCAGTCGCTGGGGCGGCTGTTTTCGCCGGTGTGGGACTACTACAAGGAGTCGTGGGAGGACAAGAAGGAATACGCCTACGAGGCGGCGCGCATTTCCGACGGGCTGCTGGGGGACGCGCTGGAGTCGGTGGCCTCGAAGGTTCCTTCGGAAGGCCGCACTATCGTGGTGTTCAATCCGCTGTCGTGGCCGCGCACGGACGTGGTGCGCATCCTGCATCGCGGGTTGAAGGTGGCGCGGGGCGCCTACGAGATCATCGACAACGTGACTGGAGAGAAGGCGCCCTACCAGGCGCTGGCGGGTGACCGGGGCGGCGACCGGCGCTACGACACCATCGTTTTCGTGGCGAAAGACGTGCCTGCGCTGGGCTACAAGACCTACCGCGTGGTTGCGGCTCCGGCGCCGCCGCAGTTTGCTGAGACCAGCGTGAAGCTGCGCGGCAACGTGCTGGAGAACGAGTTTTACCGGGTGGAGGTTGATCCGGAAACGGGAGGCGTGTCGAGCATTGTAGACAAGGAATTGAACCGCGAATTGGTGGAGCGGAGCGGTCCGGAGAAGGTGAACCAGTACCTCTACTATAGCCTGACGGGCGAGCACGAGCCAATCTACCAGGACAAGCACCCGACCACGCACCTGGGCCGGGTCTGGACGAAGGAATACAAGATCGGCGTGTACACGCCGCTGGCGGCGCGGGTTGAACCGGGGCAGGACGGGCCGGCGATGAAGAGCCTGCGGGCGGAAATCCGCATGGAGCACGGGCCCGCGCCCACCGAGTTGACGCAGGAAGTGATGCTGTACCCCGGGGTGAAGCGCATCGACTTCGTCAACCGGCTGCACAAGGCGCCGACGCTCACCAAGGAGGAGGTCTACTACGCCTTCCCATTCGACGTGAAGGACGTTGAGATCCACTGCGAGCTTCCGGGGGCGGTGTTCCGTCCGCACAAGGACCAGCTCTCCGGCTCGTTCACCGGCTTCAGCGGCATCGAGCACTGGGCCGACGCTTCCAACGGCGAGTACGGCGTGGCGGTGGCGACGCGCGAAGTGCCGGCTATCGAGTTCGGCGAGATCCGCACCAACGAGTGGTCGATGGAATACAAGCCGACGCGGAGCGCGTTCTACTTCTACGTGATGAACAACAAGGAGAATACTAACGGAGCGTTCTGGCAGGGCAGCGAGTCGTGGCGGCTGGGTTTTCTGGAGCTGCACTTTGCGGTGACCAGCCACCGGCAGGGCTGGCGGGAGGGCAACGTGACGCAGTTCGGCTGGGAACACAACACGCCGCTGGTGGCGCGCTACATCGGCGCCCCGCAATCGGGCAAGCTGCCGGCGGGGAGGGCGGCATTCTCGGAGGGCCTGCCGAAGCACGTAATCTTGCAGAGCCTGAAGCAGGCCGAGGATGGCAAGGGCTACGTGGCGCGGTTCTACGAGACCGAGGGCCGGGCGGCGGAGGTGAGCTGGTCGGGCCTGCCGATGAAGGTGAGCCAGGCGCAGGTGACCGACCTGGTGGAGCGGCCGGCGGGAGCGGCGAAGGTGGAAGGGGGCAGGGTTCGCTTCTCGATCGGGCCCTGGCAGTTAGTCACGGTGCGGCTGGGGTGGTGAACGGTGGAAGCCAGAGCACAAGTGTGCCTCTCCTGGAGCGTGTTGCTCAGGGCGGCAGGCTGGAGAGACGCAGGCCGGGGGCCTGCGCCAGTGGGTTGAGGACCGCTTACAGTCTGGCCAGGGCGCTGCGGTTGGCCCAGATCTTTTCGAAAGCTTTCACGTACTGGTCGAGCAACTCGGGGGCTTCTCCGTAACAGAGCGCGACGAAGATGTGGCTGCGGTTGACCTGAGTGGTGCCGGGCAACGAGGCGGGGATCTCGGGCTTGTGGTGCCACCACTTGGCTTCCGAGTAGATCTTGAGCTTGTGCTGCTCGGGATAGTCCCAGACGGAGGCGCGCACGCCCTCGGCGCGCAGGGCCTTCAGCAAGGCGTCCCGCGAGAAGCCCGCCCTGGCCTCATCCAAAAGAAGCATGTTGGCGTAGTAGTAGGCGCGCTTCTGGTCGGGACGGCAGCGGGGTTCGGATAATCCGGGCAACTGGGTCAGGCGGTCGTTGAGTCTGCGTATGTTCGACTGGACCATGGCATTGCGCTCGTCCAGGCTGCGCAGTTGCTGGCGGGCTACCGCGGCGGCGAAGGGGTGCATGCGGTACTTCTGCCCGAAGCCGGTGCCCTCGTACTGGCGGACCGGGCTGTCGGCTGGGAACTTCACGGGGTCTTCATAGTGTCCGAAGGCCGCCGCACGCTCGAAATAGTCGCGGGTCTGATACATGCCCATGCCGCCCTCGACGGCTGGCAGGACCTTGCTGGTCTGGAAGCTGTAGATGCCCATGGTGCCCCAGGCGCCCATCATCTTGCCCCGCATTGAGGCGCCGTGGGCGTGGGCGGCGTCTTCGAGCAGGATCAAGCCCTTCTCCTTGGCGAACTCGGCGATGCGGTCCATCTCGCAGGGCAAGCCCCAGGAATGCATGACACAGAGCGCTCGGGTGCGCCGGGTCAGTTTGCGTTTGGCGTCCTCCAGATCGAAGCAGGCGGTGCGCGGGTCGATGTCGATGAAGATGGGCACGTAGCCGAAGAAGCGCATGGCCAGGCAGGTGGCGAAGAAGGTGTAGGAGGGCACCATAATTTCGCTGCCCGGCGGAAGGTCGAGCGCGAAATACATGCTGGTCAGGGCGCTGGAGCCGTTCATGTGCGCTTTGACGAAGGGAGACTTGGTGTATTCCTTCCATTCCTTCTCGAACAGTGGTAGCTCCTCGTAGAACTTGCCGCTGTCGATCATTTCGTGAAGGGCCTTCTTGTCGGCCGGGCCATACCGGGGCCAGCGGGACAGCGCGGTGATCTGGGCGGTGGGGAAGGTGACGGTCTTAGGACCGCCCTCGAGGGCCAGGGTTTCCTTGCCGGATCCCGCCAGAGCGCCGCCGCTCACCGAAAGCCCGGCCAGCGTGGCCGCGCTGGTCTGGACGAAGGATCTGCGGGTGTTGTCATTCTGGTTCGGGTTGGACATCGTCTGAGAACCTCCTTCCGGCCGGGCTAGCGGCGCAGCAGTTTCCGAATTGCTTCCTTGAGGAGCGCCTCCGTGCCGGGCCCCGCATTGGACGCACTCGGCTCGTAGCCGCCTTCGGCGAAGGCCCGGTCGGTGCACAGATACCCGGGGCCTACGTCTCCATATCCTGCCACAACTACGAAGCGATCGGGGAGCAGACTCTGGGCGTGGCGTTGAAACTCGAGCAGGGGCTCGCCGGGCAAGTAGAGCATGCGGACTCTGCCGATTTCGAGCGCACTCAATTCGAGCGGCTGCTTGCGGTGGGCAAATGCCACGGCGATCGCGGCCCTGTAGAGTTCGGCGCCGGAAACCTTGGCGGGCGATTCGAGCCGGGCGCGGTGGGCGGCCATAACGGCGTCGGCCCGCGCGGGCAGGGCCAACGAGGCGGTGCGCCACAGGATGGGGCCGGCCGGGGCCAGCCGGGTGGAGGCGATGGCGGCCTCCATGCCTTCCTGGAGGCGCCGGGCCAGAGCCTCGCGGACTTCCAGCGAGCCGTCGTTGTACTTGCCCACGGTCACGTCACCCGAGCAGCCGGTGAAATAGAGCTGAAAGACCTTTTCTTTGCGCTCGAGGGTTTCACGCGCCAGGGCCACGAAATCGCCCGAAACGCGGCCGTCACAGCAGAAGGTCTGCGGGTGCGTGGCGTAGAAATGGATACGCACTAGCGGGCGGTCACCCGCGGCCAGCGTGACGGTCTTCAAGACGGGATCGATGGGGCCTTCGGGCAGGGCCGCCATCTCGGGCTTGCGGCCGTCTCCGCTGAATCGGATGATCACCTTGCCGCCCTCGGTCGGGATGCGCCGCGCCGAAGCGACGCGGGAGACCCTGGCTTCTCCCGTGCCAATCCGGTCGAAGGCTTCGAGCCGGCCGAGGGAGTCCTGAACGGCGGAGGCCAGGCGGCGGGTCACCTGGTCCAGAAACTCAGGGCTCAAGCGCAAGGGGGGATCCGGCAGCTTCTCGAGCAGGCGGTAGGCGTCGCCGTCCACATAGGGGGCGGTGTGCTGGTGCACAGCGTGGAGCGCGACCCGCGAGGTATCGGTTTGCGCGGCAGCCGCAATCCTGGTTCGGAACAAGGCCAGCGTGGAATTGGATATCCCGCACCAGTCGATGGCGGCCAGTACGTACCTCCGTCGGCCGTCGTCGATGATAATCCCCTTGGCCCACAAGGGATCTTCGATTTTGGTGACGGGCGTAATCCAGATCAGGGGTTGGCCGGCGGGTGGCGTCGCATCCGCCCGGAAGGTCGCCACGCGGAAGTCAGCCGCCAGCGATGGCGTGGCAGAGGACCCGAGCAGGATCAGCAGCAGTGCCGAGGTTACTGAGGCGGTCATCTTCCCTCGGGACTATGGTAGCGCCTCGGCGGGGCGGCTGCCGGCGGTTAAGGTAGTCTAGTAAAGAAAGCAAGGTGCAGAGATGGCGTGGACAAGAATGGATACTCGACGCAGCTTTTTGAAAACGCTTACGGTGTTGTCGGGGAGCGTTGCCGGCGTACGGGCGGAAGACGCGTGGGCGCAGGTGACGGTGATTCTGAGCAGGATCCGGCCGCCGGTATTCCCGGAGCGCGACTTCGATGTGACCGGGTATGGTGCCGCCGGCGATGGCGTAACCGATTGCACCGAGGCGTTCCGCCACGCGATCACGACATGCAACCGGGCGGGAGGGGGAAGGGTAGTGGTACCCGCCGGCAACTTTCTCACTGGCGCCATTCATCTGAGGAGCCACGTCAATCTGCACATCTCGGCCGGCGCCACGGTGCGGTTCAGCCAGGATCCCCGCAAGTATCTTCCGATAGTCTTTACCCGCTGGGAAGGAGTGGAGTGCCTGAACTACTCCCCATTCATTTACGCGTACGAGCAGGAGGACATCGCCATTACGGGGACCGGAATCCTGGACGGGCAGGCGGACTGCCAACACTGGTGGCCGTGGAAGGGGCGCACGGATTGCGGCTGGAAGAAAGGCGATCCCAGCCAGGAGAAGGCTCGCCAGCGGCTGATGGAGATGGGCGAAAAGGACGTGCCGGTCGAACAACGCAGCTTCGGGGAAGGGCATTACTTGAGGCCGCAGTTCATCCAGCCGTACAAGTGCCGGAACGTGCTGATCGAAGGCGTGACGATCAAGGATTCTCCGATGTACGAGATTCACCCGGTGCTTTCGAGAAACGTGACGGTGCGGAAGGTCACCGTCGTCAGTCACGGGCCTAACAACGACGGGTGCGATCCGGAGTCCTGCGCGGATGTCCTGATCAAAGACTGCCTGTTCAATACGGGAGACGACTGCATCGCTTTGAAGTCGGGGCGCAACCGGGACGGGCGGCGGGTCGGCGTGCTGTGCGAGAACATCGTCATTCAAGGCTGCGTGATGAAGGACGGCCACGGCGGGGTGACGATCGGGAGCGAGACTTCCGGAGGCGTGCGCAACGTTTTCGCGGAGGATTGCCGGATGGACAGCCCGAACCTGGACCGGGCGCTGCGCATCAAGACCAACTCCGTGCGGGGCGGAGTCATTGAGCGCATTTACATGCGGGATGTGAAGGTAGGGCAGGTTGCCGACGCGGTCATTCACGCCGATCTGTTCTACGAGGAAGGCGACGCCGGCCAGTTCAAGCCGCTGGTGCGCGACATCGAGGTACGCAACCTGACGTGCCGCAAGAGCAAGTACGCGCTGTTTCTGCGGGGCTATGCAGATGCGCCGATCCGCGGTGTCAGGCTCCAGCAGTGCACCTTCGACAACGTCGCCAAATCCAACATCGTTGAGAACGTGAAGGACCTGGCGCTCATCGACGTGAAGATCAATGGCAAGGTGGTTGGTGAGGGTGGGAAGGCCTGAGGCGGCAGAGTGGTGCGGCAACAAAATCTGGGCAAGCAAAGCGAAATATCAATACAATAAGCTGTAGCGATGCTGCTTAGCTCGATCACGCTGAAGAACATTCTTTCGTTCAAGGACACGACTCTGGAGCTGAGGCCGCTGAACGTGCTGATTGGCCCGAACACCTCGGGCAAATCCAATTTGATCGAAGCGATCAGCCTGCTGCAAGCCGCGCCGGCCAATTTGATCGCAGCTATCTTGCGGGGCGGAGGCGTCGGCGCGTGGGTTTGGAAAGGTGGACCATATACCTCCCCGATCGCGACTTTGGAATGCTGCGTGAGGTGGGGACCAAGCTTCCTCTACAGATTGCAGTTCTCGGAAGACGTGGGTGGGTTTCTGATCATGACGGAGCGGTTTCAAGACGCGGCGCAGACGCCGCACCAGAAGGAGCCCACCATCCATTTTGACAGGAACACCAGATGGGTGGCGCTTGGCGGCAGTCGGCCGGGTAGCCCGGGCCTGCCAGAGGGCAAGGGTGGAGAGATTCCCCGTACCGAGTCCGTTCTGTCCAGATTCAAGAGCCCAATCGACCCGACTCCGATCACTCGCCTGGGCCAGCACTTTGAGCAGATCAGAATCTATCGCGAGTTCAGCACCGGTCCCATGGCCCAGACGCGGAGTGGCGTGGCAACCACTGTACCCAAAGAGCTCTTGCAGGATGGCGGCCACAACCTGGCCGTTGTCTTGAACGAGATGACCTTCAACCAGACTATACGCCGGGTCAACGAGTATTTGGCCAGGTTTTGCGACGGGTTCCAAGAGGTGCTAGTCAGGCTGGACGCCGGAATTGCCCAGACCTACATCAGGGAAAAGGGCCTGATTGAGCCACTGTCCGCCATTCGGCTTTCTGACGGTACGCTTAGGTTTCTTTGCCTCCTGACGGTGCTCCTCCATCCCCAGCCGGGGCCGCTGGTGTGCATCGAAGAACCCGAGCTGGGCTTGCATCCCGACGCACTGCAACTGGTCGCCGAGGCATTGGTGGAAGCATCGACCCGTTCTCAGTTGATCGTCACGACCCACTCCGCGGACTTGGTGGACGCTCTTTCTGATCGCCCCGAAGCCGTCGTTGTCTGCGAACGTGATTTCGACAACAGCACTCAGTTCAAGCGTCTCGAACGGGCGGATCTCGACGTTTGGCTGGAACGATACAGGCTGGGCGAACTTTGGAGGAAGGGCGAAATCGGCGGAAACCGATGGTGACCGAAATCCGCATCTACTACGAAGGAGACCGGAAACTCAAAGAGGGATTCCGAATGTTCTTCGCGGCACTGTTTGACGGTGCGCGGCTTCTCCGATGCCGGATGAACCTGATCGCTTCCGGCGCGGAGCCGGTTGAGGATTTCAAGGATGCGCTCACAAAGCATCCAACCGCCTGGAACATCCTGCTGAAGGACAGCGACGGCCCGGATGACGGGCATCTGTTTTCCGCCCTGCACTTCGAGCGGTCGCTCGAAGACTCGGTGTTTTGGATGGTCCAGGTCATGGAGGCGTGGTTTCTTGCGGACATCGAGGGCCTGAAGCGCTACTACGGCCAGGAACTTCGTGAAGCTGCGCTGCGCGGCAACCCGAAGGTCGAAGAAATCCCCAAGGAGGATGTCTACAAGCGGCTCAAGGACGCCACCGGAACCACCAGCAAAGGCGCCTACGACAAAACGGGGCACGCTCCTGGCCTGCTGCGGTTCATCGACCCCGAGCAGGTGAAGCAAGCCTCCCCCAACTGTCGTCGTATCTTCGATACCGTCCTGGCGCGTCTGAATCCGGCTTGATGGCGCTGTGGCAGCGTTGGCTGGAGTCTTATCCCACCATGTACACTGGCGCCGGTAGGGGGATATAATCGTGGCCATCTATGCCCCTGCCACACGAAGTTCACGGACTGCTCTGGTGCGTCAGGAAGCGGACCAGCCATTACGGGAACTGCAGCGAGTTCCAGGATGCGTTGAAGGCGCCCCGTAGAGGGGCGACGCGTCCGGCCCCGCCAGCCGCGCCCGGTAGCAGGCAGCCCACATGGTTGCCGCTGGCCGCGGTGGCGGCTGTCGTGCGGGCCCTAGCGGCCCTGGCCAGGGCCCAGATCACGGCCGTCGCGGAAAACCCAGCGGCGCCACCGAAGCAAGCCGCGCCGTCCGCCGCAAAGCCTCTGGAGCCGCCACCCCGCCAGAGCCCTCCCGCTAAAGTTGAGCAACCGCCCGCACCGGTGAGGCAGGTCACGCCCGGGGAGGTGAAAAGCGACCCGATTGACGGGCAGCGCTACGTGTGGATTCCGCCGGGGACTTTCCGGATGGGCTGCTCTTGCGCCGACAGCCTGTGCTTTGACAGGGAGAACCCACCGCACACTGTCACCATCACCAGAGGTTTTTGGATGGGGCGGACGGAGGTGACCGTGGGCGCCTACCAGCGCTTTGCGCAGGCTACCGGGAAATCCATGCCTCCGGCCCCCAGCTTTGGGCAGGATGAGAGCCACCCGGTGGTGAACGTCACCTGGCACGACGCGGCTGCCTATTGCCAATGGGCCGGGGGCAAACTGCCGACCGAGGCCGAGTGGGAATACGCAGCGAGGGCGGGAACGACCGGGCCATACTACGGGGAGTTGGATGCCATTGCCTGGTACTCCAGCAACAGTGCAAACCACACGCACCCGGTGGCACAGAAAGGGCCTAACGCGTTTCGGTTGTACGATATGCTCGGGAACGTGTGGGAATGGGTGGCGGACTGGGACGGCGAGAAGTATTATGCTGGATCGCAAGCCCGGGACCCGCAAGGGCCGCTAGGGGGAACCGCCAGGGTGCTGCGGGGCAGTTCCTGGTCCATCAGTCCGTGGAACCTCCGCGCGTCGTTGCGTGTCGGGAGCGCGCCGGGCGTCAGGGGCAGCAACCTGGGTTTTCGGTGCGTGCGCGAAGTAATTCCTTGAGACTTTTTTCTTCTTTCTTGATTGTTTACCTCTCGGCCGAGATTTTTGTGGCGGAGAAGAACGAATCCGAAGCGGCGGTCTCCCTGCGCGAATGGCCCGCTTGCTCATAGCCAGAGTGTGCTATACTCACGGCATGAGTAAGCGCCTCCAGGTTCTGCTCCAGGATGCCGAGATGGAGGAGATCCGCCAGATTGCCCGGCGTCACAGGCTGACCGTGGGCGAGTGGGTTCGCCAGGCCTTGCGGGCTACCCGCAACCAAGAGCCTGCTGTGGCTGCCGCGGGAAAGCTCAAGGCGGTGCGCAAGGCCGCCGAACACTCGTTTCCGAGCGCCGACATCCGGGAGATGATCGCGGAAATCGAGCGGGGCTATGAAGGATGATCTTCATCGATTCTAACATCCCCATGTACCTGGTCGGGGCGCCTCACCCGCATAAGATCGACGCCCAGGTCCTGTTGGAGCGGTGCATCGCCGCCGGCCAGCGTCTGGTCACGGACGCCGAAGTTTTTCAGGAGATCCTCCATCGCTACACTGCCATCAACCGCCGCGACGCTATCCGGCCCGCTCTTGAGGCACTGCTGGGCTTCGTCGATGAAGTGTTCCCCATTGACCGCTCGGACGTCTTGCGGGCCAGCCAGATGGTGCGGGATCAGGAGTGGCTGTCGGCCCGCGACGCGCTGCATCTGGCGGTCGTCGAGCGCTACCGCGTGGAACGCATCATGAGCTTTGACGCGGACTTCGACCGCTGGCCAGGCATCACGCGCCTATACTCTGTCTGAGAGACTCCGACTGCTCGAACGACGCACGAGCCAGTGCGATAGAATTGATCCCGCGGGACAACAGGGGCGCACCCCTGAATTCGATCGGGAAGCCGCACCATGGTGGGCCAGTCTATCGCGCATTATCGGATCCTCGCGAAGCTCGGCGAGGGCGGCATGGGCGTCGTGTACAAGGCTCGCGACACGCACTTGGACCGCTTTGTTGCCATCAAGGTGTTGCCGCCGGAGCGGGTGGCCGATCCCGAGCGCAAGCGGCGCTTCGTGCAGGAAGCCAAGGCCGCCTCAGCGCTCAATCATCCCAACATCATCACCATTCACGATATTGCCAGCCGCCAGGGCGTCGATTTCATGGTGATGGAGTATGTGCCCGGCAAGACGCTGGATCAGTTGATCCGGCGCAAGGGCCTGCCGCTGGGCGAGGCGCTGAAGTACGCCGCCGAGATCGCCGACGCGCTGGCCACGGCGCACGGGGCGGGCATCGTGCACCGGGACATCAAGCCCTCCAACGTGATGGTGACCGAGAAGGGTCGGGTAAAGGTGCTGGACTTCGGCTTAGCCAAGCTCACCGAGCCTGCGGCCGCTGGAGAAGAGGAGCCCACGCGCACCCTGAAGCCGCGGACCCAAGAGGGCATGATTCTCGGCACGGTGGCCTACATGTCCCCTGAACAGGCCGAGGGCAAGAACCTGGATGCCCGCTCGGACATCTTCAGCTTCGGGGCCTTGCTGTACGAGATGGTCACTGGCCAGCGGGCCTTTCAGCGCGACACGAGGATGTCCACGCTGGCCGCCATCATCAACGAGGAGTCGAAGCCCCTGCATGAAGCGGCGGCGGGAATTCCCGGCGAACTCGAGCGCATCATCACCCGCTGCCTCCGCAAGGATGCCGCCAAGCGCTGGCAGACCATGGCCGACCTGAACGTCGCGCTGGAGGAACTCAGGGAGGAATCGGAATCGCGAAAGTTGGTCAGCACCACGGCGGGCGCCAGGACGAGGCGCACCTCACCCCTGCTGCTGGGGGCATGCTGCTGGTTGCGCTGGCGCTACTGGCCGGATTGAATTGGCGAGGGCTTCTCGAGCGCGTGTTCGGCGGACCCGCCACGCCGCGCATCGAGTCGCTGGCGGTCCTGCCGCTGGCCAATCTGTCCGGCGATCCCCAACAGCAGTACTTCTCCGACGGCATGCACGAGGCCCTGATTACGGAACTGTCCAGAATCAAGGCCATCAAAGTGATCTCGCGGACCTCGGTGATGGGCTATAAAGGGACCAAGAAGCGAATCCCTGAAATCGCCAGGGAACTGGGCGTGGCGGCCATCGTGGAAGGCTCCACGATCCATTCCGGAAACCTGGTCAGGATCAATGTCCAGCTTATCGATGGGCGAAGCGACAAGCACCTTTGGGCCGACAACTTCGACCGGGAATACCGCGATATTCTGGCCTTGCAGAGCGAGGCCGCCCTGGCCATCGCCAGACAAATTCAAGTCACCTTGACGCCCCAGGAAGCCAAGATCCTGGCGCGCACCCGGCCCGTTAACCCGGATGCCTATCAGGCTTACCTCAAAGGGATGTTTCTGCTCGGCACGCTGTCTGACTCCCCGCAGGCGGGGCCGGATGTGAAAAAAAGCATTCAGTACTTCGAGCAGGCCCGCACCACCGACCCCAACTTCGCCCTTGCCTATGCCGGCATTGCCCTCGCTTATGACTATTATGGTTCGTTTTTTGCTCCCCCCAAGGAAACGGCTCCGAAAGCCGTTGAGGCTGCTTTGAAAGCTCTGAGCCTGGATGATTCACTGGCCGACCCTCACCTTGTACTCGCGGACCTGAAGTTCTGCTACGAGTGGGACTTTGATGGCGCGGAAAGAGAATTCCGGCGCTTCTTCGAACTCAACCCCAATCATGCTCTAGGTCACGCCTGGTATGCCCTTAATCTAGCCGCCACGGGAAGAGGAAAAGAAGGGGAAGCCATCCTCCACGCTGATCGTGCCCGGGAGCTCGACCCGCTGACTTACACAACAGGGGAACATGTCACCGCTGTCTATAGCCTGAGCCGCCGGTATGATAGAGCGCTTGCCCTGGCCAAAGAACTACTCAGCCTGCACCCTAACAATCCTGGCGCGCACAGGAATCTCGGGAATGTCTATATACAAAAGGGTCTCTTCAAGGAGGCATTGGCCGAATATCAAAAATCGGTCGAGTTGGGCGCTCCTCCGGATTCATGGTGGCTCGCCACAATGTATGCGCGCTCGGGTGAAGAAGTTAGGGCCAGACAGTTCTTGAATGACCTTCTGAGGCAGTCGAAAGAAAAAGACCTCAACCCCGCTCAGACTGCACAGATATATTCGTTGCTTGGGGAGAAAGACAAAGCCTTCGAATGGCTAGAAAGGGCTTATGAACAGAGAAGCGCAGGGATACCTACAACAAAAGTCGGCCCTTTCTACGATAACCTGCGCTCAGATCCCCGTTTCACCGCCCTTCTGAGAAGGATCGGACTGGAAAAGTAAGGAGCTTCCGCCGTATCTTCCTTGTCTAGATACTGACCGCACCGCGCAAGACGGGGACTGGCTCGAATTGCGCAGTCGCCGGAAGAGCTTCTCGTCCAGCAAAGAGACCCCATCCTGAAGGTTGGCCGGGCGCCGACGGTAGGCTGGTGATCGAGGGAAGGACGGGCGTCCCCGAGCGTTCCGCCCCAGTCCGGCTGTGGTGAGGGTTTCGCGCAAAGACGCAAAGCTCCCGCAAAGACGCCAAGAAGAATCTGGCTTTTTTCTTTGCGCCCTTTGCGTGAGTTTGGCGTCTTTGCGCGAACCCGGCTCCCCGAAAATTTTTGTTGCGGCTCCGGCCTGGGATGAGGCATAGTGGAAGGGGATCAATCCCATGTAGAGCGCACCGCCGGCGGCCGACTGATCGAAAAACGCCTGTGGCGCGCTCCAGGTGGCCCATGGGCCCGGACGTTTTTCGATGGCGGAACTGTTTTTCTTTACCGAAATTTTGGGTCTTAAGGTCTACGACCTCAAGGGCCGCAGAATCGGGCGCATCGCCGACGCCGCCCTGGTTCCGCTCATCGATGCAGTGCGCGTAGACCGCTACCTGGTGGGCGGCGGCTGGGCTTGGCTCGCCGTGCGCCACGATCAGATCCAGTCCCTCTCGCTCGACGGGATCCACCTACGAGACGAAGTGCTCGTCCCCTACCACGAGGACGAGTACATGCTGCGAATAGGCCGGGACCTGCTGGACCAGCAGATCATCGACGTCAACGGCCGCAAGGTGGTGCGGGTAAACGACGTCACCTTCGAGCTGCGCAAGGAAAACGGGCACGACGTGCTGTGGGTGCTGGAGGTGGACGTGGGCATCCGAAGCATGTTCCGCCGGGTGCTCCAGGGCTTCGTGCCCCGGCGCTGGATCCGCCGGCTGCAAAGTCCCATCCCGCCCAACTCCATTCGCTGGGAGTTCTGCAACATCGTCGAGCCGGACCCCCAGCGGCGCCTGCGCCTGAACATCACTAACGAGAGGCTCGAGAGCTTGCACCCGGCGGATTTGGCCGATATCGTCGAGGAGCTGAGCCCGGAGGAGCGCGGCGCCATCTTCGAGACCATCGACAGCGAAGTGGCCGCCGACGCGCTTTCCGAGGTGGAGCCCAAGATGCAGGCCAGCATTCTGGAGTCCCTGGAGACCGAGAAGGCGGCCGAGATCGTCGAGGAGATGGCCCCAGACGAGGCCGCCGACGCCCTGGCCGAACTGGAGGAGGAAACCTCCGAAGAGATCCTCGATGAAATGGACGTCGAACCCGAGACCGAGGTCCGCGAGCTGCTGGAATTCGAGGAAGACACGGCCGGCGGCCTGATGAACACCGAATACATCGCCCTTCACGAGAACGCCACGGTGGCCGATGCCATGGAGGCCCTGAAGGGCAGTGAGGACCTGCTGGAGAACCTCAATGCCCTGTTCCTGATTGACGGCGAAGGTCATCTGGCGGGGGCCATCGCGCTGGGTCGCCTGTTCATTGCCGCAGGCTCGACCCCACTGAAGGAACTCGCCGCCGCCACCCTGATTCAGGTCTCGGTGGAGGAAAAGCAGGACCGCCTCACCGAGCTGTTCGACAAATACAACCTGCTGACCCTGCCCGTCACCGACCAGGAAGGCAAGCTGGCCGGGGTCATCACCGCCGACGACATTATCTCGGTGTTGAGGCAGAAATGAGCGACCAGGCCGATGCTGAAGCGTTTTCGATACCACATCGCGGTGTTCTTTGCCGTCATTGGCCCAGGCTTCATCACCGCCATGGTGGACAACGACGCCGGCGGCATCCTGACCTACTCCCAGGCCGGCGCTAAGTTCGGCTATCTGCCGCTGTGGACCCTGCTGCCCATCGGCATCCTGCTGGTGGTGACCCAGGAAATGAACGCCCGCATGGGCGCCGTGACCGGCAAGGGGCTCTCGGACTTGATCCGCGAGGAGTTCGGCCTGCGAGCCATCTTTTTGATGATGGCCCTGCTGGTGGTCACCAACCTCACCAACATCATGGCCGAGTTTGCCGGTATTGCCGGTTCGCTGGAGCTGTTCTCAATCAGCCGCTACATCTCGGTGCCGGTATGCGCGGCCCTGGTCTGGCTGCTGGTGGTCAAAGGCACCTACCGCAGCGTTGAGAAAATCTTCCTTTTCGCCTGCGTGGTCTACGCCGCCTACATTGTTTCGGCGTTGCTGATCGAGCCCGACTGGAAGGAGGCGGTGGTCAACAGCGTGCGCCCGGTGCTGATGCTCAATCCCGCCTACATCACCATGGTGATCGGCATGGTGGGCACTTCCATCGCTCCGTGGATGCAGTTCTATTTGCAGGCGGCCGTGGTCGAAAAAGGAATCACGGCGAAGGAATACGCCGAGTCCCGAATCGAGGTCGTCGTGGGCTGCGTCGCCATGCTGGTGATCGCCTTCTTCATCGTGGTGGCATGCGCCGGGGCCATCTACTCGAACGGGCCCCGGGACATCAACGATCCGGCCGTGGCCGCTCTGGCTCTCAAGCCCTTTGGGAAGTACGCCTTTGTGCTGTTCAGCGCGGGTCTGTTCAACGCTTCCTTGTTCGCCGCCTCCATCTTGCCGCTGTCTACCGCCTATTCGGTCTGCGAAGGCCTGGGCTTCGAGTCCGGGGTCAACAAGCGCTTCGGTGAGGCTCCCATCTTCTACTGGCTCTACACCCTGCTGATCGCCATCGGCGCCGGCGTGGTCCTGATTCCGGGTTTCCCCCTGATCCGCATGATCCTGCTCTCCCAGGTCCTCAACGGCATCCTCCTGCCGGTGGTCCTCATCTTCATGATCCGGCTGATCAACAAGCCCGATCTCATGAGCCAGTGGACTAATTCCCGTTTCTACAATTTCGTGGCCTGGGTCTCGGTAGTGTTGCTGGTCGGCCTGACGCTGGCCCTGGTGGGCATCAGCCTGCGGGATATGTGGGGGCGGTGAATCGGAGAGCCGCTACTTCTCGACGCGGGAAGGCCGGAGGGCCTTGGTGAGGTCCGGCTCGCCTTCGAATTCGAAGGTGGTGCCCGCCAGCCGGACCACCAGCCGCCCGGTCCCCAGGGGCTTGCCGTCGGTGGGGAAGAACACCGCCCCGTCGGTGGATTGCCCCGGCGTCAGCCGGGTCTCGACCAGGGCGAGGGCGGAGGCCGCAGCAGCCGCTTTCAGCTTGGTCGAAGTCAGATCGGCGATGGCCGACTGGCGCCGCTGTTCGTACCCGTTGGTCGAGTGGAAGCGGGCGATCCCGTACAGGCTGCTCTCGTAGGTGGCCACCAGCTTGATCACGTCGTTCCGGGTGCCCCGCTCCATCAAGTGCTCGACCACGGTCTTGGCGGGCGCGGCCCGGATCGCAGTGCCGTCCTCGCGTTGAAAGCTGAAATCCTCAGGGCGCACCGTGCAGGGGGAGATCGAGCCGTTCGAGATGGCCACCTGCCCGATAGCGTATTCGTGCAGGTGAGTCGGCAAATGGGCGAACATCACCGTCAGGCCGCCCTTGCTGAGCGTCTGATACTTCAGCCCCCCCGACTCGAACTCGATCACCTGCCCACATAGCAGCCGGCCTGAGACAGCCAGGAGCGCAACTGCCAGCCACGGGCGGAGGCCCATACAGCCATTATGCTACGGGACCGACGGCGCCAGCCGCTAGTCCGTTTCCTGAATCGGCCTGAGAACCCGCTGGCGCCTGGCACACTGATTCCGTGGGTGTCCGGACTAGACTGGATTTCTCATCGTGCGGGAGCCTCAGTGCGCACTCAACTTCGTGGCGCAGCCTCTCCAGGCTGCCGTCTCGGCACTCGTGCCGAGACATGCTGTCAGTGGCGCAGTGGAGCAATCGCGTCGAGACGAGTCTCGACGCGGCAGGCTGAAGCCCGCGCCACAACTGGATCAGACCCGTGGTCCGATGAGAAATCCAGACTAGGGTCCTGAATCAAGCCGTAAAGCGCCATCATCGCTATCATGCGGGCGTTCGTCAAGCTGCGCGAGATCTTGTCTACTCACAGGACGAAACACACTCTGTTGCCTCCGTCGTCGAGCCAGTCCGCGAGGCTGCCCACACACCTCACTGTGGATCGCCGGGTGATCACGGGCAGTAGCCTCCCCACTCCGAGCTCAGGACCACATTGCTCTTGTTGCCGGCGGCGTCGATCAACCGGAACTCGCTGGGACTCGAACTGGTTATCAGGCGGGTGGCCCGGTAGTTTACGAGGAAGTAGACTTTTCCGGAAGTAACGCCACGCTGGTTGAGAAACGTTCCCGAGAACGTCAGGGTGCAGGCGCCGGAGATACGGTATTCGATACTGGCGCTGGTGGCGGCAGTGCCGGTGTAGAGAATATCTCCGTCGGCGTCGTCGAACTCGAATTCCCCGCTAAAGACTGCGGTTTGCAGCGCGAGCAGGTCATTCGTCACGGAGACGTTGTAGATGAACGGAGTGGAGGAGGGTCTGGGCCGCACGGCGAAGGCCGCAGTGTCCGGAGAACGCACCATGCCCGTCACGGACAGACGGCGGTCTCCGGTGGCGGCGCTGGCCGCGGCTGTCACCTGGGCCGTCACCGACTTGGCCGTAGCCCGCAGGTTACTCACGGTGATTCCGGCGGCGGGGGAGAACTCGATCCTGTCCACGTCCTCCAGGTCGGTCCCATTGATGGTGAGGTTGACCGATTCGCCCACCCGAACGCTGGTAGGCGCGATGGAAGTAATCCTGGGCTTGCCGGAGAAAAAGATGGTCACAGTGTTGGCTCGCTTGCCGTCCACCGTCAGCATGATCTCCAGCTCGTCGCGTCCCTTCAGGCTGCGGGGCAGGCGCACGTTAACCTGGTCGAGGCCTGCGAACTCGCCCTGGGGACCGGCGTACAGTACCTCGCACTCCTGGCCGCCGATGGTGACCTTCACGGCGGACAGGTCGTTGCGGAAGCGGATGCCGGTACCGAACAAAGTCAGCACCGCAGTGTCGCCGGCTGAACCGAGATTCACCGGGACCGCCACCCGCTTGCGCTGCGCCTGGTCATCCCGAAAGATCAGCTCGGAGCTCTGCGTGCCGTCCGCTCGGGCGATGGTCACGATCCCAGCCGCCACGCCTCTGGCATCGGCGTTGGCCGAGAACAAGCCCGGAGCGACGGTTTCAATCAGAACCGTCCCCGTGACTGCTGGCCCGCTGGCGCTGGTGACCTTGAGCTGAATCCTCCCGTTCTTGGTGCCGGGGGGCACCAGAAAGTTGATCTGCCCCGGGGAGACGAAGAACAGCGGCGCGCGGCGCTCGGTTCCCTCGCTGTCGGTCACCGCCAGCGTGCTGCCGCCCAAAGAGGTGGGCAGCGGGACCGTGTCGGCCACCTTGGTCTCCGTCGCCAGGTTGCGCCCGAAAGCGCTGGCAATCGATTCGGGCGCCAGGGCGGTGGTGCTGAAGCTGGCGGCGGACATCGCGGTGACCGCGGGCGGGGGCTGCGCCAGCCCCGAGAGCTTCGCAACGAACGCGTCGCCACCCCGGCCGGGCTTGGGCTGAAACGTTGCCGGCGTGGCGGGAAAGTTGGCCGACCCAGTCGAGCCGGCCACCAAAGCGCTGCCCCAAGGATCCAGCGCGATACCGCCTCCCGAGTCGCTGCCGCTCCCGCCCAGGTAAGTCGAGAACAGCAAGGCGGAACCGGAGGCGTTCAGCGTGCTGATGAATGCGTCACTGCTCCCGCCCAGCACGCTTTGCAGGGGCTGCACCACGGGAAAGTTGGTCGATAAGGTGGAGCCGGTCACATAGGCGTTGCCCGCCTCGTCCACCGCGATGCCTCGGCCATTGTCACTGCCCGAACCGCCCAGGTAGGTCGAGTACAGCAGGGCGGAGCCGGAAGGGTTCAGCTTTGCTACGAAGGCGTCTTCATCGTAGCGGCCGCCGCCTATGGCTGCCTGAAGGGGTTTCGCGGTCGGGAAATCGGTGGAGGTGGTGTACCCGGTCACATAGGCGCTGCCGGAACTGTCCACGGCGATCCCGCGGCCATAGTCTCCATCGGTGCCCCCCAGGAAGGTGGAATACACCAGCGCCGTCCCTGCGGGATTGAGTTTGGTGACAAAAGCGTCTCTACTATCGAGACTTCCGGCCTTCTTGGCCTGCAAGGGGTTCTTGGTGGGGAAGTCGGCGGAGACCGTTTCACCGGTGACGTAGGCGCTGCCCGCGGCGTCCACGGCGATCTTGTAGCCAACGTCCAGGCCGTTCTCGTATTGTTTGCTGGTGGTGGTCCGGCTGCCACCCAGGTAGGTGGAGTAGACCAGCGCGGAACCGGAAGCGTCCAGCTTGGTGACGAATGCATCGGGGCAGGGATATGGACCGGCCCGGTCGCACGTGCCGGGCCCACGCTTGGCCTGCAACGGGTCCTTGGTCGGGAAGTTGTCTGAACGGGTTTCTCCCGTTACGTAGGCGTTGCCGGCGCCGTCCACGGCGATGCTGTAGGCGTAATCGGCCTGGCTGCCGCCCAAGTAGGTCGAGTACACCAGGCGCGAGCCGGTCGAGTCCAGCTTGGCCACCAAGGCGTCGAACTCGCCGCCGCCGTGCGAACTCTGGAAGGCGTTCACGGTAGGGAACCGCTGCGAGGTAGTGAGGCCGGTCACGTAAGCGTTGCCCTCGCTATCTGCCGCAATGCCGTTGATCGTAGTGGACGCTTCACCTCCTAGATAGGTCGAATAGACCAGGGCCGTGCCTTCGGCGTTCAACTTGAAGACGAAAGCTGTCCACACGGACGGTGGCGAATCCTGGAAAGCATTCGCAGTGGGGAAGTTGCCCGGGGTATGGCCGACCACATAGACGTTTCCAGCCGGGTCCACGGCAACGGACGCGGCATAGTCATCCTTGTCGCCACCCACGTAGGTGGCGTATTCCAGGACCGGGTCGATGACCAGCGGCCGGGTGAGGTCATAGGGACCGACTTCGAGGCCCACGCGGTTGTGGCTACGGACGACGAAGCGCCCCTTGACGGATTGGCGCCCGCCGGCCGTCTCCTGATAGACGACAGGCTGGCGCTGCCGGATCTCGGCGCCCGGGATTTCGAGCACCAGGTCGCCCTGCCGGTCCAGGCGAATTCTGCGCGCTCCTTCGATGGTCCATCCGATCACCCGGGGACTGACGCCAGGGGCCACCACAAAGTCGTATTCCAGCGCGCCGCGCTGGGCGTGGTAGACCAGGTCAACGCCCGGGTACAGATTCCGGTACCGCACCCGGGCGTAGCGTGGCACATTGGTACGCCACTTGGCCGGATCGGCGCCGATGAAGTAGTTGCTGCGGGCCGTCAATGGATCCAGGCCGCTTACGGCGGGGTTGTGATTGGCGCCCGCGAACCTCCACTGAAGGACAGGTGCTGTCCCCCGGGCGTCCCTGCCCAGCGTCAGCACCACGCCAGTGGAGGTGAGGAACAGGCCGTAGCCTCTCCCTCGCGCCAGGAACTTAACCCCAGCCTCGGACTGGCCGTCATTGGCTTCGAAGCTGAGTGCAAGTTGCTCGAAAGCTTTGCTGACTAGTGACCTGGGGGAACCTGGCATGGCCTCGGGGCCCGAAAGCGGCGCCCCGGCTCCCACGCCCGACATCCACAGCCCAAGAATGAACCCTGGCACCACAAACCGGTGGGCTTTCCTCATGGCACATCCTCCTTCGGCTTTCAGTGTGCTCTGCCAGTGAAGGCGAAATTATGGGTCCGGAATTCCGCTTTTGAGTCCCGGCAAGCTGCAAGTATACTGCACAGTGCCTGCTTTTGGGCTATCCCTTCACAACCCGAACAGGCGGTCGAAGAATTCGCGGGTGCGGGATTGGATCTGGGCCAGCTCGATGTCCAGGGGCTGGTCGTGGAGGTGGTCGGGGGTCCAGCGGCGGACCAGGGCGGAGAGGGTCTGGAGTTGAGATTCCGAGGTGGGCAGGCTGCCTTCGGCGTGGCCGGTGGAGACGCGCAGGCCGTGGTCGATGGCGCGGTAGAAGGTGGCGGCGTCGCGTAGGAAGTCGGCATCGGAGCGTTCCAGGTGGCCCATCTGCTCGATGACGTCGATGCGGGCGGGGGTGTTGAGCACCTTGTAGAAGATGCCGGCGCCCTTGAGGCGGAGGTACATCAGGGCGAAGTCGATGTCGTAGTAGCCGCCGCGGCCGGCCTTCAGCGGGTCGCCGGAGCCCTGCTCCTTGTCGAGCCGCATGCGCATCTGGGCGAGCTGCCTGCGGGAGCGGTGGCTCTGCCCGTAGCGGCGCCAATCGACCTGCTGGAGTTCGTGGAGAAAGGCGGTAGCGCGCTCGATGTCCCCGGCCACGGCGCGGCTTTTCATGTAGGTGATGCCTTCCCAGGTCTGGGCGGTCTTGGCGAAGTAGTCTTTGTAGACGGCCTCGGACTGCACCAGCGGCCCCTCGCGGCCGTTGGGACGCAAGCGCGTGTCCACAGCGAACATCATCCCGTCGCCGGTGTAGGCGCTGATGAGAGCGATCATGCGCTCAGCCACGCGCGTCCAGAACTCGTGTTCAGAGCAGTCCTTCTCCGGGAGGACAAAAACCAAATCGGCGTCGGAGGCCAGGTCGAACTCGCGCATGCCCAGCCGCCCCAGCGTGACCGCCATCATCTGGTCTTTAGGGGCGTAGCCGGCAGACTTCGCGGGGTGGCTGGATTGCACCTGCTCGATGGCCATGCGGTAGGAGGCGGCGATCACCGCGTCGGCCAGGTCGGAATTCCGTTCCAGGGTGGCGAAGAGGGGGGTGGCCAGGCAGATGCTTTCGCTCTGGATGCGAAACATCTCACGGCGAAAGAAGCGCCGCAATTCGCCCGCGTCATCGAAGGAAGAGGCCAAGTCCTGATAACGCAGGTCCCCTCCCGGGCGTTCTCGCATGCGCTTCAGCTCGATGATGAGTTCCGGCGTGCGGATCAACTGCTCGGAGAAGTACGGGCTGTGCTCGAGGAGGTCGAAGAGATAGCCCGCCAGCACGGGGTCGGAATCCAGCCAGGCGAGCCATTCGGCGTGGGGCAGGACCCGTTCCAGGAAATGCTCGAAATGCAAGCGGCCGCGGCGCAGATTGCTGCGAGTCAGGGCCGAACCCAGGCGCGGAGCGCGCTGGTCGAGAAAGCGCACCAAGTTGCTGGAGGTCAGCTCGGAGGGAGGGGCCGGTTCCGGTTCCTCGCGCGGGCCTTCGGAAACCGGCGCAGCGGCGGGAGTGTAGTAAATGGGCTGCTGGGCGTGGATCAACCGCTCATAAATCTCCTGCACCGCCTCGAGGTGGGCGTTCAACTGGCCCAGCAGCAGGTCGGCGGTGGCGCCGCTCCCGAGCCCGGCAGCGGGCATCTTGCGCGCCAGGACGGCCAGGCCTTCCGGCTCGCTGGGAAGGTTGTGGGTCTGCCGGTCCTCGAAAAACTGGAGCCGGTGTTCGAGGGTGCGCAGAAACTGATAGGCGGAGGCCAGCCGCGAGTACTCCTTGGCCGACAGAAGATCCTTGTCGCGCAGGCGGGAGAGGGCCAGCAGAGTGCCGCCATGCCGCACCCAGGCCTCCCGCCCGCCATGCAGGCGTTGCAGGCACTGCACCAGAAACTCGATGTCCCGAATGCCGCCAGGCGCTAGCTTGATGTTGAAGCCGGCCGAGACGCCGCGCTTGGCCGCCAGCTTTTCGCTGATGCGCTCGCGGGTTGCCGAAGCGGACTCGATCACCGAGAAGTCCAGCGTGCTGGAGTAGATCAGCGGTTCGACGAAGTCAAGCAACTCAGCGCCGAGGCGGCGATCTCCGGCCGAGACGCGCGCCTTGATGAGCATCTGGAGCTCCCAATCACGGGCCCGGTTGCGATAGTAGTTTTTGGCGCCGTCCAGGGAGATGCAGACTTCGCCGTAGCGCCCGTCCGGCCGCAACCGCAGGTCCATGCGGTAACACAAGCCTTCGGCCGTGTAGGTGGACAGCAGGTCGGTCAACTGATTGGCGATCTTGCGGAAGAACTCCTTGTTGGTGATGCGGTGCGGGCCGCCGGTCTGGCCGTTGTCGGAATAGAGGAACATCAGGTCGACGTCGGAGCTATAGTTGAGTTCCTTGCCGCCCAGTTTTCCGAGGGAGATTACCGAGAAGCCGCACTCGAGGCCGGATTCATCCGAGCGCGGCGCCCCATGGCGGGCGGTGAGTTCGGCGCGGATGCCGCGGTAGCAGGCGTCCAGGATGGCGTCGGCCAGATGGGAGAGTTCCGCGGTGACCTCCGAGAGACCGCACAGGCCCATCACGTCCCGGGCCACAATGCGGAGGATCTGCTGGCGGCGGAACAGGGCCAGCGCCAGGGGCGAAGGCGCACCGGGCGCCTCCTGGCCCGGGAATTCCTCGAGCCGTTCCTGGAATTGCTCGAGCGACAGCGCCCGCTCGAGGTCGCCGGCGGGCAGCAGGTCATCTACCCAGCCGGGATGCCGCAGCACGGCCTCGGAGAGGAAGCGACTGTGGGAGAAAACGGCCACCAGCAGGCGCAGGCCGCCTGGGGAAGCCGTCAGGCGGCGGAACGCCTCCCTCTGTTCATGGTGGAGGCGTTCCAGCAGATGCAGGGCCTCATCGGGATCGGCTGAGGCGGCCAGCAAGGACCGCAAGCCGGCCTGAATCTCGGGCGTGAGATCTTCCGCGAGGCGGGTGATGTCGTCCCGAGCGCGCGCCGGGTCGCGGAATTGCACTTCAGCCAGGAGGCGCTGCATAGCGTGGGGAGAGCTGGGGCCGTCCCCAAAAATTATACGCCCGCCCTCCGGTCAGATGTCGTAATACAGCGCGAACTCGTAAGGGTGGGGGCGGAGGCGGATGGCGTCGGCTTCGTTCTTGCGCTTGTAGTCGATGAAGGCCTCGAGTAGCTCTTCGCTGAAGACGTCGCCTTTCAGCAGAAAGGTGTGGCTGTCCTCGAGGCAGTTGAGAGCTTCCTCCAGCGAGGCGGGCATGGAGGGAACGTCGCGGAGTTCCTCCGGGGAGAGGTCGTAGATGTCCTTATCCAGCGGCTCGCCCGGATCGATTTTGTTCAGCACGCCGTCCAGGCCCGCCATCATCATGGCGGCGAAGGCCAGGTACGGATTGGCGGAGGGATCGGGCGGGCGGAATTCGACGCGCTTGGCCTTGGGGCTGGCAGAATACATGGGGATGCGCACGGCGGCCGAGCGATTGCGGCGCGAGTAGGCCAGGTTGACCGGGGCTTCATAGCCTGGCACCAGGCGCTTGTAGCTGTTGGTGGTGGGCGCAATGATGGCCGACAGGGAACGGGCGTGCTTCAGCAGGCCGCCGATGTACCACAGCGCCCACTGGCTCAGACCGGCGTAGCAGTCGCCGGCAAACAGCGGCTGGCCGTTCTTCCACAGGCTCTGGTGGGTGTGCATGCCGCTGCCGTTGTCAGCAAACAGGGGCTTGGGCATGAAGGTGACGGTCTTGCCGTACTGGTTGGCCACGTTGCGGGTGATGTACTTGTACAGCATCATGTTGTCGGCCGAGCGGAGCAGTTCGTCGTAGCGGAGGTCGATTTCGGCCTGACCGCCGGTGGCCACTTCGTGGTGGTGGCACTCGACATCCAGGTTGCAGCGCAGCATGGTCTCGACCATCTGGCTGCGCAGGTCCTGGTAATGGTCGGTCGGGGGGACAGGGAAATAGCCTTCCTTGTAACGCGGCCGGTAGCCCAGATTGTCGCGCTCGCGGCCCGAGTTCCAGCGGCCCTCTTCGGCGTCGATGAAGTAGAAGCCGGAGTGCTGGTTCTGGTCGAAGCGGATATTGTCGAAGATGAAGAACTCGGCTTCGGCGCCGAAATAGGCCGTGTCGGCGATGCCGGAATTCTTCAGATACATCTCGGCCTTCCTGGCGATCCAGCGCGGGTCGCGCTCGTAATGCTGCCGGGTGATCGGGTCGATGATGTCGCAGATCATGGCCAGCGTCGGCGTTTCGCCGAACGGATCCATGAAGGCAGTGGCGGGGTCGGGCAGCAGCAGCATGTCGCTCTCGCTGATGGCCGCCCAAGCGCGAATGCTGGAGCCGTCAAACCCGTAGCCCTCTTCGAAGGCCTCTTCGGTGAACTGGCTGATGGGGTAGGAGACGTGATGCCACAGGCCGGGAATATCGCTGAAGCGCAGATCGATCTGCTTGGCACCGTTTTTCTTAGCAAACTCTAATGCTTCTTTAGGACTCATGCACCCTCCCTGGGTGGGCAAATTGCTGGTGGGGATGCCGCAACAACGAGTTGTTACTAGAATAGCGAATGGGGCAAGGCCCGTCAACCCGAACAGGTGCCTTGCCCTGCGGTTCGGTTGAGCGGGCTAACGCGGGAAGGGTAATTCGGGTACAGGCCACGAATTTCGCCAAAGCGGCGAAATTCGCGGCAGTCCCCGAATTACGCAGTTGGCGGTTGTGAAACTGGTATGGAGCAGATCACTTTCGAGCTGGAGTCCGAGCGGCGGGTGTTCACCGTCAGCGAGTTGAACGCCGCCATCCGCGAGTTGCTGGGGAGTGCGTTTCAGGACATTTGGGTGGCGGGCGAGATCTCGGGCGTCCGCGTAGCGGCCAGCGGGCATTACTACTTCACCCTGAAGGAAGCGGAGGCGCAGTTGCGTTGCGTGTGTTTCCGCTCGACGGCGCGCTACTTGAAGTTCAAGCCCCAGGACGGGGTGGCGGTGCTGGCGCGCGGGCGCATCGATGTGTATGAGGTTCGCGGGGAATACCAGTTGCTGGTGGAGTACCTGGAGCCGCAAGGCCGCGGCGCGCTGCAATTCGCCTTCGAGCAATTGAAGAAGAAGCTGGCCGCCGAAGGGCCTGTTCGAGCAGGCCCGCAAGCGCCCGCTGCCACGGTTTCCCCGGCGCATCGGGATCGTGACCTCGCCGCGCGGGCGCGGTGATCTCGCGACATGCTGCAAATCCTGGAGCGCCGTTTCCCCGGCCTGCACATCCGGCTGTATCCGGCCCTGGTACAAGGCGAGGGCTCGATTGAAGAGGTCTGCCAGGGCATCGAATACTTCAGCCAGTCGGGCTGGGCGGAGGTGGTGATCGTAGCGCGGGGCGGCGGCTCGCTGGAGGACCTCTGGACGTTCAATGAAGAGGCAGTGGCGCGCGCCATCGCCGCCTGCGCCGTGCCGGTGATTTCCGCGATCGGGCACGAGACCGACTTCACGATTGCGGATTTCGTGGCCGATGTGCGGGCCCCCACGCCCTCGGCGGCGGCGGAGATTGTCATCTGCTCGCGCGAGCAGTTACTGGAGGGGATCGCCACGGCCGTTTACAAGCTCCGGCAGGCAGCGCGCTACCGGCTGGCCGATGCCGCACGGCGTCTGCAGCGGCTGGGCGTAGATCGCGCCGCTTCTCTGCTGAGCCGGCACATCGGCCGCTCCCTGCAACGCGTCGATGAGTTGGACTACCGGCTGCGCGAGCGGACCCGTGCCTGTGTGGAAAGCTGCCAGCGGAGGCTGCGTGGCCTGAGCGAGCGACTCAGAGGCTCTGGATCTGCGGCTTCGATTCGCGGCCGCGCGGCGACGGCTGGAGATCGCCTGCGCGGCCAGCGCACAACTCACCACCATGCGGCTGGCGCGGGCGCGCGGGCGGCTGGATCCGCTCATCGCGCAGCTCGCCGAATTGAGCCCGCTACGGGTGCTGGATCGCGGCTACGCCATCGTCCAGGATGAGGCCGGCGGTATCGTCAAAGGAGCCGTCCAAGCGCCGCCAGGCTCCGAGATCGGTGTGCGGCTGGCAGGCGGGCGACTCCGGGCGCGGGTGACTGCATCGGAGGGGATAAGCTGAAGCATGTCCTACTCCAGCCGGTAGTTGGGGGCTTCCTTCGTGATGATCACGTCGTGCACGTGGCTTTCGCGCAGGCCTGCCGAGGTGATGCGCAGGAAGCTGGCCTGCTGCTGCAATTCGGGGATGGTGGCGCAGCCGCAGTAGCCCATGCCGGCCTTCAGGCCGCCGACTAATTGGTAGACCAGCTCGGCCAGCGGGCCCTTGCAGGGCACGCGGCCCTCGATGCCCTCCGGGACCAGCTTGGCATTGACTTCCTGGCCGTAGCGGTCGGCGCTGGCCTGCGCCATGGCGCTGATGGAGCCCATGCCGCGATAGCTCTTGAAGGTGCGGCCCTGGAACAGGATGGTCTCGCCGGGGCTTTCGTCGGTCCCGGCAAACAGGCTTCCGATCATGACGCAGTCCGCGCCGGCGGCGATGGCCTTGGTGATGTCGCCGGAGAACTTGATGCCGCCGTCGGAGATGATCGGCACGCCGGCCTCGCGGGCCGCGCGGGCGCACTCGCTGATGGCGGTGATCTGCGGCACGCCCGGCGCCGGTGACCACGCGGGTGGTGCAGATCGAGCCGGGGCCGATGCCCACCTTGACTCCGTCCGCGCCCAGCGCGATCAGGTCCCGCGCGCCTTCGTAAGTGGCCACGTTGCCGGCAATCAACTGCACGTCCGGCAGAGCCTGCTTGACGGCGCGGATCGACCTCCAGCACCCGCTCGCTGTGGCCGTGCGCCGTGTCCACCGCCAGCACGTCCACTTTCCTGGCCACCAGTTCCTGAGCGCGCTCGAGGAATTCCCGGCCCACGCCGATGGCCGCGCCCACGCGCAGCCGGCCCTGGCTGTCCTTGGCCGCGTTCGGATATTTCACTTTCTTCTGGATGTCCTTGACGGTGATGAGGCCCTTCAGCGTGTAGTGCTCGTCCACCACCAGCAGCTTCTCGACGCGGTGCTTGTGGAGGATCTTCTCGGCCTCCTCCAGCGTGGTGCCGACCGGAACCGTAATCAGGTTCTCCTTGGTCATCACGTTGGAGATGGGCAGGTCGAGCTGGGTCTCGAAGCGCAGGTCGCGGTTGGTGAGAATGCCGACCAGCTTGCCGTTCCGAGTCACCGGGACGCCGGAGATGCGGTAGCGCTTCATGACCTCGAGCGCTTCGTAGATCTTCTGGTCCGGATCCATGGTGACCGGGTCCACGATCATTCCGCTTTCACTTCGTTTCACCCGGTCCACTTCCTCGGCCTGGCGCTCGATGGACATGTTGCGGTGAATGATGCCGATGCCGCCCTCGCGCGCCAGCGCGATCGCCAGATGCGATTCGGTGACGGTGTCCATAGCGGCGCTGACAATCGGGATATTGAGGGCGATTTGGCGGCTCAAACGGGTGCGGGTATCCGCCTCGGCGGGCAGAATGCTGCTGCGCGCCGGTAACAGGAGGACGTCGTCGAAGGTGAGCCCTTCGGGAATGCTGTAGCTAGCCATATTCAATGATACGAGAGCGGCCCGCAAGGGTGCAAGATCTTGGAGCGTAATGCCTCAGAACGTGTGAAAAAATGCCCACTTCAGTTCGGCTGTCCGCAACGCAGGCCGGGGGCCTGCGCCACATCAACAACTTGCCGCGCTCGTGGGGCAGGTCCCCGACCTGCCCTGGCATTTTTTCACACGTTCTCAGTCTCGGGGGCAACAGCCTGTCCAGCGGGGTGGGATAGACTTTCAGCCTGTCCGGAACCCTTTCGAATACCGCCCGAGACAAGCTGAAGCTTGTCCCACGGCCCCCGAGACTGAGGCATTACCGTGGAGCGTGGGCCTCCCCCAGTTTCGTTGAGCGGGCTAATACGGGGAAAGTAATTCGGGTACAGGCCACGAATCTCGCAAAGGCGGCGAGATTCGCGCCAGTCCCCGAATTACGCGGGTTGCCCCAGATGAGAATGGAGACATTTTCGAGAGAGTTCTCCAATTGGAGAAGATCCGGGCCGCCATCGAGGCTGAGCGTGAAGAAGACTGATCCTTTCTGGGATTCCACCGCTCTGGCGCCGCTGTGCGCGAATCAGACAGCCAGCACGTTTGGGAAAGATGGGAGGAGGCAGCCCCCACAGAGCGGGTGCGGGAATTGGCTGAAACGCTGACCCAACGCTATGCGATTCGTTCTGCGGATGCCTTGCAACTGGCTGCCGCCCTGGTATGGTCCGGGGAACGCCCCCGGCAGCGCCCGTTTGTCTGCTTCGATCGGTGGCTGGCGGAGGCGGCTGAGCGCGAAGGCCTTCAAATCGAGGCTGTGTAGCTTGCGAGCCTCGGGGGATGTATATCTCGCCGCGCGGATGTATGATGACCTGAGGGGAGATTTCAGATGAGAAAGTCTTGTTTGGCAGTGCTGGCGCTGGGAATTCTGTGCGCCCAGACGGTTGTCAAGGAGAGTTCCTTCGAAATGACCTTGGCCGCCGGATGGGCCGCCACCAGCCCGCTGCCGCCTGGTTTCGATCGCGGTTTCCAGAAGGTCTTGCCGAGCGGGGAGAAGCTGATACTGTTCTTGCATTACGAGCAGATGCCGGTGGAAGCGGGCGCTGCTCCGGAGGACACCTCCGATATCCAACGCCAGTTCGAGACCCTGGTGCGAAACCAGTACCCGGATGCCAAGGCAGCGGGAACCCCGGCTTTCCCGGTGCGGGGCAAGCTGCTGGTAAATCAGGCGTACGACTTGACTGACGAGGGCGTCGCTTTGCGGAGGAGTTACACCTATTACGTGACCGGCAGAACCGCGTTTGTGGTCCAGTGCAATGCGCCTCGGGGTCAGTGGCAGACGAGTGTCAAGGATTTCGCCGCCATGTTGGGGAGCCTCAAGCCCGCTTCGGCAGCAAGACCGGGCAAGGTTCCCGACCGGACGGTGGTTGCGAATCTGAAAAGCAGGTTGCCGACCCTGGCGAGTAGTTTCCCTTCCAACTGGAGTTGCTCTGTTCCCGAAGTGGCCATTGTTCGTCCGGCCTCCGGGCAGGCCGGCGGCACCGTGTCGATCACGCTGGCTTTCGAGCGCACGGACATCGCCAAGGTCTACAGCGCGGCCAAGCAGTTCTTCGCCTCGATGAAGAACGCCAAGAGCGACGCCGATCTGGAGCGCAGCATTCAGCCGGAACGCAGGGCGGCCACCGTGGAGGCTGGAGAGTTGATGAAGTACGTTGGGCAGACGTGGGGTATGGCCTGGGGCGAAGTGGCCAACTCTGAAGCCCCGGTGAGTCAGTACCGCATCGTCATTCTCGGCCCGGGACAGCAGCGGTCGGGCGCGGTAAGCATCTCGACCAAAGACGGGGCGGAAATCCTGGCCGGCAAGGTCACTGCCTCCGACATGCAGCGTTTCGCGTCGATGTACCGTTTCGAATGAAAGGCGGCGAATTCAAGGCTCCAGAATGACGCGGCGGCCCTCGATGTGAAACTTCCCCGAAAGCACGATCCGGATAGCCTCGCTGTAGAGGCGGTGCTCCTGCTCGAGGATGCGGGCGGAGAGTGACTCGACCGTATCGTCGTTGAGCACCGGCACGGCGGTTTGGACGATGATCGGGCCGTGGTCGAGGTACTCGTCCACGAAGTGCACGGTACAGCCGGAAACCTTCACCCCGTGCTGGAGGGCCTGGTGCTGCGCGTCCAGGCCGGGGAAGGCTGGCAGCAACCCGGGGTGGATGTTGAGGATGCCGAGCGGGAACTCGCGGACGAAGTAGGCGCTCAGCAGGCGCATAAAGCCCGCCAGGCAGACCAGGTCCACGGCGTGGTTACGGAGTTCGGCGACCACCATACGGTCGTAGACTTCGCGGTCCAGCCCCTTCGAGGGGATCGAGAGGGCCTTCAAGCCTCGCTGGCCTGCGAGCTGGAGGCCCCGCGCTTCAGGCCGGTTGGAGATCACCACAGCAATTTCGGCGTCGATGCGGCCGGCGGCCACGTTGTCGGCGATGGCTTCGAAATTCGAGCCGCGTCCGGAGAGCAGGATACCTAGACGTTTCATACGTAAAGTACGCGCGAGCGGGTGCCGCGCCGGGCCGCCACTACGCGGCCGACCAGATAGTGCGTTTCATCAAGCCGCTCCAAGATGCGCTGAGCCTGCGAAAGCCGGAGCTTGGAGACGACCAGGATCATTCCGATTCCCAGGTTGAAGGTGCGCCGGTAATCGTCTGCCGGGATCCTTCCCAGCCGGCGAAGAAGTTCGAAAATCGGGGGGACGGGCCAGGCCGAGGTATCCACCTCCGCGGCCAGCCCGCGCGGCAGGACACGGGGCGTGTTATCCGTGATTCCTCCGCCGGTAATGTGCGCCGCGCCTTTCAGCAGGCCCTGGACTGCCAGCGCGCGGATGGGACCGAGATAGCTGCGGTGCACCTTGAGCAATTCCTCACCCACGGTGCAATTCAACTCCGGTAAGAAGGTGCTCGCGCCGTAGCCCGCCATCTCGAACAGCAGCTTGCGTGCCAGCGAGTAGCCGTTGGTGTGCAGGCCGGTGGAAGGCAGCGCGAGCAGCACATCGCCGGCGCGGATGCGCGCGCCAGTGAGCATGCGGTTGCGCTCGACGGCCCCCACGATGAAGCCCGCCAGGTCGTACTCGCCTGGGGAATACAGGCCCGGCATCTCGGCGGTCTCACCACCGATCAACACGCAGCCGTTGGCGCGGCAGCCGCGGGCCAGCCCGGAAACCACCTCCCTGGCCGTGCCGGCATCCAGTTTTCCGGTCGCGAAGTAATCGAGAAAGAACAGCGGCGTGGCGCCCAGGACGGCGATATCGTTGACGCAGTGGTTGACCAGATCCTCGCCCACGGTGTTGTGGCACCCGGTCAGAAAGGCCACTTTGAGCTTGGTCCCGACCCCGTCGGCCGAGCTGACCAGAACCGGATTGCGCCAGCCGGCAAGCCGGTATGCGCCGCCGAAGGCCCCGATGCCGGCCACCACGGCGCGGGTGAAGGTGGCTTGGGCCAGCTTCTTGATATGGGCAACGGCGCGGGCGGCCTCATCGATATCGACGCCGGCGTCCTTGTACCGAAGCGGTTTTCGGATTACCATCGTAGACTCTACAGTATATCGAGGTGTTATGAGGAGAATACTCACTCTCGTGCTGTGCGCCGCCCCATGCGCGCTCCATGCTGCGGCGCCTTCGGCTTTGGCGATTCGCGATGCGCGGATCGTAACGGTCTCCGGGCCGGTGCTGGAGCACGGCACCGTGCTGATTCGCGACGGGCTGATCCAAGAGGTGGGACCGAGCGTCGCGGTGCCTTCCGACGCCTGGGTCATCGAGGGCAAAGGCCTGACGGTGTACCCGGGCCTGATCGATGCCCTGAGCACTTTGGGTATCGCGGAAGCGGCCACCACGACCACGGTCACTACGCGAGTCTCGGGCCGGACTCCAGCACCTCCCTCCGAAACTCCCGGTCCTCCGGGACAACCGAGCACTCCCTCAACGACTGCTGCGCCGGCGCGCGGTCCCGAGGATCGGCCATCCAACACGAGTTGGGTGCGCGCGGCCGATCTCGTCAGCCCCTTGGACCGCCGCATCGAGACGGCTCGAAATGCCGGCTTCACCACTGCGGTAACCTTTCCCCCACGCGGCATTTTCGCGGGTCAGGGCGCGGTGATCAATCTGGCGGGAGAGAAGGCCGGCCAGATGGTGGTCAGCTCGCCGGCGGGCCTGTATCTGACCGTGTCGAGCGGCGGATTCAGCACTTTTCCAGGCTCGCTGATGGGTGTGCTGGCCTACATCCGGCAGATCTTTCTGGATGCCGAGAACTACAAGCTGGCAAAGGCATCCTACGCGGCTCATCCGGCGGGGAACAAGCGGCCGGCCTACGACCGAGCGCTGGAAGGGGTCCTGGAGGCGCCACGTCTATTGTTGCCGGCCTCGCGGGCCGTCGAGTTGGACCGGATGATCCGCTTCGCTGCCGAACTGAAGCAGAAGACGGTGCTGTACGGCGGTCATGAAGCATACCGGGCCGCGGATTTGGTGCGGAAGTCGGGGACGCCCTTACTGGTCAGTCTGAAATGGCCGGAGCGCGAGCGGGACGCGGATCCGGAGGACATCGAGCCGCTGCGCATCCTGGAGATGCGCGCGCGCGCGCCCTCGACGCCGGCGGTGCTGGCCAAAGCGGGCGTCCGGTTCGCGTTCTACTCGGATGGCGTCACCGCGCCGCGGGACTTTGAGAGGGCCGTCAAGCGCGCGCTGGACGCCGGTCTGTCTCAGGCCGATGCGGTGCGGGCCTTCACCTTAAGCGCTGCGGAGATTTACGGCGTGGCCGACCGGCTAGGCAGCATCGATAAGGGCAAGATCGCCAACCTGGTGGTGACCAGCGGAGATTTGTTCCAGGAGAAAACACAGGTGAAATACGTCTTCATTGACGGAGTCAAGTACGAGCCCCTGCCGGAAGCGGGCGAGGAGGAAAGGAAATGAAGCCGCTCTGGATTCTAGTGTTGGCGGCGGCCGTCCCAGTGCTGGCGGGCCCGCCGCTGGTGATTCGAAACGGCAACGTTCTGACGGTCACCAAGGGGCGCTTCCAGGGGTCCATCCTGGTGCGTGACGGAAAGATCGTCGAGGCCGGCGAGAAGGTTCTGGTTCCGGAAGGCGCGCAGGTGATCGACGCCAGCGGCCAGTACGTGATACCGGGCATCATCGACCCGCACTCTCACATCGCCGCGGAGAGCACCAACGAGGGGAGCATTTCGGTGTCCTCGATGGTGGCGATGAAAGACGTCTTGAACCCGGAGGACATCTCGATTTATCGGGCCCTGGCGGGCGGGGTGACCACGCTGGCGGTCATGCATGGCAGCGCCAACGCGATTGGCGGGGAGTGCTCGACCATCAAGGCGCGCTGGGGCAAGGACGCCGCGGGGCTGCTGTTCGAAGGCGCCAGGCCCATTTTGAAAATGGCGCTGGGGGAGAATCCCAAGCGGAGCGGGAGTGTGGGCAGGACGCCCAGCGCAGTGCCCCCGCGCTACCCCGCCACCCGGATGGGCGTCGAGGACGTGATCCGGGAGGCCTTCACCGAGGCGGTGGCCTACCAGAAGACGTGGCGGGAGTACGAGGCCAAAGTGAAGCGCGGGGAGAAGCCGGTTCCGCCGCGCCGGGATTTGAAGCTGGAGCGGCTGGTGGACGTGCTGGAGGGCCGCAGCCTGGTGCATGCCCACTGTTATCGCGCCGACGAGATCCTGATGCTGCTGCGCTTGGCCGATGAGTTCCACTTCCGCATCCACGCTCTGATTCACGTGCTGGAGGGATACAAGGTGGCCAAGGAGATCGCGGCGCACAACTCCAGCGCCACCACCTTCAGCGACTGGTGGGCCTACAAAATGGAAGCCATCGACGCCATCCCGTACAACGCTGCCATCCTGATGCGCAAAGGGGTGCTGGTCTCGCTAAACTCCGATTCGGCCGAGCTGATGCGCCACCTCAATCAGGAGGCCGCCAAGGCCGTCAAGTACGGCGGCTTGAGCGAGGACGAGGCGCTGGCGCTGATCACCATCAATCCCGCCAAGCAACTGGACATCGACAAGCGGGTGGGTTCGATTGAGCCGGGGAAGGACGCGGACCTGGTGATTTTCGATAAGCACCCGCTTTCGAACTACGCTAAGGTGCAGAAGGTGGTGATCGACGGCGAGCTGTATTTCGACCGGGACCGCGACGTGAGCCAGAGGAGCGAGCGGGAAGGCCGCACGAAGGCGCTGCTCGAGAAGGCCAGGGAGCAACAAAAGGAGCAACAAAGGAGAACGGGGCCGCCGGGCTGAGGAGGCCGTCATGAAGACTTTACTCATTGCTCTGCTGTGTTCGCTGCCGCTGGCGGCCGGAACGGACGATAGTTTCCTGCTGCGCGGGGCCACGATCCATCCAGTCTCCGGCGCGGACATTGCCAACGGGGCCGTGCTGGTCAGGGACGGCAGGATCGTGGAGGTGGGGGCAAAGGTGGCGGCGCCCAAGGGCATCCGCGTCGTCGATGCAAAAGGGCTGCACGTCTACCCTGGCATGATCGATTCGGCCACCGAAATCGGCCTGTCGGAGATCGGCTCGGTGCGGGAGACCAACGATACCGCGGAGATCGGCGATTTCAATCCCCAGCTTCGCGCCATCATTGCGGTCAACCCGGCCAGCGAGCATATCCCGGTCACGCGCGCTAACGGCATCACCACGGTCATCACCATGCCGACGGGCGGCATCGTCTGTGGCCAGTCTGCGCTCATTCACTTGGATGGATGGACCTGGCAAGAGATGGAAGTCCGCCCCTCGGCGGCCATGAACCTCAGATTTCCGGTGATTCAGACCACCTCGCCTCGCTTTGCGATGGCGGAGGGCAGGAGCCGCACGCCGTACGCCGAAGCAAGAAGGAACTACGAGCGCCGCTTGCAGCAGCTCCAGGATTTCTTCGAGCAAGCGCGGCGGTATCAAAAGGCCAAGGCGGCGGGCGCCACCGAGACCGATCTGAAGTTCGAAGCCATGCTGCCGGTGCTGGAAGGCAAGCAGCCGGTAGTCATTGGAGCCGAGCGAGAACGGGCCATCCGGGAGGCGCTGCGTTTCGCGGAGCGGGAGAAGATCCGCATGGTGCTGGCAGGAGGCGACGAGGCCTTCAAGCTGGCCGGGGAGCTGAAGTCGAAGAACATTCCGGTCGTGCTGGGTCCGACGCTTTCGCTGCCGTCGCAGGAGGACGACCCGTATGACAGGGCCTACACGCTGCCGGCGGAGCTGCATAGGGCCGGCGTGAAGATCGCCTTCGGCACCTTCTCGACGTCGGCCGTTCGCAACCTCCCCTATCAAGCCGCCATGGCCGTGGCGTTTGGCCTGCCTCAGCAGGAGGGGCTCAAGGCGGTGACGCTGAATCCTGCGGAGATCTGGGGGGTGGGCGAGCAGCTCGGCTCAATCGAGAAAGGCAAGTGGGCGGATCTTATCGTCACCGACGGCGATCCGCTGGAGACGCGCACGCAGATCAAGCAGTGCTTCATCAAGGGCAAGGTGGTTGACCTGGAAAACAAGCACCACCGGCTCTACGAGAAGTACCTGAACCGGCCTTGAGGGTGGGGCGGTCAGGAGCTCTCGCGGCTCCTGCGGCAAGAGCCGCCCTGCCGGGGGAATTGACGATTGACGATTTTCTCATTGACGATTGGCGGAGCCACGCCCAGAGGCCGTAGTGCAATCGTCAATGATTCAATCGCCAATGAATCAATCTTCACAAGGGTCAGTGTCGTTCTCACATTATGAGGATATCAGGGAGACATCATGATGCTGTCTCGACGATCACCGGCTTGAAGACCGCCACACCCACAGGCTGCAAGGCCGAGACCAGCGCCTGGAACATTGGCTCGCCTTTGTAGGTGCCCACGATGGCGCCGCCCGAGCCGGCGAAATTGGCGGTGGCGCCCGCGCGACGGGCCGT
This sequence comes from uncultured Acidobacteriota bacterium, assembly GCA_963725415.1. Lineage (GTDB taxonomy): Bacteria > Acidobacteriota > Terriglobia > Bryobacterales > Bryobacteraceae > CAVRZY01. The sequence goes on along the minus strand of CAVRZY010000227.1, from coordinate 50,851 downwards.
CTGAATCATCTGAAGGTTGTCCTCGCTGATGCGGTAGATCTTGGCGCGCAGGTCGAAGTTGGCGTCGATGAGCCGGTCCAGAGTGGCGTAGTCGCGGTCGAGCAAGGCCTGGCGGCCCTGTTCGGCATAGCGCGCCCAGGTGTTCATCGCATCCAGCACCACCGGGTCCCCGGCACGCCACCGCTCGCGCACGTTGGTGTGGAAGACCTCGGTACCTTCGCTGAGCGTGGTGCGGTAGGCCACGTACAGGCTGGGCAGCAGGCTGGGGTCCAGGCGCTCGTAGTTCCCATAGCCCTGCTTGTCCATGAGGTCCCTGGCGAAATCCATGTAGACCAGTCCTTCATAGGCCTGAATCACCCGGTCCTGGAGGCCCGCCGGGACGCCCAGTTCTCTGGTTTCGGTTTCCAGCGCCAGGTTGGCTTGGATGGCAGGCGGAATGTCCAGGTCGAAATAGCAGCAGAGCGCCCGCAGGGCCGCGGTGATGATGGCGCTGGAGCCGCCCAGGCCCAGCCGCATGGGGATGTTCGATTCATACTCCATGGCAAAGTTGCGATTGGGCAGCGGGACGTTCTGCTCCCGGCAGTAATCCATGAACCGGACTGTTAAGGCCTGAATGATCCGGATCCCTCCGTAATAGCCCCGCCAGCGGGTAGTGCGGTAAAGGTCCTCCAGATCCTCGAAGATCGGCATGTCGGCTTTGGAGGGTTTGATTTCCAGGCGCGCGCTGGGATAAAGCAGAACTCTGGCCCGGAAATTCCGGACCAGGAAAGATATCGTTTTCCCGTAATAACCGTCGCTGGGATTTCCGAGAAAACCGGCGCGGGCGTAGGCGTAAGTTTCAATCATCAGCGCGAAAACTCTCTGGCATACTTATACCATATGCGAGTGGTGTTGCAGCGAGTAACGGAAGCGCGGGTGGAAGTTGAGGGTCAGGTGGTTGGCTCGATCGGGCCGGGCCTGGTGGCCCTGCTTGGAATCGCCCGGACGGATACGCGATCGGACGCCGAATACCTGGCCGACAAGGTGGCGGGACTGCGCATCTTTCCGGACGAGGAAGGGAAGATGAACCGCAGTCTGAAAGACACCGGCGGAAGCCTGCTGGTGGTGTCGCAATTCACTTTGTACGGCGACTGCCGCAAAGGCCGCCGGCCCAGTTTCGATCTGGCCGCCCCTCCCGAGCAGGCCCGCGCCCTTTATGAATACTTTCTCCAGTCGGTGCGTGCCCGAAATGTTCCGTTCGAAGCCGGTGTCTTTCAGGCCATGATGGCTGTGCACCTTGTCAACGATGGGCCGGTTACTATCATTTGCGATTCGCAGTAACACTTTTTAGCGGGATGCTATAAGTAGCTCTGTGGTATCGTGTAGTCGGGTGAAGTTATGCGGAGAGCTAAGGCGACAGCGGATGCGGCTCTGCTGAGCGCGGCCCTGGATGGTCTGGAGGCGCAGAGGCAGAGGATCGCGGCTCAGATTCAACAGGTGCGGGCGATACTGGCTGGGCCCAGGAGACGCAAGCCCCGCGCTGCAGCGGGCAAGCGAAAGAAGGCTGGGGCAAGACGTCCCCTGAGCGCGGCGGCGCGAAAACGGATTTCCATGGCGCAGAAGCGCCGGTGGGCGGAATACCGCAAGAGGGAAGCCGGAGCGGCCTGAGGGGCGCGCTTCAGCTCGTCCCCTCACGCCAGGACCGCGGGAGCGCCAGGTTCCGCCAGCGGGTCCCAGCGGAAGCGCTGGATGATCTGCTCGAGGGGGCCTTGGAGTACAATCTTGCCTTTCTGAAAGAAAAGCGCGCGTGTGGCCAGCGCTCGCGCAAACGAAGTATCGTGAGTAACGACGATCTTGGCTTGGGGCAGTCGCCGCAGTAATTCCAGCAGGTCCCGCCGCCCGGGCGGATCCAGGAAGGTAGTGGGTTCGTCCAGGACCAGGATTTCCGGCTGCATGGCCAGCACCCCAGCCAGCGCCACCCGTCGCTTTTCTCCAGCGCTTAAGTGGTAGGGCGCTTTCTCGATGAGTTCCCCCATGCCGGCCTGCTCCAGCGCCCGGCGGGCCGCGGCGAGCGCCTCCTCGGGCGCCAGCCCCAGATTGAGCGGCCCGAAGGCCACGTCCTCGAGCACGGTGGGCATGAAAAGCTGCTCATCGGAGTCTTGAAAAACCAGGCCGACTTTCCTGCGCACCAGGGGAAGGTTCTTTTTCTCCACCTTCAGGCCGCACACGGAAACGAATCCCTCTCCCGACAGCAGCCCGTTGAGATGGTGAACGAAGGTCGTCTTGCCCGAGCCGTTGGGACCGAACAGCGCGACGGTCTCGCCCGGAAAGAGCTGGAAGTCCACGCCGTCCAGAGCCAGCGTGCCGTCTTCGTAGCGAAAACGCAGGTCGCGAACCTCGATTAACGGAGCAGCCATCAGCCTTCAGCCGGGTACACTACCGGAATACCTCCAGGAACAGACGCAGCACGAGGAGCAATACAAGTCCGCAGAAAAGAAAAAGACCGTCCAGCGTGCCGATGTGCGGAGCTGACAGCAGTTCGATGCGTCCTTGAAATCCCCGGGCCAGCATGGCGCTGTGAATGCCTTGCGCCCGCGCATAGGAGCGGGCAAACAAGACCGCCACGGCGCCGGCGGCCGCTCGAAAACCTATCCGGCCGCCGCCAAGCGCCCGCGAGCCCAAACCCCGGCACAGGGCCGCCAGCCGCATGTGCTGGGCCTGCTCGGAAATCACGAACAGGTATCGATACAGGAACTGCACCACCAAGGTCAGAACGCGCGGGGCCCCAAGCGACTCCAGCCCGCGCAACAATTTCGGCAGCGGCGTGACGGCTGCCAGCAGCAGCACCGCCAGGGCCGAGAAATAGCTCTTCACCAGCAGCGCCAAAGCCCGTTCCCTGTCTCCCGCCAAGATGCTCAGCAGGGCGAAAGTGGCGGAGAACGGCAACACCACGGCCGCTCTCGCCAGAATGGCCCCCGCCGGCAAACGCCCCAGAGAGATTCCCACGAGCAGCACACATGCGTAACAGAGAACCGACGCCAGCGAGATCCGCGGCGTGGTGGCCACGGCAATCAAAAACGCCAGTAGGAGCAGAATCTTGGCGCGGGGATCGCGGGCGTGGAGCACACTGTGGGCGCGACTCCAGCGCTCCAGGACCAGGTGATGCAACTAAGCGCTCCTCCGGCGCGAAAGCAAGCGCCCCACCAGCAGGCACACCCCGTAAATCAGCGCCAGCCCGACCAACCCGGCGGAGGCTTTGCTGAACCAGGAGGACTTCAGGAAAGGAAGCCTGTAATCCGTCAGCGGGGTCGAGAACAGAGTTCTGGCCCTGGAGGCCAGCCCCAGGTTTTCCGCCAGTTTTTCCAGACCGTCCGGGTGAGCGGAGGCGAACAGGATGCCCAGCGCGGCCAGCAGCACCGCCGCCAGCGCCAGGATTCCGACCGCCGAGGAACGCGCCCTCGACGGCTGTCGCACGAAGCCGGCGTTGAGCGCCTCGACGCCCTCGACCACAGCCAGCGTGATGGCGCCTTCCAGGGCCGCGGTGATCGCGAACAGAACCAGGGAAACCCCCAGGATCGAGGGCGGCATAGATACTCCGGAAAGCAGCAGCTCAACGATAGCCAGGATGGCCCCGACCAGCACCGAGAAAGCGCCCCCCAGGAAGATCGCGGCTTTTCGAAGCCGGCCCGCGCCCCACAGGCGGTACGGCAAATATCCGGCCAGGACCCCCAGGACCGCCATGTTGAGCACGTTGGCGCCCAGCGCCAGAACACCGCCGTCCTGAAACACGAACGCCTGGATGGCCAGGATGGCCGTCATCACGATGCTGGCGGCGGCAGGCCCCAGAGTGATGGCCAGCAGCGCCGCGCCCAGCAGGTGTCCGCTGGTGCCCATCCCCACTGGAAAGTTGATCATCTGCGCGGCGAACACGAAGGCGCCCATCACGCCCAGCAGCGGTACCCTGGCCTCCTCCAACTCGAGCTGCGCCCGCCGCGCCAGGTATCCCACCGCCGCCACGCCTGCCGCATCCAGGCCCAACCACACGGGTGCGGACAGAAAGCCATCCGGAATATGCATCGGAGTACCTACAGTAGCACGAAATGCACAAGCGTGCCACCAGGCTCGCGTTGGGCGCAAAGCAGCGAAATCAGAAGATCAGCTTGATGGCCAGCGTGATCTGGCGCTGGCCGTGCCCGAACTCGCCGGTGATGGTGCCGAAGGCGGTGCTGGTCGGAGTGGTGTTCGGGGCGGCGAACTGCACGTGGTTGAGCGCGTTGAAGCTCTCCAGCCGGAACTGCGCCTTCAGGTTCTCGCGGATGCGGAAGTGCTTGAACAGCGACAGGTCGAAATTATTGATGCCGTCGGCGCGGACCCCGCTGAAGCGCGGGGGAAAGACCTGGATGTTGCTGGCCAGCGCCTTTCTGCTATCGCGCTCGAAGCCGGCATCCACGTTGAACCAGCGCTCGGTGCGGCGCGCGCTGACCGGCAGCGGAACGTCCTTCAAGTTGCCCCGAAAGATGGCGTTGCCGAAGCCCAGCGTGTCGCCGCTCTGGCCCTCGAACCAGCCCTGCAACTGCCAGCCGCCGATCATGGAATCGACCCACCACGCCGCGCTGCTGCCCCACTTCTTGCCGTTGCCGAAGGGGAACTCGTAGATGCCGCTGAACACGAACCGGTGCGTGTTGTCCTGGTCCGTTATGACCTTATAGGGTACGGGGTCGGAGTCGTTCAGGAAGCTGTCCGCCGCCATGAACTTGGACCAGGTCCAGGCCATCTGGAAGTTCACGCCCGAGCTGAGGCGTTTTTCAGCCCCCACCTGGAGCGAGTGGAAGTAGGAGTAGCCGATGGGGTAGTTGGCCGATATGCTCTGGAACTGCGGATACGGGCGCACAAGCTGGGACCGGGCTACGCGCTGGTTGCCCAGGCCGGTTCCCGCGAACTCGGGGATCTCGAAGAATGGGTTGGTCACCTGAAAGCTGAGGTAGTCGATGGTGGCCTGATCGCGCTCCCCTGAGGTGGACAGGTACTGGCGCGCTACCGGGTTCAGTTCCCGGCTGACCGCCAGCTTGGTGCCCCGGTTTCCGACGTAAGCGGTCTCGATCAGCACACGCCAGGGCAGTTCCCGCTGGATGGAGAAGGACCAGCGTTGCATGTAAGGATTGAGCGGCTTGTCATCGAAGAACGAGATACCGCGGCCCAGGTAGGTCGCCAGCCCGGCGCTGGCGCCCGCCGGCACTTACAGCCCGTCCGGGAAGGGATTCGACAGCGTGGCGCGGAAGGTCATGCCGTTGTCGAGGCTGGGAATGAGGTTGGTGGCTTGGCTGAAGCCGCCCTGGTTGACATCCGTGCGGTCAATGCCCAGCACGTCGAAGAAGATGCCGTAGCCGGAGCGGATCACGGTCTTGGTGTTCAACTGGTAGGCCAGGCCGACACGGGGCGCGAAGTTGTTCTTGTCTCCGTTCCACAGCGCTTGCGGGCGTCCGCCTACGCCGGCGAACAGCAGTCCGCCCAGGGTCCTGAAATTCGCCACCGGCACCTCCGCGATGGGCGCCTTGGCGTAGTACGCCAGCGCCGCCCCAGGTTGACGGTCAGCTTCCGGGTGAGGCGCCAGTCGTCGTGGAAGAAGAACGCGGTGTAGCCGCTCTGCTCGGCACGGGAGGCGTTGATGGTGATCTGTCCGCCGCTGGGCCTTCCGAAAAACAAGGAAGCCAGGTCCTGTCCAATTGGCGCGGCGGTCGAGTTGTCCAGCGGTCCCCGCGCATAGTTGGTTCCCAGGTTGATTTGCGGCGCCACGTTCCCGTAGCCATGACCGTTCTCGCGCATGAGACGGTACTCGCCGCCGAACTTCATGCTATGGCCGCCCCGGATGTTGGTCAGGGTGCCGCCGAACGTGTGGTAGTAAGTGGTGGTGCTGTTGCCGCCGTTGTTGCTCAAGCCGGTGTAGGTGGTGCCCGTAATCTGCGGGAAAGCGATGCCCGCCGGGTCGTTCTTGCGCTTGATCTCGTCAATCAGGCTCTGGGGGAAGCCGAGCGAAGCCAGGTCGAAGCCCTGGCTGAAGCGCGAGGTGATCGGTTGCTGGTAGGCCAAGCCATAGCGGAGATTGAGGAGCAACTGCGGGCTGAAGACGTACACGTCATCCAACGCCAGGCCGTAGCCGGTGCGGTCCAGGATGTCGCCGCCCGTGGCGATGGTGGGCAGCTCGTCTGACTTGTTGTCGTGCTGGGCGTTGTTCAGGCGGAAGAAGACGCGATGGTTCTCGCCGAAGTTGTGGTCCAGGCGCCCGATCATGTTCCGGTTATCACGGTTGATGCTGCGAGTGCGGAAGTAGTTTTGCTGGAAATCCGCAGTGCCCGGCTGGTTCGGCTCCGGCCGGTAGGGTACGATCTTGAGCGCTATGGGGTCGATGCGGCTGGCCGGGATGATGTTGCCCACGAGCGGATCGCGGGTAAAACGGCCCGCCTGGGTCGTGGGCCTGGTGGTGGCCGGGTCGTAGATCTGATACTTCGAACCCAGCTTCAGCAGGTCCGAGAAATCGCCTTTGCGCTGCGACAGGGTGGGCACGGTGTAGGTGCCGCTCAGGTTGCGGCGGATATAGAGGCCCTCGTAGGCAAAGGTCCAGAAGGTACGGCTGCGCCCATCATAGATCTTGGGCAGACGGACCGGACCACTGAGGCTCGTGCCCCAGTGCTGGTGCAGCCAGCCCTCGATCATCAGCTTCTTCTTGGCCTCGAAGTCGGTGCCCGTGGTGGGGTCGTAGATGTACTTGTTGGTGTGCCAGGGCACGGCCCGCCAGCGCGAGTCGTAATGGTACGCGGTGCCGTGCAGGGTATTCGTCCCGGTCTTGATGCTCACTGGAGTTGCTCCGCGTGCCGTTGACGATGACGCCGGTGGCGGCGCCCTGGTCGATGGGGTTGCCGGCATAGCGTCCGTCGATCGAGATCACGCCGGGCGAGAGCCGTACCAGGTAGAAGGGGTTGCCACCTACGATGGGCAGCGCGGAGACCCGCCGTTCGTCCATGATCATGCCGATCGAGGCGGTCTGCGACTCCAGCAGCGGGGTCTCGCCCGTGACCACCACGGATTCGGCCAGATCCCCCACCGCCAGCGTGAAGTCCAGCGGCATGCGGTCGTTGACCCGCAGCTCGATGCCGTCCCGAACGGATTTCTTGAATCCGGTCAGCTCCACCTCCACCCGGTATACGCCGGGCAGCAGGTAGGAAATCTCGTAGTAGCCCTGATCGTTGACCTGAGTGGACACCCGCGTGTTTTGGGCCGTGTTGGTGGCGTGGACCTTCGCGCCGATAACCACGGCGCCCGAAGGGTCAACGACCCGTCCCACGATGGTCGCCCGCGATTCCTGGGCCGGCAACAGGTGGATGGCGAAGCCTGCCAGCAGCAATAGACGGAAGAACATGCCCAGACCTCCCAAAAGAGACTACACACCCGCCAGCAGGGCGCCGGAGGGGCTATAATCAGTTTTCAAATGAGCGAACTGAGCCGGATTGGCGTGGCCATCGATTCCGATCTACTGGCCAAGTTCGACGCCTTGATCGCCAGGCGAGGATACACCAACCGATCGGAAGCCTTTCGAGACCTGATCCGTGAGGAGTTGATCGAGAAGGCCTGGGAGGCGCCCGACAGCAAGGTGGTGGGTACGGTCACCATTGTTTACGACCACCACGTGCGCCTGTTGAACGAAAAACTCACCGACCTCCAGCACGAGTTCTACCACCACATTCTCTCGACCTTGCACGTCCACCTGGATCACGACAACTGCCTGGAGGTGCTGGTGGTGCGGGGCCGGGCGGCTGACGTCAGGAAGATCGCCGATACGTTGATCAGCACCAAGGGCGTTAAGCACGGGCGATTGACGATCACCACTTCCGGAGCCGGGTTGTGATTCTGGGCACGGGACTGGACCTGGCGGAAGTGGATCGTATCCGCCAGGCCATCGAGCGTCACGGGCGGCGATTCCTGGAGCGCGTCTTCACGCCCGCCGAAATTGCCTACGTCGAGCGCAAGGCCAACCGCTTACAGAGATACGCGGCCCGGTTTGCGGCTAAGGAAGCCGGCATGAAAGCCATCGGCACGGGCTGGCGAGCGGGGGTGCGCTGGCAGGACTTCGAGGTGGCCAACCTGCCCTCGGGCAAGCCCACTCTGAGGCTGCACGGCCAGGCCGCCAGGGTCGCCCAGGGGCTAGGAATGAAATCCATCTCGCTTTCGCTCACCCACACCGCCAGTGTGGGCATGGCGCTGGTCATCTTGGAAGGGTAGCGCAGGCTCCGGGGCCTAGCGGCGGACTTCCAGGCGCTTGGTCTCCTGCCAGGTGTGGATCATGCGGTGGATGACCGTAACGTTGGCGAAAACCGCAATGACCCACAGCACGGGGGCCATACGGTTGGACAGGGCGCCTATAATCAGGAGCACGATTCTCTCCGGGCGCTCCATGAATCCGGCTTTGCACTTGGGGATGATGCTCTCGGCGCGGGCGCGGGTGTAGCTCACCATTACGGAGCCGGTCATCACCACGGCGGTCAGCACGATGTAGAAAAAGCGGTTGATGGAAGCGTAGTAGACCAGCAGGCCCATCAGCAGGACCAGGTCGGAGTAGCGGTCCACCACCGAGTCGAAGTACCCGCCGAAGGCCGTGACCTTGTGGGTTTCCCGGGCCACGCGGCCATCCACCATGTCGAACAGGCCGGCGCTGATGATCAGCAAGCCGGCGACGAAGAATCTGCCGGAGGCCAGCAGCACGGCGGCAATGGCGTTGATCACCAGACCAATAAAGGTCAGAGCATCCGGATGAATCCGGGAAAGCGCCAGCCCGCGGACGATGAGCGTGATGACTCTGTTGCAGGCCAGACCAATCGCGCGCGTGTAAGTCATCACAGGTTCAGGTTCCCAGGTCGTAAATGGTGGTCAGTTTCAGGATTTCCAGCTCTCGGGTGCCACCAGGAATCGGGAATCTGACGGTGTCTCCTACTTCTTTTCCCAGCAGCCCTCTGCCGATCGGAGAAGCAGCCGAGATCCAGCCTTTGGCTGCGTCGGACTCCTCGCTGGTGACCAGCTTGTAGGTAATCTCTTCGCTCTTGTGGAGGTCCATCACCACGACCTCGGAGCCCAGTCCGACGCGGTCCCGAGGGATCTTAGAGAGGTCCGCCATGGAGAGTTCGGCCAGGCGCTGCCGGAGCTGCCCCAGCCGCACGTTGACGTAGCCCTGGCGTTCCTTGGCGGCGTGGAATTCGGCATTCTCGCTCAAGTCCCCAGGGCCCGGGCGCGCAGGATCTCCTTGGGCAATTCGTTGCGCAGCTCGTACTCCAGCGCCGCAATTTCCTCCTGGAGTCTCTTCTTCAAGTCTTCCATGGAGAGGGGAGTGCTCCCAGAGTGTAATTATAGATCAGGGGGGCGCGGAATAACAGAATCAAAACGCGGGATGCCGAGGCGCCGGTTAAGGCGCGGTGCCCTCGATGGTGACGTCCTGCGTCAGATTGCCGGCCTGGATTTGGAAGACGTTCTCGCCGGCGCGCAGGCCCAAGGTGAGATTCACCGTGTAGGCTCCCGGGACTTCGTTGTCCACCAGACGAACACTGTTTACGACGCCACCTCCGGAAGTAGCTGTGACGGCAGGGTTGGCGTCGAGCAGCGCGATTCCGGATGGGTCGGTCACGCGAAAGACGATGCCGTTTCTCAGATACCTGCCCACGGTAGCTTGTTCTTCGGAGTACAGCACGGTAAGGTATCGCGGCGTGCTCGACGGCACGGCGTACCAGTAGGGAATGCGAACAGGGGTCGTGGCGGTGGCGCCCTGAACCTGAACGAATCCCTGGTATTCGCCAGGCTCCAGAGCCGTGCCGGTGAAGCTCAGCGTCACGGCCAGCGCCTTGCCCGGATCGAGCTGAACCGTGTTGGTGGAAAGAAAGGGCATGGCCCCGCTGCCGATGGGCTGGACGGAAATGGAAAAAGTCTCCCAGGCCGCGCCGACATTCGAGATCGTCACGTCTCTGGAAAGGTCCATGGTACTGTTGCCCACGCCGAAGCTCAGCGAGGCGGGAAATGCCGTCGCGGTGCTTTCGAGGGCAGCCGGGAGGTTCAGCAGGCCCGTGCCGGCCCGCTGCACGGGAGCCGGGTTGGCCAGGATGCCCAGCCGCAGCGTGCTGGCGGTGTTGATCAGCAGGGAGCGGTATTGCTGGACCGTCAGGCCTGGACGCGCTGCCTTCAATAGGGCGGCTGCACCGGCTACCAAGGGCGCCGAAAAGCTGGTGCCGTCCTCCAGGATGTAGCCGGAAGCATCGTACATGCTGTCCGCAGACGGATAGGTTTTCTGTGTTGCCGTGTAGACCCAGGTGCCCACGGCCAACAGGTCGGGCTTGATCGCCAGGTCCGGGTTGGGTCCCCGGCTGGAAAACGAAGCTACCCGGTTGGGGTCGAGTGGGTAGGGGCCGGCAATGAAACACATAGTCGCTTTCAGGTCCGGGCTGGCTGCCATGCGAGCCTTGATATCCATGCCATCCATGTAGCTCACCAGCATGGCAGGCAACGTGGCGTCGCCCACGTTCATGATGAAATCGGCGTCCGGGCGGTCGGCATCGGTGTACACCAAAGCCGCCAGCGCACCGGCTATCTGGACATTGTCGAGCTTGTCGGCGAAGTAGCAGACGCCCCGCAGAATCAGGGCGATCTTTCCGGCGAGACTGCCCTCCGGGAGAGGTCCGCAGGCCATGCCGTTCTGGTCCAGCGTGGCGACATCCGCCAGGGGCGCGGTGATGGGTTCGTCCGGCGCGGGGCCGGTCCCGGGAATAGCCAGGTACGGAAAGGCGCCCTCTATGTTGACCACCGGCACCAGCGCCCGATCGTTCCCGGAGGCCCCCACCGCAATGGCGGAGGGCGCGGTGGCCGGAGAGCCCATAGTATTGGGGTCCGGGCCCCCGTTCCCCGCACCCACAACGACGATCACGCCAGCCACGCTAGCCCTCTCGATGGCGTCCACGACGATGTCGTCACTGGGCCGTGCCGCCAGCACGTCCCCGAAACTCAGGTTGATCACGTCCATGCCGTCGGCCAGCGCATCATCCAGGGCTTTCAGGATGGTCCGGTTGTAGGCGCTCTGGGTGGCCCCGATGCTGACCTTGTAGTTGCCCAGGTAGGCCTTGGGCGCCACTCCGGTAATGAACGCCAGCGGCCCCTGATTGGGCACCCCGGCCGCCGCCATGGCGACTGCCGTCCCATGCCCAAACTGGTCGTCCGGATTCGGGTCGTCCTCGTAACTGCGGGCCACGATCACCTTGGCGCTGGTAAACGCCTGATCGGCTTGCTTGCTGAACTTGGGATACCCGGGCGGCATGGCCAGCGAGGCGTCTTGAAAACCCGGATGGTTCCGATCGATGCCGGTGTCGAGAATGGCGAGCTTGATGCCGGCCCCGGCGCGGTCCATGCCACCGATCTGCCGCCAAGCCTCCGGGACGCCGTGTAACGGCAGCGCGTGGTCGAGCAGGAGCTTGAACTGGCGCACGGCGTGGACCCGCCGCACGCCCGGTACCGCGGCCAGCCGCCACGCCTCGGAATCAGGAATGCGGACGAACAGAGCATTGGCCACCGTGTCCACGGAATCCTGGATTTGGGCGCCGGCTTCTTCGAGGGCGCGCCCCACTTCGAGTTGCGCGGCCCGTATCCGGGCGCGCTGCTCCAGGGCCGCTCGCCTGCCCTGCTGGGACATGTGAACCGCCGCAGGATCTCCGGCCAGTTCAACAATGTAGGAATCAGGAACACGTTGCGCCGCCAGCAGCGACGCCCAGAGCGGAAGGATACCACACACGCGTCATAGGATGAGCCTACTTACTGTATCGGCAAGCTGGCCGTTTTTGAGACCACGCCGCTGGCGTTGATGACGACCGGCTGGATCCCAGTAGCGATATCGCCCGGCACGACCACGTTGATCTGATACAAGCCGACATTGTAAGGCGCCAGCCCGCAGAACTGCACAGAGGCCGGGCGCCCCCCGATGGTGACACTGGGAATAACCCGCGTTTGCGCCAAAGGTTGCGCCGGCGTGACCTCACCGCTCGGGGGCTGATTGTCCGCCGGACCCAGGCCGTTGGCGTAGAGCTGGACGGTGCGGCCCGGCCGGGCTGGGTTGCCGCTGCCAATCAGCCGGTAGTTCTCATCCAGGGCGGCGATGAACTGTCGCCCGCTGGAGGGCTCCGTGTATTCGAAGAAGGCGGGCGCGTAGTCCGACAGAGGCACGGTGTAGACCGCGCTGGAGGTGTCGCCGATGCTGACCTTGGTCAGGGCGGAGTTCAGCCCCTGCAACTCCCAGGGCACCTGGACGTTGACTTGCCCGTCGCTGACGAAATGCAGGCGCCCCGGTAGGCTGAGTTTTTTCGAGGGCACATCGAAGCTGACGCTGACTCCGGCCAGCGAAAGCGGCAGATAGGGGGTGGAGAACACGCGGGTGGATTCGCTCAGACCGCGGCCGAATATGGCGATATAGGACCCCGGCGCTACCGCCTTGCCACGCTCGAAGCTGGCGGCGTTCACTACCCCATTGGTCTCAATGCTGGGGCGCAGGCGCGCCCGACCATCGAAGTACACCGTCAGGCCGCTGGTTTCCGCGGTGAACTCCTGATCGCCCAACTGGGGCCCCAGACACACCAGGGCCGCCGCGATGCCATAGATGTCGGTTTTCTCGTCGGCCAAGTCGATAAAACCCCCGCCGATGGTGGCTCGGAATCGCACCGAGGCATTTCGTACCGGGACTCCGAACTGGTCGATCAGCTTGAAAGCGAGCTGCCGCCAGCACTTGGTCTCGCTGACGGCGCCGATGAAGTCGGAGCCCAGGAGCGGAAAGATGTTGTGTGGTGCGCCATCTCCAACCAGGTAGAGATAGGGGACCCGCAGGTCCACGGGGCCACCCTTGATGATGATGGCGCCTTCATAGGCGCCCGGAACCGGCATGCTTCCAGCGAGCCTCACGCTGAGGGAGCCCGATTGACCCGGGTCTAGCGCCAGGGAATCCCCGCTTAGCGCCAGCAGCGGATTTTGATCGCGCGCCGCAATTGTCAGGCTCAACTGCACGCGGGCGTTGCCCGCATTGCTGATTCTCAGTGTGCGCGACGATCCCAGGACGGCTGTGGTCACCACTCCGAAAGACAGGGTGGCCGGTTCGGCGGTGACGGCGGTCTTCACGGCCGCTTCGGTGTTCAGTTTCCCAGCGCCGACCGCGGTCACGCGCGCCGCCCCGGCGTCGTCCAGGATTCCCTGGCTGGCGGTGTTGACCACAGCGGACTTCAATTGTGCGGCGGTCAGTCCGGGGTTGCGCTGTTTCGCCATGGCGGCTGCGCCCGCTACCATGGCGACCGAGAAGCTGGTCCCTTGCGTGGCCGTGTAGCCGGCCGGATCGTACAACTCGCCGTTAGGATCGTAGCGCTGGGTAGCCGTATACAGATCGGTCCCCACCGCCACCAGTTCCGGCTTGATGTTCGAGTCGCCGATAGCAGGCCCATGGGAGGAAAAATCGGCCACCGTGTCGAACTCGGCATTGAGCGCCGCCAGCGCCGGATCCAGCGTCACTGCGCGTTCCGGGTGGGATGCCAGGAAGCTCTTCAGGTTCCTTCCGTCGGTGTTGCCGATGAGCACCGCGGGAATCCCGGTTTCGGTCAAGTAGGCCGGAGAGAAGATGTAGTCCGAGCCGTCCACCTGGTAGATGAGGACGGCTACCGCGCCGGCCTTGTGGGCGTTGTTGACCTTGGTGGCGAAGGCGCAGTTGCCGCGCTGGATCAAGGCGATGGCCCCGGCCAGCGACCCGGCCGTCAGGCCCGAGCAGGCCCGCCCGTCATCCTGCAACTGCGCGACGTCGCGCAAGGGCGCCGTCAATGGCCCGTTTGGCTTGGGGCCGTCCCCAAAGCGCGCCGGGATGCTGCGGAGATTGGCCGGAGCATCGCTGCCGGTAACACGCACGGCGGAGAACCAGATGTGGGAGTTGGTCGAAGCCCCAACCGTGATGGCGGAGGGCGCGGTGCCGGGCGTGTGAATAGTGTTCAGGGTGGGGAACCGGTATCCCAGATCCCCGTCATTGCCTGCCGGAACCACCACCGCCATACCCGCCTTCATGGCGTTCTCCACGGCCTGAGCCCGCACGTCGCAGGCGTTCGATCCGGTCTCCCCGCAGATGACGCCCAGGTCCAGCGGACCATACACGGCCGGACTGCCCAGCGAGAGAGTGACAATGTCCATACCGTCGTTGAAGGCATCCTCGAGCGCCTGGATCAGAACGTCATAGAAGGTAACGTCGTTGACCCCGGGCGAGCCGAAGATCTTGTAGTTGCCCAGATAGGCCTTGGGGGCCACGCCGGTGATGGTGGCGCTGGGGCCGCTGTTCCGCGCTCCAGCCGCTATCATGGCCACCGCGGTGCCATGGCCGATGCGGTCGCGGGGCGAAAGATCATCGGGCCGCGAGGTGGGGGGATCCTCGCCGCCCACCAGCATATCCACATAGCTCCTCACCGCGATCACCTTCCTGTTGGCGTAGGCACAATCGTCCCCTCGGCACTTGGGATATCCGGCCGGCACACTCAGGGAGCTGTCCTGGAAGGCCGCGTGGTTTTGATCGATGCCCGTGTCGATGATTCCGATCCTGACTCCGGCGCCCGCGTTCTCGATGCCTCCCACCACATTCCAGGCCTGGGGCGCATTGACCAGGTCGATGGCCTTATCCAGAAGCAGCCGCAGGGGCGGCATGTAGGCCACAGCCCGGACACCCGGCAGCTTAGCCAACTCCTCGACCTGTTCGCGCGAGGCCTTCACAAACACGGCATTCAGCAACGTCTTGACCGAACCCGTCACCCGGAGGTTGCGTTCGGCGAGCTGCCGGCGAAGCGATTGCTGCGCCGCCTCGATTCGGACCCCGGCTTCCAGGGCGACTGTGGCGCGCAGGTCCTTACGCGAGGCCACCTGGGCGGCCAGCGGGGGGTCTTCCAGGACCACCGCCCAGCGGTCCCAGTCCCTCTGGGCCGCCAGCGATCCGGCGAAGAGCCCAGCCAGGAAAACAACTCGTAGTTGAGGTCTCACGTTAACTCCGACGGGCTGTCTGGCAGGCCCGTTTCACACCACTAGCATTTCCCAGGTTAAAACAACCCGGTTCGACTTTGGTTTGCAATTTTGGTACCATATGGTTGGATGGGAATCAGAACAGCATACCCACAGGGTGCTCAGGTAGAGCACGGAAGGTTCGGCTTAGGAACTGTGCTCTCCAGCAATGAAGAGCACATCGTGATCAAGTTCGATGATTTCGGCGAGAAGAAGTTCGTCACCCCGATTGTCTTGCCGGCGCTGAAAAAGAGCGACCGGCAGCCTCCCGTCGAAAAGCGGAGTTCCCGCAGCCGCAAGGCCAAGGCGGTGCCCGCGGTCGCTGCTCCATAACGGCTCTGTTTCTCGCAAAGACGCCAAGAACCATAGCGCGGCACAGCCGCAACCAGACAACGCCGCCAGCGACGTATACGGGCGCAGCGATCGTGCCGGGGAAATTGACGATTGCGGGATTGCCGATTGACGATTGCTGTGTCTGGCGTGGCGGGACACTGGAATCGTCAATCGTCAATGAGCAAATCGTCAATTGGGGGGCGAGACTGAAGGCGCTCAACACGCGCAATCTTCGCGGGCCGCAAACAAATGGGGTTTAGTAGTACACTAGATTCTCCATGAAATTCGGGGTGGTCGTCTTTCCAGGCAGCAATTGCGATCACGATGCGTGGTATGCGCTATCGGGCAACCTCGGGCAGTCGGCGGAGTTCCTCTGGCATGACGCGCCAACCATCGGCGACGTGGATGCGGTGATCCTGCCCGGAGGTTTCTCCTACGGGGATTACCTGCGCTGCGGGGCTATCGCCAAGTTCTCGCCGGTGATGGGGGCGGTGAAGCGGTTCGCTGGCGAGGGCGGGCTGGTGCTGGGGCTCTGCAACGGGTTTCAGATCCTGGTGGAATGCGGGCTGCTGCCCGGGGCTCTGATCCGCAATCGCGGCTTGAAGTTCATCTGCCGCCAGGTGGAATTGCGCACCGAAACCAGCCGTTCTCCGTTCACCTCGCGCATCGAGCAGGGACGCATTCTGCGAGTGCCCATCGCCCACGGAGAAGGCTGCTACTACGCAGAGGACAGAACGCTGGACGAACTGGAGGCCGAGGATCGCGTGGTGTTCCGCTATGTGGACAACCCCAACGGCTCACTGCGCGACATCGCCGGCATCCTTAACGCGCAGCGCAACGTCATGGGTATGATGCCCCATCCCGAGCGCGCGAGCGACCCGCTGATGGGCTCTACCGACGGGCTGGTGGTGTTCGAGTCCATGGCGGCCGCCCTGGCGCTGAAGAAGCCTGTAGCCTGTAGCGTGTAGCCTGTCGATCAGAGGGCATGGGTCAGGAACTACAGGCTACAAGCTACAAGCCACAGGCTGATATGGGCACAATTACTCCAGAGCTGATTTCCGCGCACCAGTTGTCCCAGAGCGAGTACGAGAAGATCGTCTCGCTGCTGGGCCGCGAACCCACTTACACCGAGCTGGGCATCTTCAGCGTGATGTGGAGCGAACACTGCTCCTACAAGAGCTCCCGGCTGCACCTGAAGAAACTGCCCACACGCAGCGAGCTGGTGGTGCAGGGGCCGGGGGAGAACGCCGGCATCATCGACATCGGGGACGGCTACGCCATCGCCTTCAAGATCGAATCGCACAACCACCCCAGCTTCATCGAGCCGTTCCAGGGCGCGGCCACCGGGGTAGGCGGCATCCTGCGGGACATTTTCACCATGGGCGCGCGGCCTATCGCAGTGATGGACTCGCTGAGGTTTGGGCCGCTGAACGACCGGCAAACCGGCCTCCGCAACCGAAGGATCCTGGCCGGCGTGGTGGCGGGCATCGCCTACTACGGCAACTGCTTCGGAGTGCCCACGGTGGCCGGCGAGTGCGTCTTCGAGCCTTCCTACTGCGGCAATCCCCTGGTCAACGTGTTCGCGCTGGGGGTCTTTAAAAAGAACGAGATCTTCTATGCCCGGGCCAGCGGGGTGGGCAACCCGGTCATTTATGTGGGCGCCAAGACCGGCCGCGACGGCATCCACGGGGCCTCGATGGCCTCGGCCGAGTTCACCGAGGAGTCCAAGCAGAAGCGGCCCAATGTCCAGGTGGGCGACCCCTTCATGGAAAAGCTGCTGCTGGAGGCCTGTCTGGAGGCGATGCAGACCGGGGCCATCGTGGGCATTCAGGACATGGGCGCGGCCGGGTTGACCTGCTCGACCTGCGAGATGGGCAGCCGGGGCGGTACCGGCATCGAGATCGATTTGAAGCTGGTGCCGCAGCGCGAGACTGGGATGACGCCCTACGAGATCATGCTCTCCGAATCTCAGGAACGCATGCTGCTGGTGGTGGAGAAGGGGCGGGAAGAGGAGGTCTACTGCGTGTTCCGGAAGTGGGGCCTGGACGCCGCCACCATCGGCGTGGTCACCGCCGACGGACTGCTGCGGGTGAAGGATCACGGCGTGGTGGTGGCCGAGATCCCCAATCGCGCCCTGGCGGACGAGGCGCCCATCTACGACCGCCCGCACACGGTTCCGCTGCGCAAAGCGCCGATGGAAGGGCCTGAATTCTTCGAGCCGGGACCTGCAAGGAAACTTTCTCGCTCTGCTTTCCTCCGGGGACCTGTGCTCGAAGCGATGGATCTGGGAACAATACGACTACATGGTGCGCACCAACACCACCCAAGGCCCCGGCGGAGACGCGGCCATCCTGCGCATCAAGGAGACCGGGACCTCGGTGGCCATGGCGCTGGACGGCAACGGCCGTTACTGCTATCTGGACCCCCGGGAAGGCTCCAAGCTGGCCGTTGCGGAATGCTGTCGCAATCTCTCGACCGTGGGCGCGCTGCCGGTGGCTGCCACCAACTGCCTGAATTTCGGCAACCCGGAACGCCCCGAGATCATGGCGCAAATCGTCGAGGCCATCGAGGGCATGGCGGAGGCCTGCCGGTTCTTCGAGACCCCGATCACGGGCGGCAACGTCAGCCTGTACAACGAAACGTTGGGCGAAGCCGTCTACCCCACGCCGGTGCTGGGAATCGTCGGCCTGATGACGATGGCCCAGCCGGTGACGATCGGTTTCAAGCAGCCGGGACGCGCGGTAGTGCTGCTGGGCGGGTTGGGCGCGTGCGATAAAACGCGCTTCGGGAGCAGCCAGTACGCTAAAGTGATTCTGAAGCAGCTCTGGGGGCTGCCCCCGGTCCTGGACATGGGCTACGAGAAGCGGGCCCAGGCCGCGGCGCGCGAGATCGTGGCTGCCGGTTTGGCGGAGTCGGCTCATGACCTGAGCGACGGTGGCTTGGCGGTGGCCCTGGCCGAGTGCGCCTTCGGGCCGGCCGGGGTGGGAGCGTCTGTCGAGTTGGCGAGCGATATGCCGCCCGAGTTCTTGCTTTTCCACGAGGGTCCTGCGCGCATCCTGATTTCAACCGCCCAGCCTCGCGAGGTCGAGCTGATCGCGCGCCGGCACGGTGTGGAAGCCCCCGTCATCGGTGTTACCATCCAAGGTGGGCTGGCGATCCGGAATCGCGGTGCGGCGCTGCTGGACTGCGACCTGCGGAGCCTTCGCCAGGGCTGGGAAAAGGCATTGGAAAACGCGCTCGAAGCATAGGCCTATGCTCGACAAGCTCCACGAAGAATGCGGCGTGGTCGCCATCTACGGCCACCCGGAAGCCGCCAATCTCGCCTATCTGAGCCTCTACGCGCTCCAGCACCGGGGCCAGGAGAGCGCGGGCATGGCCTCCAGCGATGGCCGCCAAGTTCACTGCGTCAAAGAGATGGGCTACGTGGTCGATATATTCACGCCGGAGCAGCTCGTCAGGCTGCCCGGCGAGCTGGCCATTGCCCACACCCGCTACTCGACGGCCGGGGACACCTCTCTGCTGAACGCCCAACCCTTTGCGGTGGCCTGCAACAAGGGCCACATCGCGGTGGCGCACAACGGCAACATCACCAACGCCGCCGCGCTGCGGCGCGAACTCGAAGCAGCAGGGGTCCATTTTCCAGTCCTCCAGCGACACCGAGGTGATTCTGCACCTGGTGGCGTTCTCCCGGGAACGCACCCTGGCGGGCGCGCTGCGCGAAGCCCTGCTCGAGCTGGAGGGCGCCTTCTCGCTGGTGTTCCTGGGGCAGGAGCGCATCATCGTGGCACGCGATCCGCAGGGTTTCCGTCCCCTCGCCATGGGGCAGATGGATCTCTCGGGAGGCAAGAAATGCTATGTCTTCGCTTCGGAAACCTGCGCCCTTGATCTGATCGGGGCGGTCTATTTGGATGAAGTCCAGCCCGGCGAGATGGTGATCGCCGGTCCCGAGGGCCTCACGCGAGAGCGCTACGTCCCGGAGGGCCCTCGGGCCCAGTGCGTTTTCGAGCATGTGTACTTTTCGCGGCCCGATTCGATCGTTTTCGGCCGCCCGGTGCAGCTTTCCCGCGAGCTGCTGGGACGCTTGCTGGCGCGCGAGCACCCGGTGGAGGCCGACGTGGTGGTGCCGGTGCCCGATTCGGGCGTGGCTGCCGCCGTGGGCTACGCCGCCGAGTCCGGCATCCCGTTCCGCCACGGCCTGATCCGCAATCACTACGTGGGCCGCACCTTCATCGAGCCATCGCAGGCCATTCGCGACCTCGGGGTCAAGCTGAAGCTGAACCCGGTGCGCTACCTGCTGGAGGGCAAGCGGGTGGTGCTGGTGGACGACTCGATCGTGCGCGGCACCACCAGCCGCAAGATCGTGCGCATGGTGCGGCGAGCCGGCGCGCGCGAGGTTCATCTGCGCATTTCCTGCCCGCCCACCAGGTCTCCCTGCTTTTACGGTGTGGATACGCCGACCAAGAGCGAGTTGATCGGCGCCAACAACACGGTCGAGGAGATCCGCCGGTTCGTGGAGGCCGACACCCTGGGCTACCTGTCGCTGCCCTCCTTGCGGGAGGCGGTGGGCGACAGCGAGCGCCACGAGTACTGCTATGCCTGCTACACCGGCGATTACCCCACCGAACTCATCAACATTGAGGAACTGATGGTGGCGAAATCGCGCCGCCGGTGAATATGCCCGCTACCGTTTCCTTCTCTGCCGAGCGCGTGCCTCAGTCCCGCATCCGTGAACTGGCGGACATGGCCATGTCGATGGATGGGGTGTTGAAGCTCTACTTCGGCGAGTCGAACGTGCCCACTCCCGAGTACATCAAGCGCGCCGCCTTTAAAGCTATGGCGGACGGCTACACCTTTTACACCGAGAACGCGGGTCTGCCTTCGCTGCGCCGCGGTCTGGCGGAGCACTACCAGAAGTGGCACGGGGTGGCGCTGGACCCGGAGACCGAGATCGTCATCACCGCTTCCGGGGTGCAGGCGCTCAACGTGGGCATCCGATGTGTGCTGGACCCGGGCGATGAAGCGCTGGTACTCACGCCGGCCTGGCCGAATGGCTCGGCTAATGTGGTGCTGGCAAACGGCGTGCCTCGCGAGATCCCCCATCCGCTCCGCGGCAGCCGCTACCAGGTTGATTTCGAGACGCTGGAAGCGGCCGTGACGCCGCGCACCCGGCTGCTGATCTACACCTCCCCGTCCAATCCGCTGGGCTGGGTGGCCACCGAGGAGGAGCAGGCCGGCCTGCTGGATTTCGCGCGCCGTCACGGCATCTGGCTGCTGGCGGACGAGGTCTACGAGCGCCTGTACTATCGCGCCCGGAAGCTGGGCGAGCCGGCGCCTTCTATCCTCCGCCTAGCCACGCGCGAGGACGCAGTGCTGGTCATCCAGTCGTTTTCCAAGAGCTACTGCATGACCGGCTGGCGGGTGGGCTGGCTGGTGGCGCGGCGCGACCTGGCGCGCAAGGCGGCGCAGCTTAACGAGTTCATCGTCTCGCATGCTCCCAGCTTCGCGCAGCGCGCCGCCGAAACCGCCCTGGTGTGGGGCGAAGGCGAGCTGGGCAAGATGCTGGCGCGCCTGAAAGAGAACCGCGATTTTTGCCTGGCGGCGCTGCGGAAGATGCCCGGTGTGACTGTTCCAGAACCGGAAGGTGCGTTCTATTTGTTCCCCAAGATCGCCGCCCTGACTGACTCGTTCGACTTCTGCCGGCGTCTGCTGGAGGAGACCAGCGTGGGGCTGGCGCCAGGCGTGGCCTTCGGCGCTGGCGGCGAAGGCTCCCTGCGCCTCTGCTACGCCGCCGACCGCAGCATCCTGGAACCCGCCATGGAGCGGCTGGGGGGCTTCCTGGGCTAATTCGGGGACAGGCTACACAACCCCGAAATTCCCCGGAGAAGCACGCCTGGCCCGTGGCACTACCTTGGTGAATGGCCAGGGTAGCACGCGTCGTCGTGGTCGGCATCCCGCACCATGTGACCCAGCGGGGCAACAATCAGCAAATCGTCTTGGCCTGCGATGAAGAGCGTCGCACGTACCTTCGCACCCTGAGGCACCATTCTGCACGGCATCATCTGACGCTGCTGGGCTACTGCCTGATGAGCAATCACGTGCACCTGATCGCGGTTCCCTCGCAGACTAACTCGCTGGCTTTGGCGCTGGGAAGAACGCATAACGACTACGCCCGCTGGGTCCACGTCCGCCGGTGTACAAGCGGCCACCTGTGGCAGAACCGCTTCTATTCCTGCCCGGTGAGCGGGACTCACCTGTGGCGCGCCCTGCGCTATGTGGAACGAAACCCGGTGCGGGCGGGCCTGGTCAGGGAAGCTGGGGAGTGGCCTTGGTCTAGCGCGCAGACGCACCTGAGCGGGGCTGATGCCGCTGGACTACTCGAGCTGTCTGGCTGGCAAGCAGCATTCACGGTTGAGGAATGGCGGCGGGAACTGGGTTACCCGGAGGACGCCGAAGAGATCGAGCGGCTGCGGCAGAGCACTCATACGGGGCGGCCCCTGGGTGACGAGGCATTCGTGGCGAGCCTCGAGCTCCACCCTGGGCCGCAGATTGCGGCCGCAGAAGCGTGGGCCAAAACCAAAGGCTTCGTCGCTGTCCGGACAGCTACCCCTGGAGTAAGCCCTTGGAGGGGGCGGCTATTTAGGGGTTGTGTAGCCTGTCCCCGAATTAATATGGAGGGATGCCCTCTACGCCTCACATCGAGCAGCATTTTCAGGCCAAGGAGACCGTGCGTGACATCGTGATCGGTATGTCCGATGGGTTGACGGTCCCGTTTGCCTTGGCCGCCGGCCTGTCCGGGGCGGTGGCCTCGACCGGCATTGTGGTGGTGGCCGGGCTGGCCGAGATCGCGGCCGGCTCCATCGCCATGGGACTGGGAGGCTTCCTTGCAGCCAAGACGGATCTCGAGCACTACGCCGCCGAGCGAAAACGGGAGTGGCGGGAAATCGAGCAGGTCCCCGAGATCGAGCAGGAAGAAGTGGCCGAAGTCTTTCGTCAGTACCGCCTGGAAGAGCAATACATCGGCCCGGTAGTGGCTGCCATCAGTTCTGACCGCGGGCGCTGGGTGGACTTCATGATGCGCTTCGAACTGGGCCTGGAGGCGCCGGACCCCGGTCGCGCCCCGCGCAGCGCGTTCACCATCGCCCTGTCTTACATCTTCGGCGGTCTGATCCCTCTTGCCCCCTACATGGTCATGAGCAGCATTCTGCCCGCTCTGTGGGTCTCGATTGCCGTCACTCTGATTGCGCTGTTCAGCTTCGGTTTCATCAAAGGCCGCTTCACCGGGATCAACTTGTGGCGGGGCGGCATCCAGACCGCCATCGTGGGCGGCCTGGCAGCAGCGGCGGCCTTTGGCATTGCCCGCCTGATTGGGCAGTGAATCCACGATTTTCGTGCGGATTCCCCGGGGCAGGTTGCAATGTGCACCCGTTTTGAGGCAATCTGGAGAGCTTTGCCCTATGCGGGTCCGAGTGCTCTATCACGACCACTGTTTTGACGGCGCAGCCGCGGCGGCGTTTTTCACGCGCTTCCTGGAGGCGAAGTTCCATCCGGGCGCCGAGTTCTTCTTCACGGGCCTGGCCCACAAGGCCACCCAGTTGTTCGAGGACGGCATGTTCGATGGGCATGAAAACGCCATCGTCGATTTCAAGTATTCGCCGGACCCGCGTCTGACCTGGTGGTTCGATCACCATCAAAGCGCATTCTTGCGGCCCGAGGACGCAGAGCATTTCCAAAAGGAACGGAGCGAGAAAAAGATGTACGACCCCACTTTCCGTTCCTGCACGAATTTCATCGCCACCAAGACCCGCGAGAAATGGGGCTTCGAAGCCCCCGACTTGGCCGAGCTGGTGGCCTGGGCCGACATCATCGACGGAGCGCAGTATCCGGATGCCAAGACGGCGGTCGATCTGGCCACCCCGGCCATGAGACTGGTGCTGGTCATCGAGGGTGTCCAGGGCTCCGAGCCGGTCCAGAGGATCATTCGCTTGATGCGGCATCAAACGCTCGAGGAGATCGTCCTGGATGCGGAGGTTCAGCAGGCCTACGGGCCGCTCTACGAACAGCACCTCCATTCCATCGACGTCATCCGCAACCAGGCCGTGTGCAATCGTGGGGTGGTGTTCTTCGATCTCATCGATTACGACCTGGAAGGCTACAACAAGTTCATTCCCTACCATCTTTTTCCCGATTCGGCCTACACGGTTTCAGTGAGCGTGTCGAGCTTTCGGACCAAAGTCTCGGTGGGTTCGAACCCCTGGGCGCCGGTGCCTTTCAAGCACAACCTGGCGACTATTTGCGAGCGCTACGGCGGGGGAGGCCATCCGCGAGTCGGGGCCATCAGCTTTGAGAGAGGCTCGCTCGAAGAAGCCCGCCGGGTGGCAGCCGAAATCGCCGCGGAACTGAGTCATTGAACCGTCTGGCCATCCGGCGACTGTTGTCTTAGTACCCCAGTTCCCGCAGGTTCTCCAGCGTCAGCCTGGGCGCGCTCGCGCGCCAGGGGCCCAGGAGTTTCTCGACGTATTTGGCCAGGATGTCGCACTCCAGGTTCATGCGGTCGCCGGGCCGGCGGGTGTGCAAGGCGGTGCTGCGGTAGGTGTGGGGGATGATGGCGACTGAGAGCACATCGCCGTCCAGTTCCGCCACGGTCAGGCTGATCCCGTCAATGGCAATGGAGCCTTTCAGCACGATGTAGCGATCCAGCTCGCGCGGGATGCGGACTTTCAGCCACCAGTCACCCTCTCCCAGGGGCTCCAGGGCCAGAAACTCACCAGTGCCGTCGATGTGCCCCTGGACCAGGTGCCCGCCCAGGCGCCCGCCCGGAGAAAGCGCCCGTTCGAGATTGACCAGCGATCCCGCGCGCAGATCGCCCAGATTGGTCAGCCGCAAGCTCTCCGGCGCGATGTCTGCCGAGAACGAGTTCGGGCGAATGTCAACCGCCGTCAGGCATGCGCCATTGACAGCCACGCTGGCGCCTTGCTGGAGATCGCTGAGCACCTGCTGACAGCCCATCTCCAGCCGGGCCCCGGCGGGGCGCGACTGGAGGCTTTCTACTCGTCCTAGTTCCTCGATAATGCCGGTGAACATGACAGCACTTACGATTTTCTCACCGAATGGCCGGCACAGGCTGCCTCTTATAATGGGAGACGATGAAAATCACCGCCATTGACACTTACATCGCAGGGAACCCCTGGAAGAACTGGCTGTTTACGAAGGTCTCCACCGACGAAGGTCTCTACGGGATTGGCGAGGGCACCCTCAACTACTTCGCGAAAACGGTAGAAACTGCGATCCACGAACTAAAGCCGCTGGTCGTGGGGCTGGATCCGTTCCAGATCGAAACCATCTCCCAGCGGCTGATCCGCGACGTCTACACCGACGGCGCCCAAATCCACATGTGCGCCGTGGCCGCCATCGAGATTGCCTGCTGGGACATTATCGGCAAGGCCTGCGGGCAACCCGTGTACAACCTGATGGGGGGACGCTGTCACGAGAAGCTGCGCGCCTACGCGAACGGCTGGTACCGTGGGCCGCGCACGCCGGAAAGCTACGGCGAGAAAGCCCAGGCGGTGGCGGCGCGGGGCTACACGGCATTAAAATTCGACCCCTTCGGGCACAACTGGCGGATGCTGACTCCCTACGAGTTCGACCTGTCGATCGACATCATCCGCGCGGTGCGCCAGGCCGTGGGGCCTGCGGTGGATCTGCTGGTGGAGGGGCATTGCCGCTTCAGCGTGGCCACGGCCGTCCAACTGGCCCAGGCCATGCACCCGTTCCGCCCAGCCTGGTTCGAGGAACCGGTGCATCACGCCAACGTCCGCGCCATGGTCGAGGTGGCTCGCCGCAGCCCGGTTCCCATCGCAACCGGGGAGAACCTGTCCTCCAAGCAGCAGTTCGCCGAGCTGCTCAAGTACGAGGCGGTGAACATCTTGCAGCCGGAGCTTCTGAATTTGGGCGGCCTTTTCGCCACCCGCAAGCTTGCCGATATGGTGGACGCGCACTACGGCATGATGGCCCCGCATTGCGCCCAGGGGCCGGTCTGCTCGGCGGCCTGCGTGCAGCTCAACGCCTCGCTCCCCAATTTCTTCATGCACGAATTCTTCGACGAATTCAACGAGCCCTGGGAGAAGGAAATCGTCACCCACCCGGTTGAAGTGGTCAACGGCTACATTGGTTCCCGGAGCGCCCCGGGCTGGGTATCGACCTGAACATCGAAGAGATCCTGAAGCACCCCTACCAGCCGGGAAAACGTCATCCCCCTGTTCAGGCCGGGCTGGGAGAGACGCGAGGGGCGAACGGAATCAGCGCTGACGTGATAGAATCGGCTGCGAGGCAATTATGAATCGCAGAGAGTTTGGAGCGGTCGCAGCGGGCGCGGCTCTGGCGGGCCGTGCCGTTTCTTCCCAAAGTTCAGACGCCCGGTTTCAGAAAGGGGGTCTGCTCAAACATTTTTCCCAACCGGATGCCGCTGGGCGAGTGCTTCCAGCGGGCCAAGGCCGCCGGGTTTGACGGGATCGAGATTCCTGTGGGCGGCGAGATCAACTTGAAATCCACTGCCGAGGAGTTGAAGCGCATCCACGCGACGGCCCGCGAGCAGGGGATCGCCATGGTCTGCCTGTGGGCCTCCGAGCCGCTGTCCTCGAACTGGCTCAACGACCCAGATCCGGCGGTGCGCGCCCGGGGTGTGGACGGTGTCAAGCGGGCTCTGGAGATCGCCCATAGCCTCGATTGCGGCGCCATGCTGATCGTCCCGGGCCGCCTGGGGCAGGGCGCGCGGTTTCAGATCGGCTACGAGGACTCCTGGAACCGCATCACCGCCGAGATGAAAAAGCTGATTCCCTTCGCCGCTCAGGCCCAAGTGATCCTGGCGCCCGAGAACGTCTGGAACAAGTTCCTGGTCAGCCCGCTGGAGATGCGCGCTTTCGTGGATCAGTTCAACAGCCCCTGGGTGCAGGCCCAGTTCGACATCGGCAACGTGATGCAGTTCGGCTACCCCGAGGACTGGATCCTGACGCTGGGCCCGCGCCTCAAGCGCGTCCACCTGAAGGATTACAAGCTCTCGGCGCGCGCCGAGCAGGGCCGCTTCGTGGACCTGCTGGAGGGTGACGTGAACTGGAAGGGAGTCATGGCGGCGCTGGTCAAAGTGGGCTACCGGGGCTGGGTGTGCCCCGAGATCGGCCACAATCCCAACGACCCGGACCAGCTCAAGAAACTCTCCGCCACGGTCGATAAGATCATCGCCATGGCGTGAGGCGCCAATGCGGCCCCAGCGCTTAGGCCGGTCGTAGGCGCTTTTAGTGGGCCTGCCAAGCACAAATACCGGGCCAACTACGTAGATTCCCCAATCGGAAACCGCGCCTAACGTCCTTACAATTCTAAGTGAGGAGGCGTGATCTATGAACCGCCGTAACCCCGGGGATGGGTGTGGCCACAAGCAGCGGGGCTCGACTCTGCTGCTGGTGGTCGTCAGCCTGCCCGCCATGATCGGCATGCTGGGGCTGGCTTCGGACCTGGGCCGGCTCTACATCGTCAAGAACGAATTGCAGGCTTTTGTGGATTCGGCAGCGCTGGCTGCGTCTTACGAGTTGGATGGGACTACCCAGGGTCTCAACAACGCCAGCACCGTCGCCAGTACTGGGCCGGTGGCAGGCAGCGTCGTAAACAAATGGGACTTTTCCACTAAGACCGTTTCCAACGTGCAATCATCCTTCGCCCAGACGTTCGATGGTACCTACCTTTCCAATCCCGGGACTGCGACCGGATATCGCTTCGTCCGAGTGACAGTGACGGCACAGGTTCCCCTGTATTTTCTCGGCATTCTGCCGGGCGTCTCGGGAACCCAGAACGTCAGTGCCACGGCGGTGGCTGGCCAGGGATCGGAGACTTCGGTGGGTGAAGGCGGGGCGCCTTTTTCTCCGGACGCTCACGACCCGGCCGACCCGAATTTCGGGTTCACCCTGGGGCAGAAGTACACCCTGAAGTGGGCCCCACCGGGGCAGCGCAGCAAACCGGGTGGAAGCTGCCCGGGAGACGTGGGCTTCACGCCCGGAGGAGGCTCCAGCGACCGAGGCTACATCGACGTAGGCCAGGGCAACGGGAACTCAGCCCTGCACGACGCCATCGTCAACAACGACTACAGCCTTGCCGAACCACTCACCGTGGGCAGCCTCATCGACATGGTTCCGGGCAACAAGCACGTGGGTCCCGCTGTTGACGAGCGCTTCAATCAGGATACGGACACCAGCTCCTCAACCTACAGCACTTATAACGGTAACGGTCGGCGGCTGTTGGTCGCGCCGGTCAATGATCGAGGCGACCCGGCCCGGGTGGTGGGCTTCGCCGGGTTTTTCCTGCCACCCGATGCTTGCGGCAACAACAACAAGCCCTGCTGCGCCGAATACGTCGGCCCGGTGCTGCTCTCGGGCAAGCGAAAAGCCGCCGCAACCACCACGGGCCTCTACAAGGTGAAGCTCTTTCGTTAGGAGGCAAGCGTGAAACCCAGACCACTCAGCCAGCGCGGCAACGCCATCCTGGAGTTCGCACTGAGCTTCACTCTGCTGTGGACGGTGTTCTCGGGCGTGTTTCAGTTCGGTTATTCGATGTATGTCTACAACAGTCTGGCCAACGCGGTTACCGAAGGAGCCCACTACGCGGCTCGGGTCGATTTTGACTCACCCGGCCACACCTTCGTCAACCAGGTGAAGAACATGGTGGTCTACGGCTCGCCCACGGGTGGCGGCACTCCCCTGGCCCCTGGCTTGAGCACCGGCCAAGTCAGCGTTATCTGGACCGCCGACGCATCTGGCGTTCCGCAGACCATTACGGTGGGCATTAGCAGTTACACCGTCAACGCGATCTTCCACAACTACGCTTTCACCAACAAGCCCCGAGTGACAGTTCTGTACCTGGGATCGTACAAGACGTAAGGCGGTGGGATAGGAGTCCGGCATGGACAATCGCACAGAGGAGAATCGAAGCTGGCGCAGCAGAAAAGGCGGGAGTGTCTTGGAGTCGGGGTTGGTCCTGCTGCTGCTGCTGATCACGATTATTGGGGTCTTCGATATGGGGCAGTTGCTGTTCTTCCACCAGACGTTCCGGGAAAGAGTGCGCGCCGGCGTCCGCTATGCCGTAGTGCATACCTATGATGCCCAGCAGATACGAAACATGGTGCTGTACAACAGCCCCACGGCGCCACCGGGCGATCCGCCGGGCTTGTTCGGCCTGAGGCCCGCGATGGTCACCGTCACCCGCTACGACCAGGGCACGGCCGACGACCGCATCGAGGTGCGAATCTCCAGCTACCCCTTCACCTTCCTCTCCCCCTTGCTGGCGGGGCGCTCCTTGAACCCGGTCTTCCGAGCTGTCATGCCGATCGAGAGCCTGGGAGCTACCGACTGAAGAGATGCTGCTACCTGACGGTCGCGGCTCGGAAAGCGCTTCTGAGCCGCGAGCGTCAGCGAGCGGCGCCTGCTACCGCGATTGCCGGAGGCGCCATCAAGCCGTAGTCCAGCACGTCGTAGTCGGAACCCGCCGGTTGCCGCTCCGGAAAGTCCGCCCAGGCTGCCGGCCAGGCCCGCATGCGCGGCTTGGCGCGATTGTGAAACGGACCGAATACGTTGCGCGGAGTCGAGATAACCCGTACTGCCACTGTGTGCTTTCCGGCGGAAACCGGGAATTCCGCCACATAAGGCTGCCACCCCAGCACCGCCACCTGCCGCCCATCCAGCAGCACCTCAGCCAGGCTGCCTTCCCACGATCCCAACTCGACCCGCAGCTTTTCTGCGCCCGCCGGCGCCTCCACTTCGGTCTGGTAGCTCACCGCGTCCCCGTAGAAGGGGAATCCTTGCTTGGCCCAGGACCCGAACCCCAGCTTTGCCGGCGCGGCCAGCCGGAATCCTTTCGGCGCTGGCAGCACTGCGAAGTTTCCGCGCAAATAGATGTTCTCGAGTTCCATGCGGACGCTGAATGGCTGGCCCGCGATCTTGACAACGTTTTCGCCAACCCTGGCCCACCTGCCGATGGCCACGGTGCGGATGTGGGGATCCAGCCAGCGGGGCGCGCTCTCGTACTTCAGCGGGCTCCCGTTCAGCGTGACCCGATAGAGCTCCGGCATCTCGACGGCCAGCTTGAGATTCCCCAAAGCCGCCGCATCGATCACTTCAAATCGGAACGCCGCTTCGAAGCCGCTAGAGAAATGGTTCCGGTCGAAAGTCCGCGTCTTGAACTGCACCGCGTTGTCCCAGGCCGGCCGCTCGAACCCGTGCGCCTGCCAAATCGTCCAATTGGCCCGCCAGGTATTCACGTCGCGGTATTCGGTTCCCGCGACTGCCAGGTCGCAGTAGTCCAGAACCAGAACGTTCGGGGCATTCGGGGCGATCCTCCAGTCGCGCGGCTCCAGGCGGGTGAAAGGCGCCTCCTGTTTCGCAGGCCCGAACGAGCCGGATTTCTTGACCACGAACAACTGCGATCCAGCCGGCGGCAACTCCAGATCGAAGCTCAGCGTTCCGGAAGGTAGGGCAGGGGCGTGGCCTGCCATCGAGATCTTCCCCGTGACCGTATCCCAGGCCTCCAGCCCGCCGCCCTCGAGGGTGGCGCGGGCCACCACAGGCTTCAGACCGGTGTTGGCGAAGAAAAGCACCCGCTCTCCGTTCTCGAGGAACCGTTCCGCAAATCCCACACCCTGCGGCAGCGCTTTGTCGAAACTCACGCGCGGTTTGAGCTTGTTGGCAATCTCAGGCAGTAACTGGGTCGCCCCGGAAACGGAGTGCCACTCGGTTGCGTACCGCTCAGCCAGCGCCTTCACCCTCCGATCCGGCCTGCCGTCCACGTACGCCGTCGGCGGCGACAACGCCAGGATCTGGCCCCCGGCTGCCAGGAATTTCTCCAGCAGTGGAACCGTCTCGTGCCGCACGTTGACCATGTTCTCGGGCCAGACTACCAGATCGTAGGCTGCCCGTCCGATGACCAGCTTGCGGCCCTCTACCTTGCCAAACCACTCGAGCATGTATTCGTCGCCCAGGTCGAAATCCATCTGGCGGTCGGCCAGCGCCTGGATCAGTTCGGCGTTATCCTGGCGCATCTTTTCCAGCTCCGGCGTGGCCGCCCCCGCCGCGCCCACAGGAATCCACTCGTGGTGGCCTCCAGCAGCAGGATGCGGTTGCGAGCCTCCCCGCGGCTCAGCATGTAGCTCACGCGCCCCAGGTGATCCCCGTGCAGCTTGTAATAGGACCACCAGGGCGAGACGTCGCTGAAACTTTGCGGGTGATCGCGCTTTCTGGCGCCGCGCACGGTGGCGAACGCCAGGTGCTGGTTCATGAAGTCGATGCCGTGCACCATCAGCCAATCGCCGAAGCGCTTGTAGTGCTCGAAGGTGCTGTCCCAGCCCGCCACGCCGTAGGCCTCACAGAAGGCCCGCCGCCCCAACTGATGCGAAACGCTGGCCATTTCCTTGATCGTGAACAGCATGTGCGGGTCGGCGCCCCGCAGGCGGAGGTTGGTCCCCTCCAGCATGTCGATGCCGGGCGCGTGTTCGTAGGCGTGCATCGAGCCATTGGCGGGCGTGATCCAAGGGTACGGCCACTCGTGCTCCATCGGGTGACCGGTGAAGCGGAGATTGTTTCGGTCGCACCACTGAAAGATGGGGCGGAAGTAATTCTCTTTCCACAGATCGTGCAGTGTCTGCCAGTAGTCGAACCTCACTTTGTGGAAGTCGCCCACGTCCCAATACAGAGAGGGCAGGTTGTCCGCCAGATCGTAACGGCAGCGCTTGCGGAACTCGGTTAGGGTGTTGTAGCTCAGCGGCAGCGCGAGCTGAGCCTGGTCGTAGGCGCCCCCGGTGGCAATCAGCGGTTCGTCGTCGAAGGTCCACCGGACCGTCTTGCCGAACTCCGCGCCGATCCGCTTCCGGTACGCTTCAAACGTGGTTTCGATGAAGTGGCGCGCCGTCTCTGGGTTGGTCAGATCGACGTAAGGGAAGCCGGCCGTCCAGGGATTCCCGCTGGCTCGGCGAAGACGAAAGACCATTACCGAGCTTCCCGCAGGGATCTCGGCACTGCTGTGGACTCTCCTGGCCGACCCGACGCCGCTGGCGCTTTTCTCGTAGACAAACACAGCCACGGTTTCCGCTGCCGTCCAGGGCACGCGACCGGGTGGCAGGTTCAGTTCCGGCTGGACGAATTGCGAGGCCGTATCCGGTGCCCGCGACGGCACGTGGCCGCCAGCAAAGCCCGAAGGATAGCTGTTCTCGTCGTAGATGTTCACGAAGAGGCCCAGCCGCTTCCCCTCTTCCAGCGAAAGTCGCCACAGGCGGAACCATTCCTCCCCCAGGTACTCGGTCATCAACCCGGGCCGGGGGTGCACGAACACCCCGCCCATCCCCTGCCGCTTGAACTGGCCGAGTTGCTCCCGCAGCCGCGGCCACGCCAGCTCGTCGTTCCAAACCCACAGCGGCATCGACCGATACTCCGCCGGTGGATCCACGAAACTCTTACCGAGTTGCTGTGCGCTCTCCGCCGCCGGTCGGGCCCCCAATGCCTTGGGATTGAGCAGCAGCTCCCGATCATCCGCCGCCCCAGCGGCCGCCAATGTGAACGAGAAGAACAGGAACACCCAACGCATACATCCCCCTCAACCAATCAAGAAGCCGGGTGAGGCTCCAGGGGCACCTCGCACTCGCAGCAATCGCTGCAACGGGAACACTTCCCGCAGAGATGGTTCTGGCAGGCGTCCTTGGTGCAGTAGACGCAGATTTCCGTGGAAGGCTCGCCGCAGATGCTGCACGTGAAGGTGCGGGCCTCGGTCATCGGTGCTCCTGGTTCTTGCGCTCGCTTTTGGCGGCAGGCTGCCGCGAGAGGATGGCGCGGCAGCGCTGTGCTTCCTGGTCCACCGCCTTGAACTGCTGCTCCCTGTCGGCCGCCAGCTCGACAATGTACTGGCGCAGCTTCTCCCGGTGCGTTGTGCCCTCCGCCACCGCGCTCTGGAGCAGATCCGCCAGGGCCGGATTCTGATACTTGCGAACCCCAGCGCCCAGCGAGCGCAGCATCGCCTCCAGAGCCTCAATCCGGAAGAAGGCGTCCAATGCCGCCGTGAGCCGGTCCGGTTCCTTGACCAGTTTGTCGGCCGAGTAGGCCAGGGCCTGTAGTTGCTCGCGGGTGTTCTTCACCTGCGCGATGTAAGCCTCCGGCGCGCCCTGGCTGATCCATTCCTGAGGCCGGATCTGGTCGAGAATGGGTTCGAGGCGCTGGCTGTGGGCGGCCAGGGCTTCCAGGTTCTTGCGGACCTCCCATTCCGGCGCGATCCCGCCGGCCTGCGCCCGGATCACCGGCGGGCAGAACAGCAACAAGGCTCCGCAGAGCCCCCGGCACACTCGAACGACGGACTGTGTTGGAGACATCTACAGCTAGTTTCGCACGAGATGTGGATGGCACGGGCGGTTGGTTGTTACGGCCCGGGCGGCGGAGGCGGAAGTGGAGCGGTCGGATCACCGCCACCGGGCGGTGGAGGCGGTGCGGGGGCCGGCTTGTCGGTGGGCAGCCCGCCCCCAGTTCCCGCGGGACCGCCAGGGATCTGAGTGGGGCCGACGCCGCCCGGACTCCGATAGACTACGGTATACAAGGCGTCCGATATCGCTCGCAGCGCGGCTCGAATGATGGAATCTCTTTCGACCAGTTTGCGGGTCAGGGGTTCATTCTTATAGATCCGCAACCACTCGCCCTGGTTGAGCAGCTTCGGCTCCCCGCCTTTCAGCAGGTGCCGCACCGCCACCTGGCCTTCTTCCACCATCACGAAGGTCGTGGCATCTTGGTCTTCCACCGTGACGTCGAACACCGTTCCACGGACCGAGATCACCGCCGTGGGCGTGCGCACGCTGTTGGGGTTAGGCTGGCCGCCCAGCTTCTGGATGTAGACCTTGACCCGGCCGATCAGCATGTCCAGGAGGTCCTTCCAGTCGCCGGGGTTGTTGCGGAAGATTACCCGCGAGTTGGGGAAGATCTCGAACCTGCTGCCGTCGGAGACCTGTAGGACAGCAAAACCATCCGGCCCGGTCAGGATCACCTGCTGCGGGCGCACCTGATCGCCCACGTGCAAAGCCCAGGGAGTGGAGTCACGCAGAACCGAAACCTGCCCGTTCAGCGTGAGCACCGTGCCCGCGGCCGCCGGATCCAGGGAACTGGTCTGCGCTGCGCACACGCCGAGCGTGGCCGCCACCAGCAGCCAGGTTGCCGACCTCGAACTCATGCGCCGCGACATAACACAACCTTGCCTGCCGATCTTACCACAGGATCGGCCCGCTTAAAACACCCTAGTCTACCACTAAAATTGCAAGCAAGATATGCACCAAGCAAGAATTTTTGAGAAAATGGCCTTATTGCAGCACTTTGAGAGCCGCTGGGAGGACCTGGCGCGATAAAATGGACTCATAGAATGTGTCATAAAGCCACAACTCGGGTCTGGGGACTCCCCGCCGGCTGTCTGCTGGGGGTGATGGCGCTTGGGGGAACGGCCTGGGCGCAACCGGCCAGCCGCCCCGCCGCTGGGATCCGTCCGGACTGGCGGAGGATAGGCAATTCCGCCATCGAGCTTTCGCTGGCTTCGCCCGCCTCCGGGCCGGTCGAGCGGGTCTGGTATTCCCCGGACGGGTCGCGCTTGTTTGCCCGCACCCGAGCCGGGCAGGTCTTCGAGACCGGGGACTTTGAGAAGTGGCAACCCAGTTCCGCCAGCCCGCCGCCTGCCGGCGACGATGCGGTCGTTTCGCCGAACTCCATGCCGGAGGGCACCAGGACACTCCGGGCCAATCCCGCGAGTTCTCGCCGTCTGTACGCCTACGGGGGGCAAGTTTACCGCTCCGATGATGGGGGCCTTTCCTGGGCTAACCTGACGGCCTACCGGCGGGAGTCCATCATCGGCGGCGGTATGACGGATCTGGCGGTTTCCCCGCGCGATCCCGATGAGGTGGTGGTGGGCAATGAGTTCGGGGTCTGGCGGTCGCTGGATGGCGGCGCCTCCTGGACCGGCCTGAACGATTCCCTGCCCAACCTGCCCGCCCGCCGCTTGCTGGGATTGCCGCAGGGCAGCCGCGGAGTCCGGGTGGTTGCCGACGGGTTGGGCGCGATGGAATGGTCCCCTGGGGAAAAACAGACCTGGCGGCTGGCACCCGAGCCCCAGGTAGTCCAGGAAGCCGCTGCCCGTGGCGTCCTGTCTCAAGTGCTCGGCGCCGACATCACCGCCTTGGCCATGGCGGGGGACCTGATGTACGCCGGCGCTATCGACGGCCGGCTCTGGGTCTCCCTGGATAAAGGCCAAACCTGGCGCCTGCCTTGGCCGACCGAAGGTGGACCGGTCAACACGCTGTATGTCGATTCCACGGACCCGCGCCTGGCGTTGGCTGCTTCGGGTTCCCGCGTGTTGCGGACCATCAATGCGGGACTGTTCTGGGATGACCTGACCGCCGACTTGCCGTCCGCCCCAGTGCATGCCGTGACTGCCGACCGTCCCACCGGGACCATCTACATCGCCACAGATCGCGGCGTTTTTGAGACTCGCACGGATTTGACCGCGGCCGGCCCGGCCACGAACTGGACTCCCGTGAGGGGAAATCTGCCGTCCGCGCCTGCGCTGGACGCGCGCCTCGATGCGGAAGGGAACCAGCTCTTCGTCGTCCTGGAGGGCTACGGTGTCTACGCGGCCCTGGCGCCCCACCGCATGGGCAGCTTGCGGTGGGTCAACGCCGCTGACTTCTCCCAGCGCCCGGTGGCGCCCGGCTCCCTGCTGAGCGTGCTGGGTGGCCAGATCGAAAATGCCCGGGCTGGAGATCTGAGTTTCCCGGTGCTGGCGGCCTCGGAGGCCGAATCTCAAATTCAGGTTCCGTTTGAAGCCCGGGGACAGTCGCTGGCGCTGGCCCTTCAGGCCGGCACGGGCAGCGTTTTGCTGGGGCTGCCGCTCCAGACTGTCTCCCCCGCCATCTTCATCGACCGCGACGGAACTCCGCTGCTATTGGACGCCGACAGCGGCCTGCTGCTGGACGCCATGAATCCGGCTCACTCGAACTCCCGCGTGCAGATCCTGGCCACCGGGCTCGGCAGGGTGCGGCCGGACTGGCCCACCGGACTGCGCGCCCCCTCCGAGAATCCTCCCCAGGTGATCGCGGCGGTCCGCGCTTACCTGGACCGTACGCCGCTGGAAGTCACCAGGGCGGTGCTAGCCGCCGGCTACATCGGTCTCTACTTGGTGGAGGTGCAGTTGCCCGCTCTGGTCAATGCCGGCCCCGCCGAAGTGTTCATCGAAACCGATGGGCAGCAGAGCAACCGCGTCCGCGTCTACATCGAGCCGTGAGGGAAGCCGCTAGCTGTTAGCCGCTAGCTGCTATTCTGCGATACACTGCTAAACCAGAGGCTAGTCATGGTCAACAGACGATTTGCGGTACTGATGCTTTTTTGCGCGGCCGGTTTCGCGCAGGAGAAAAAAGAGGATTTTGAGAAGCTTGCCCCCTACTATCCAACCCCCGAGACCATCGTGGAAAAGATGCTGGAAGTCGGGGCCCTGAAGCCGGGCGAGAAAATGTTCGATCTGGGCAGCGGCGACGGGCGGGTGGTCATCATGGCGGCGCAGAAGTTCAAGGCCGATGCCACCGGCATCGAGATGGACAAGGATCTCTGGAAACAGAGCATGGATAAGATCAAGAGCCTCGGCCTGGAGAAGCGCGCCCGCATTGTCAACGGCGACATCATGAAGCAGAACTACGCCTCCGCCGACCTGGTGACGGTCTACCTGCTGCCCTCCTCCAACGACAAGGTCCGCCCCATTCTGGAAGCGCAGCTCAAGAAGGGAACCCGAATCGTTTCCCATGATTTCGAGTTCTCGGGCTGGACCGCCGAAAAGGTCGAGCACGTGGAAGACGACGGCGAAGGCCGCAGCCACACCATCTACCTGTACCGAAAATAAGGAGGCAAGAGTCGGAAGTCAGGAGGCAGGCGCTGAGTTCAGGCTTCCGGTTTCTTCAGCTATGGCTGGCCGCATCCTGTTGTTCCAACACCCGTGGTTGCGCTGGCTAGACGCTGCGCGAGTTGTGCTCGGGCTGGCCTGCCTGGCGGCTCAGGTGTTCCCTTCGGCGCCTGCGGTTCCGTGGGTTACCATTCTGACGGCCGGGTTCACTCTTTGGAGTCTCCTGCCTTTGCTGTGGCGCAGGGCTTTCGAGAAGGCCCCGGCCAGGACGCTCTGCCTATTCGTTGATACTGCATTCTTCATGTTGTTCGCCGCATTGGGCGCCGATTTCGATTCCTGGCTGGCCTCCGCTTACTATTGCTATCTGCTGCTGTCGGCCGTACTCGGTCATGACTGGCCGGATGTGCTCATCGTTTCGGGGGCGTGTATCGCCTTCATGGCGCTGCTTCCTTCCCCGGAGGCCGATCTGCTGCGGCGCCTGGTCCTGTTTGCGGGCCTGTTGGCCTGCGCCTTGGCGGTCTGGAAGGGAAAGCTCCAGCGCCGGCTGGAGCAAGCCGCGCGGAACGGGCAAGACCTTCCGGAGGAGGTTCAGAAGGCCTGCGCGGCCGAGCGCGACAGGATCGCTGGGGATTTCCACGACGGCCCCCTACAGGATGTAATCAGCCTCCAAGTTCGGCTCGAGGTTGTGAAGAGTCTCCTGGAGCGTGACCCCTCCGGCGGCCTCAAAGAGCTGGACGCGCTACAGCAGCTTTCCAAGGCCGTGGTCACCGGGCTGCGTTCGTTCCTGCGCACCATGCGGCCTCCGCCCGTCGAGGGACCCGATCTGGCTGCCTCGGTGCGTCTGGTGGTGGATGATTTTCAGAAAGACAGCGACATCCAGGTGCGCTTCGCCGCTCCCACAGCGCCCATCACGGCGGCGCCCGAAACGGCTCTGGAGGCTTTGCAGATCCTTCGAGAGGCGCTTCACAATGTGCGGAAGCACTCGCAGGCCACTCGGGTCGTGATCTCGCTGGAGAGGACCGGCCAGACCCTTGAGATGGCGGTCGAAGATGACGGGGCCGGTTTTGCCTTCGGCGGCGCGTTCACCCTGGAGGAGCTGGAGCGGCTTCGTCTAGGCCCCCAGAGCATTCAGCAGCGGGTCCGAAAACTGGGGGGCGACCTCAGGCTCGAATCTCGCCCCGGCCAGGGCGCCGCGCTCAGGATCTGGATTCCAATATGAACGATTCGGCAGAACGCGATGGCCTTCTGCTGCTCCTCTTCGCGCTCCTGCTGTCCTCCGGCTGCGCTCGCTACCAGGAGTTCAGCCTGCCCTCGCCGTCCGGACCCTTCACGGACGTCTCCTTCCGCTGGGAGGTCCATCCCGAGCCTGTTCTGAGGCGCGGGCCAGCCGGCGCCTGGGACGCCGTCGATGTTCTGAACCCTTCGGTGGTGAAACGTGGGGGCAGCCTGTACAATTTCTATTCGGGCTTTGATGGTCGCACCTGGCACACCGGTCTAGCCATCTCTCAGGACGGTTTTCACTGGGAGAAACAGGGCAAAGTCCTCTCCCCGGATCCCCAGAGCTGGGAGGGCGACTACATCGCTGCCAACGGTTCGGCGCTGGCGGTGAACGGCGAGTTCTTCTATTGGTATCAGGCTGGGCGGCCGCCGCGGATCGGGCTGGCTGTCTCGACCGACGGGCGGCGATGGCGGAAAAGCGCGGCCCCCGTGCTGGAGACCGGTCCGCGCGGCAGTTGGGAAGAACGCGGCGTGGCGGACCCCTACGTGCTGCGCGCCGGCAGCGCCTACTACATGTTCTATCTGGGGCAGGATCGCGCCCGGCGCCAGCGTCTCGGGGTGGCCCGCTCAGAAGATGGCAGGAAGTGGCGGAAGCTGCGATCCAATCCCATCCTGGAATTGGGGCCTGCCGGCGCATTCGATGAAAATGGCCTGGGCGAGCCGGCGGTGTGGGCCTCGCACGGGCGCTACTGGATGCTTTACACGGGGCGAGACCGCTCGGAGAACCGCCGCCTGGGATTGGCGCGCTCGAAAGACGGAGTCCGCTGGGAGCGAGTCTCCGAATCCGCGGTCTTCGCCGACAACGCGGCCTGGAACTCCAGGGTGGTTTGCGATCCAACGGTGGAAACGGAGGCCGGCCCGGTGGTTCGGGTGTGGTTTGGCGGCGGGGATGTGCCCGCCCCGGCCGAGAACCTGCATGGGCAGATCGGGCTGGCAATCCTCGATCCGATTAGTGCTAACCTGTCGAAGTGAAAATCGGAATCACCTGCTATCCCACCTACGGCGGCAGCGGCATCGTGGCCACTGAGCTGGGCCTGGAACTGGCCAACCGGGGGCACGAGGTCCACTTCATCTCCTACGCCAATCCCATTCGCCTGGACGCGGGCATCCCGCGCATCCACTACCACGAGGTGGAAGTCTCGACCTACCCCTTGTTTCAGTACCCGCCCTATTCGCTGGCCCTGGCCTCCCGCATGGCCGAGGTGGCCGAAAGTTACTGCCTGGATCTGCTCCACGTCCACTACGCCATTCCCCATTCGATCGCGGCTCTGCTGGCCCGGCAGATGCTCGCCGGCCGGCGGCGGTTGCCCTTTATTACCACGCTGCATGGCACCGACATCACCCTGGTGGGCGTGGACCGCTCCTATTTCCCCATCACCAAGTTCTCCATCGAGCAATCCGACGGCGTCACCTCCATCAGCCAGTACCTGCGGGCCAAGACGGTTGAGGTCTTCGGTATCGAAAACGAGATCCGCGTGATTCGGAACTTTGTCAACTGCGAGATGTATCAGCCGGACCCGGAACGGCGAAATCGCAGCGAGTTGGCGCCGCCGGGTGAGAAGCTGCTCATTCACATCTCGAATTTCCGGCCCATCAAGCGCGTGTTTGACTGCATTCGGATTCTCCAGGAGGTGCGCCGGCAGGCGCCGGCCCATCTATTGATGGTGGGCGATGGGCCCGATTGCATGCCGGCCGAAAGACTGGCCCGGGAGCTGGCACTGGAGCAACACGTCACCTTCCTGGGCAAACAGGGCCATGTCGAACGGCTGATCCCCCAGGCCCACGTGCTGCTGTTGCCCAGTGAGCTGGAATCCTTCGGCCTGGTGGCCCTGGAAGCCATGGCCTGCGGTGTCCCGCCGGTCGCTACCGACGTGGGAGGCGTTCCCGAGCTGATCACCCACGGCGTGGATGGTTTCCTGGAACCTGTTGGGGATATCGAGGCGCATGCAGCCCGCGTGGTTGCCTTGCTTAGCGACGAGGCGCTTTACCGCAGCGTTTCCGGGGCCGCCCGCCAGACCGCCCAGACCCGCTTCTGCACCTCCCTGATCATTCCCCATTACGAGCAGTATTACAACGAGATATGCTCAAACAGGGGCTAGGTGTGGTGACTGGCCCCCGCTCTGGCAGGTGCGTTGATGATCACACTGATCGAAGCCTTGAATTTTCGTTGTCTGAAATACATCCGCCAGCCCCTTGGGCCTCTGCACGTGCTGGTGGGCCCCAACGGCAGCGGCAAAACCGCCTTCCTGGATGTCATAGCTTTTCTCAGCCGGTTGGTTTCCGGCGGCCTCGAAGCAGCGGTCTACGAACGGACACACAATCTGCGGGATCTGGTCTGGGGGCGCTCGGAGGGGCACTTCGAGCTTGCCCTGGAGGCCGGCATTCCCGAAGATCGCCGGGCGAAATTGGCAAACAAAGACTCCGATACTATCCGCTACGAGGTTTCCCTGGGCATCGACCCAGGCGCCAAACGGACCGCCATCCTGGCCGAGAGGGCACTTCTGAAAGCGCCCCGGCCCCTGCCGGAAACCAGCCCCCAGCGCGACCTTTTCCCTCTTCCCGCTGAACCACCCAATAGCATCATGGCGCCGAGGGTCGCCAAAGGCGCCAAGACCGTGGTCAACAAGATCGAGGACGGCCACGACAATTTTTACGACGAAACCGGGAAGGGCTGGGACCACGCCTTCCAACTGGGACCGCGGAAATCGGCTCTGGCCAACGTTCCGGAGGATGAATCGAGGTTTCCGGTCTCGACCTGGCTGAAGAGGTTCTTGGCCGAGGGCGTCCAGCAGGTGGTTCTCAACTGTATGTCCATGCGGAAAGCCAGCCCTCCCGTGCAAGTCCGCGGCTTCAAACCCGACGGTTCCAATTTGCCCTGGGTAGTGGCCGCTCTGGAGAAGGACGCCCCGGCGCGCTTCCAGGATTGGATTGCTTGCCTGCGCACGGCCCTGCCTGATCTGGAGACCATCCGCACGGTCGAGCGAGAAGACGACCTGCACCGCTATTTGGTGCTGTGCTATCGGGGTGGGGTAGAGGCGCCATCCTGGGTGGCGCCCGACGGCGCTTTGCGGCTGCTGGCGCTCACCTTGCCCGCCTACCTGCCTGGTTTCGAAGGGATCTATCTCATCGAAGAGCCGGAGAACGGCATTCATCCTTTAGCGGTGGAAGCGATGTTCCGTGCGCTGTCGTCGGTCTCCAACGCACAGATCCTCATGGCCACCCACTCGCCTGTCCTTCTCCGCCTGGCGCAGCCCGAGCAACTGCTTTGCTTTGCCCGAACGCCGGAAGGAGCCAGCGACATCGTGTTGGGCAGCGAACACCCGGCCCTGAAGGACCGGCCGCGCCCAGCCGACCTGGCTGAGCTTTTCTCCAGCGGGGTGCTGGGGTAGGCCCGCCGGGGGCCTCTCTCCGCCGGACAGGTTGTCTCCAGCGTCGAATTGCCTTTGTTTTGTTGGGATTAAGGCTGGCAGCCGGCCTTTGTGCCCAGGTCTTGGCTCCTGGCTGGCGCCTGCTCTGGGATACCTGCTGTGTGCTTTGGGGAACTTTTTGCTCGATTCTCGTGTCTATGTGATTGAAGTGAAGCGGTAATCTTGGTATTTTGAAGGTGGAATTTGCCATCGGGGCGCTGCCGTGGCGGATACAATCCTTCATCTCGATGAGTCGGCTTACTCGGGACCGTCCGAGGCCCCACGGGAGTGCCCGGATTCCTGCGACGACCTGCGGCTCTTGGAGGGCTTGCGCGAGGGAGACGAAGAGGCTTACGAAACCCTTGTGGCCAGGTTTCAGCAGCCGGTCTATAACCTGGTCTGCCGCCTGTTGAGCGAGCCCGCAGATGCCTGCGACGTGGTGCAAGAAGTATTCTTGAAGGTTTTCCGAAAGGTGAGCGCCTTCCGCGCTGAGAGCAGCTTGAAGACCTGGATCTACCGTATCGCGGTCAACGAGGCTTACAACTACCAACGCTGGTTCAGCCGGCACCGCCGCCACGAGGTCGATCTGGACGGGGATGCGGAGAGCGGCCAGTGTTATTCGCACAGGCTGTCGGATCCCAGCCGTTCCCCCTTCGACTGTGCGGTGGAAAGCGAGCAGCAGGCCTTGATCCAGGCCGCCCTGTCCCGTTTGAACCCGAGCTTTCGCTCGGCCGTCGTTTTGCGGGACATCCAGGAGTTGAGCTACGAGGAGATCGCCGAGGTCCTTCAGGTTGCCTTGGGGACTGTGAAGTCCCGCATCCTGCGCGGGCGCGAGGCTTTGCGTAGAGATTTGGCGGGCCGGTTGGAGCCGGAACCGGCCCTGAGTTGGAGGCCACAACCGGCCGAGTGATGTTATGACTTGCCAATCCGTGCAATATTCACTCTCTGCTCACCTCGACGGCTACTTGCCGGAAGAGAAAAAGCGACGCCTGTTGTTGCACCTGGCCTGCTGTGAAGATTGCGCGCAGGTCTCTGAGCAACTGCTTCAGTTGCGCAGGGTGCTCAGGCAACTCCCTGCCTTCGCCCCGCCCGAGGAACTTGCCATCAGCCTTTCGGTGCTGGCGTCCAAGGAACGGATGCGACGGCTGGCGCGGAAAACTCCTGCTGCCAGGCTGGCCAATTGGGGCCAGCACGCCAGGTTCTGGGTGGATAACATGATGCGCCCGATGGCCCTGCCCTTCGCCGGTGGATTCATCTCGGCAGTGGTGCTATTCAGCATGCTGATGCCGAACATCCTTCTGCACCGCAGTCCGGAGGCCCATGATGTTCCCACCGGGCTGTCCACGGAAGTCACCATCAAGTCGCTGGCGCCTTTCGGCTTTAATAATGATGACGATGTGGTGGTGGAAGTGATGGTGGACGGGCAGGGTCGCATGGTGGATTACTCCATCGCCGCCCACGGGCAGTCCCCGAGCAAGGATCCCAAGCTGAGCCGCAGCATCGGGAACAACCTGCTGTTCACCGAGTTCACTCCTGCCACATCCTTTGGCCAGCCGACCAACAGCAAGATTCTGGTCGGGTTCAGCCGGCGCCAAATCAACGTCAAGAGCTGAGTTTCGCGCGAAGACGCAAAGATCACGCTTAGGCGCAAAGAACCCCAGTCATCTTTGCGCGAAACTGAAGAGGGCCGTGGCCGCGCAACGACTCGGACAGCACTTCCTCAGGGACCGTCGCTTTCTGGAGCGCATTGCCCAAGCGGCGTGTCCGGCTGACGAGCCACTGGTGGTTGAAATCGGTCCCGGCCGGGGCGCTCTAACTGAATTCCTGCTGGCGCGCGCCGAGCGGGTGGTGGCCATCGAGGTCGATTCCGCCCTGGTGGATGGCTCAGGAAGAGATTTGCCGCCGAAACGCGCCTCACGCTGGTCGGCGCGGACGTGTTAAGGACCGACCTGGGGCAGTGGGGGCCGGCGGTGGTGGCCGGCAATCTGCCCTATTACATCACCTCTGGGATCCTCACCAAGATTCTCGGTCTAGGTCCGTTGTTGCGCCACGCTGTCCTGCTCGTCCAGCGCGAGGTGGCCCAGCGGCTGACCGCCCGCCCGGGCACGCGCGACTACGGCTACCTCACCGTCCAGACCAATCTGTCTACCTTCCCGGAGATCCTGTTTAGCGTGCCGCCTTCGGCCTTCTGGCCGCCTCCCAAGGTCCACTCCGCCGTGGTGCGCGTGGCGCCCCGCCCACACCGGGGTCCTTGGGGTCTCCAGGACCGGGCACCGTTCCTAGAGTTCGTCGGCCAGTGCTTCCGCTACAAGCGCAAGACCCTGCGCAACAACCTTGTGGGCATCTACGGCCCGGCCGTCGAGCATTGGCCGGAAGCCGGCCTGCGCGCCGAACAGCTCTCGATCGACCAGTTCATCGACCTCTATCAGCGGGTGGCCGGGGCCTTTAGCTGAAGGCTGTTTCGTTATACTGGAAAGTCTGATGGCTCGCCTCCGTTTTGCGCCCTCTCCGACTGGGTTTCTGCACATCGGTAGCGCGCGGACCTTCATCTTCAACTGGCTGTACGCGCGGCATCACCGGGGAACCATGATTCTGCGGATCGACGACACCGATGTCGATCGCAATACCCAGGGTTCGCTGGATTCCATCTTTGAGGGACTGAAGTGGCT
Organism: uncultured Acidobacteriota bacterium; assembly: GCA_963725415.1. Classification (GTDB taxonomy): domain Bacteria; phylum Acidobacteriota; class Terriglobia; order Bryobacterales; family Bryobacteraceae; genus CAVRZY01. The sequence continues at coordinate 7,170 of CAVRZY010000227.1, read as the reverse complement.
GGAGCTGGGGTGGGACGAAGAGTACCGGCAATCCGAACGCCTGCCTCTGCACCGGCGGCTGGCGGAAGCAATCCTGGAGAGAGGGCTGGCGTACCGGGACTTCACGCCGGCTTCGGAAGCCGAAGAGAAATCCCGCGAGGGAGGCACGTGGCTTTTCAGTCCGGGGATGCGGGAACTAACGAGAGAGGAAAGCGACCGCCGCGCGGCCCGCGGTGAAACATTCGTTGTTCGGTTCCGCGTGCCCAGAGAAACCCGGAGCACGGTCCGATTCCAGGATGCGGTTTACCGAGAGCAGGCCAAGTCCACGGCCGACATCGAGGACTTCGCGCTGCTGCGCAGCAACGGCCTGCCGACGTATCACATGGCCTCCTGCGGCGACGACATCGAGCTGCGCATCAGCCACATTGTGCGCGGCCAGGACCACCTGACCAACACCTTCAAACACGTGCTGATCTTCGAGGCCGCGGGGGCCGAACCGCCCCAGTTTGCGCACCTGCCGCTGCTGATTGCCCCGGACGGCTCGAAGCTCTCCAAGCGCCGCCACGGTCCGGTGGTCAGCGTGACCACTTACCGGGATGCGGGCTTCCTGCCCCAGGCCTTCGTGAATTTCCTTTGCCTGCTGGGCTGGTCTCCCAAGGATGACCGCGAACGGATGTCCCGGCAGGAGCTGGTTGATGCTTTTTCCTTCGAGGGCATCAACCGCAGCAACGCGGTGGTGAATTTTGCCGAAGCCGATCCGTTCGATCCCAAGGCGGTGTGGCTGAACGCGGAGCACCTGCGCGCGATGCCGGTCGAAGAGCTGGCGGAGCAATTGTCGCCTTACCTGTGCGGGGCTGGTTTCCAGGTCGAGCGCCAAAAGCTGCTCCAGGTTACCCCGCTGATCCAGGAGCGCATCAAGACGTTAAGGGATGCCGTTAAGGTGGCCGATTTCTTCTTTGCCGACGAACTACCGCCCTATGACGGTTCCGAACTCGTCCCACAGAAAGGGGATGCGACCATGGCCCTGGTAGTGTTGCAGCGGGCTCGCCAGCTCTTGGCGACGACTGAGTTTGAACGCCAAGCCTTGGAAGCGGCGCTACGGGCCGAGGCGGACGGCTTGGGTTTCAAAGCCGGCCAGATGTTTCAACCCATTCGTGTAGCCGTATGTGGCCGCAAAGCGGCGCCGCCACTGTTTGAAACCCTGGAGGTGCTTGGCCGGGAAACCTGCCTCAAGCGGATTGACCAGGCAATGGAAAAGCTGCAATAAGACTTGTTCTGTGACGATTGAATCATTTGAGGATTGAGTCATTGAGGATTGAGTCATTGACGATTGGGTCATTGACGATTGACAGAATCGTCAATTCTTGGGACTCTGCGGTGAAGAAGTGAGGTTCTGAATATGTCGAGTGGTGAGCTGACCGATAGGGAGGCCAGGAACGAGGCTGAGGCTGCTGGTTCCAATTTTGTGCGGGACATCATCGTTCAGGACTTAGAAACAAATAAGTATGGCGGGCGCGTGCATACGCGGTTTCCGCCCGAGCCAAATGGCTACCTGCACATCGGTCATGCCAAGTCAATCTGCCTCAACTTTGGCCTGGCGGCTGAGTTTGGCGGAAAATGCAACCTACGGTTTGACGACACGAATCCCAGCAAGGAAGAAACCGAGTATGTCGAGTCAATCATAGAAGATGTTCGGTGGCTCGGTTTCGATTGGGAGGACCGGCTTTACTATGCCTCTGACTACTTTGATCAGTTGTACGAGTGGGCAGTTCAGTTGATCAAAGCCGGGAAGGCCTACGTGTGCGATTTGACCGCAGAGCAAGTTCGGCAGTACCGGGGCAGCCTGACCGGAGCGGGCTGGGAGAGCCCCTATCGCAACCGCTCGGTCGAAGAGAGCCTGGAGCTGTTCGGGCGTATGCGGGCCGGCGAGTTTCCGGACGGTTCTCGGACCCTGCGGGCCAAGATTGACATGACCTCGCGCAACCTGAACTTGCGGGACCCGGTCATATACCGGATTCTTCACGCCGAGCACCACCGTACGGGCAACAAATGGTGCATCTACCCGATGTACGATTTTGCCCACGGCCAGTGTGATTCGATCGAAGGGATTACCCACTCCATTTGCACGCTGGAATTTGAGGATCATCGGCCGTTGTACGACTGGTATCTCGATGAACTGGGCGTCTATCATCCCCGGCAGATCGAGTTTGCGCGGCTCAACCTCAGCTACACGGTGTTGAGCAAGCGCAAGCTGCTGACTCTGGTTCAGAAGGGCTACATGCGCGGCTGGAACGATCCGCGCATGCCGACCATTTCCGGCATCCGCCGGCGCGGCTACACGCCGGAGGCTATTCGGAATTTCTGTGACCGGATTGGCGTGGCCAAGTTCAACGGCACGATCGAGCTTTCGCTGCTGGAACACTTCGTTCGGGAGGATCTGAACAAGCGGGCGCCGCGGGTCATGGCGGTGTTGAGGCCGCTGCGGTTGGTCATCGATAACTACCCGGAGAACCTGGTCGAAGAGCTGGAGGCAATCAACAACCCCGAAGATGCCGGCCTAGGCACTCGCAAAGTGCCTTTTTCGCGGGTGCTGTACATCGAGCGGGATGATTTTCGTGAAGACCCGCCCAAGCAATATTACCGGCTGGCTCCGGGTCGCGAGGTCCGGCTGCGTTATGCCTACTTTGTCACTTGCACCGGCGTGGTTAAAGATGAAAGGACCGGTGAGATAGTCGAAATCCACTGCATTTACGATCCGGCGACTCGGGGAGGCGATGCGCCGGACGGGCGCAAAGTGAAATCGACCATGCACTGGGTTTCGGCCGCCCATGCCATCGAGGCTGAAGCGCGCCTGTACGATAATCTGTTTACTCGCGAAAACCCGGGTGATGAAAGCGAAGGTTTGGATTTCACCGCATATCTCAATCCAAACTCACTGGAGGCGTTAACGTCCTGCAAGCTCGAACCCAGCCTACTGGGCGCAGCGCCGGGCAACCGTTACCAGTTCGAGCGGCTGGGCTATTTCTGTGTCGATCCGGACTCGAGTGCGGAAAAGCTGGTATTCAACCGGACGGTGGCGCTGCGTGATACCTGGGCTAAGATCGAGAAAGCTCAGAAGGAAAAAGGCGTGCAGGCGTAGGGTGCGAAATGTTGATTCTGGGTATTGGCGGCATCTTGAACGATGCGGCGGCCGCGATTCTGAAGGACGGGCGGCTGGCGGCTGCCGTGGAAGAGAAGAAGATGTCGCGCCGCCACGCGCCGGGGGAGCTGCCGGAAGCGTCGATTGCCACGTGTTTGCGGCTGGCCGGGGTCAGCCGCGAGAAGGTCGATTGTGTGGCCATCGCCCGCCCGTTTGGCGCCGGCCCGGAGACGGCCCTGCACCTGGCGCTGCGGGCCGATTTCCCGAACAGCCAGATCCTGCTGGTCGAGCACCACGCGGCGCACGCCGCTTCGGCGTTTTATGCGTCGGACTTTCCGGAAGCTACGGTGTTGACGTTGGACCGCGCGGGTGACTTCCGTTGCGGCGCGCGCTGGAAGGCCTCGGGCAACCAGCTCGTTCTGGAAAAGGAACTGTATTACCCGGATTCCCTGGGCGACCTGTACGGCCGGGTAACCGAACTGCTGGGCTTCCAGTCGAAAGCGGATGAGCACAAAATCCAGTGGCTCTCGGCAGCCGGGAGCGACGACTTTGCGGATCTGTTCCTGGAGATCATGGAGATGAAGGAAGGCGGATGGCCGCGACTGGACCGCTCGTTCTTCGACTCCGACCGCATGAGCCATGGCGGCTTCAGCGCCAAGTTCTATGAGCGGCTGGGGCTGGCCGATGGCGCCCAGATTCCCCCCGCCCTGCGCCCGGCTGTGGCCGCCGGCCTGCAAAGGGCCATCGAGAAGACGGTGCTGGGGATGGCCGGGAGCGGGCAGAACCTGTGCCTGGCTGGCGGGCTGGTCTTCAATGCGCTGCTGGTGTCTGCGCTGGAGCTCTCTGGCAGATGGCAGAACGTTTTCGTGCAGCCGGCCGCAGGTAATTCCGGGACTGCCTTGGGGGCCGTGTTCTACGCTTGGCACAACGTGTATCAGCAATCGGCGCGGGTCGGCATCGGCGACCTGTGCCTGGGGCCGGGCTTCGAAGCCGAAGAGATCAAGAAGGTTCTGGAGAACTGCAAGCTGCGGTTCCAGTATCTGCTGACGGCCGAGAAGCTGATCGAGGCGGCGATCCGGGAGATCAACGATCACAAGATCGTGGCCTGGATGCACGGGCGGATGGAGTTCGGTCCCCGCGCTCTGGGCAATCGCAGCATTCTGGCCTCGCCCTTGAACCCTTACTCGACCGAGAACCTGAACATCTACATCAAGCACCGCGAGCCGTTTCGGAAGTTTGCGGCCTCGGTGCCGGCCGAATGCGCCGCGGAGTACTTCGAGGTGGGCGCCAACGCGCGGTTCCTGGCCACCGTGGGGCGCGTGCGGCCCGCTCACCGCAAGGCCTTCGAAAGCGCCGTCCTGGGTAAAGACTTGATTCGGGTGCACACCGTCTCCGAGCAGGACAACCCGCTGTACTGGAGGCTACTGCACGCGCAGGGCAAGGCCACCGGCTTGCCGGTGCTCTACAACACCTCGTTCAACCTCTTCGGCGACCCCTTGGTGTGCGGGCCGCGAGACGCTGTCCGCAGCTTCTACTCCTCGGGCATTGACACGATGTTCGTAGGGAGTTTCGTGTTGCAGAAGTAGACCGGCGCGGCGGTTCTGCTGACCAGCAACAACGTTTTGCTGGAGACCAGTGCGCTCGTCGGGCATCGCCTTGGGGTTGTTGCGCTGCGCGCCTTCCACCAGGATGTGGCGCCCATCCTGAGGGTCGAGTGGATCACCGAGACGCAGCACCGCGCTGGCGTGGAAGCGCTGCTTACCGCCGGGCGCAAGAGACTGAGCCTGGTGGATTGCCTGAGCTTTCAATTGATGCGGGAAAACGGAGTGCGCGAGGCGTTTTGCTTCGACAAGCATTTCCGCGAGCAGGGCTTCGAAACGATCCCCTGAAGGTAGTAGACTTGTCGTAAGTGCGCCATGGTCGGCCAAACCATCTCCCATTACCGGATCCTGGAGAAGCTGGGTGGCGGCGGGATGGGTGTGGTCTACAAGGCCGAGGACTCGAAGCTCAGCCGCCAGTGGCGCTCAAGTTCCTGCCCGAGGAGGTGTCCAGAGACCGGCACGCGCTGGAGCGGTTCCAGCGGGAAGCGCGGCCGCCTCGGCGCTGAATCACCCGCACATCTGCACCATCTACGACATCGACGAGGCCGAGGGCCGGCACTTCATCGCCATGGAGTTGCTGGAAGGCAAGACGCTCAAGGAGAGCATCGCCGGGCGCCCGCTGGCAACTGGATGAACTGCTGGAGCTGGCCATCCAGATCGCGGATGCGCTGGAGGCGGCGCACCGCAAGGGCATCGTGCATCGCGACATCAAGCCGGCCAACATCTTCGTGACCCGGCGCGGGCAGGCCAAGATTCTGGACTTCGGACTGGCCAAGCTGGCGGCCGGCGGGCCTGAGGCGCCCACCCGTGACCTCGCCCGGCGCCATCGTGGGCACCATCGCCTACATGTCGCCGGAGCAGGCGCGGGGCGAGGAACTGGATGCACGCACCGACCTGTTCTCCTTTGGCGCGGTGCTCCGCGAGATGGCCGCCCCGGCCCCGTCCGCCCCTCTGGCAAAGATCATCGGCAAGGCGGTGGAGCGAGATCGGGAAGTCCGCTACCAGTCGGCCGCGGAGTTGCGGGCCGATCTGAAGCGGCTGAAAGCTGCCCCCGCGCCGCGGCGCCGCCGGCTCATTTTGGCAGCGGGCGCGGGGCTGCTGGTGGTGCTGCTGGTCGTAGCGCTGTGGCTGATTCTGGCTCGAGCCGCTCCCGCACGAATTGAGGCGCTGGCGGTGCTGCCGCTCAGCAACCTCAGCGGGGACCCGGCCCAGGAGTACTTCGCTGACGGCATGACCGAAGCGCTGATCACCGACCTGTCGAAGCTCAGCGCCCTGCGGGTGATTTCACGGACCTCGGTGATGCAGTACAAGGGAGCGAAGAAGCCGCTGCCGGAGATTGCCCGGGCGCTGAACGTGGATGCGGTGGTGGAAGGTTCGGTGCTGCGGGCCGGGGAGCGGGTGCGGATCACGGCGCAGTTGATCGAGGCGCGTACCGACCGGCACCTGTGGGCGGAGAGCTACGAGCGCGACCTGCGGGACATTCTGTCGTTGCAGCGCGAGGTGGCGCGCGCGATTGCCGGCGAGATCCGCATCAAGCTGACGCCGCAGGAGCAGGCGCGTCTGGCGAGCGCACGCCGGGTGGACCCCGAGGCTTACGAGGCCTACCTGAAAGGCCGGCACCACTGCGACAAGTGGACAGAAGAGGGGTTTAACAGAGGTATTCAATACCTGGAGCAAGCGGTCCGGAAGGATCCGAGTCATGCTGCTAGCCATGCCGCGCTAGCCGACTGCTATTGCTGGTTTGGCGTTTGGGGCTACGCCCCGCCAACGGTGGTCTACCCCAAGGCGAGGGCAGCGGCAACGAAGGCACTGGAACTGGATGAGACGCTGGCCGAAGCCCACGCGGCGCTGGGCCGGGTCAAACTGGACTCTGACTGGGATTTCTCGGGCGCCGACAGCGAGTTCAAGCGGGCCCTCGAGCTGAACCCGAGCAGTGCGACTGCCCACTTCCAATACGGTTTCTACCTAACCTCGATGACTCGGTTCGAGCAAGGCATCGCGGAGTTGAATCGGGCACAGGCTCTGTATCCCACCTCAGCCATGATCACGGCGTGGGTAGGATGGTCTTACCTCAGTGCACGTCGGTACGATGATGCGATTGTCCAACTCAAGAAAGCCTTGGAGTTAGATCCGAACTTTGCATATGCCCACGCCGCTCTTGCGTGGGGTTATGCGCAGAAGGGCATGCACTTGGAGGCCATCGCTGCTGGAGAAAAAGCCAGCAATCTCGTGGCTCCCGGCAAGGATTTGGTCCTGGACGCATATCTCGCGGGTGCTTACGCCCGATCTGCCAAGCGAGCCGAGGCGCTGAAGTGGCTCGAGACATGGGAGCGCCAGTCAGGGCAAGGCTACGTGGACGGTTACAACCTGGGGTGCGCGTGGGCCGCAGTGGGCCAGCGAGAAAAGGCCTTGCAGTGGCTGAGAAGGGCCTATAGCGATCCGTGACCGTTA
>CAVRZY010000226.1:0-9590 GCA_963725415.1 uncultured Acidobacteriota bacterium | reverse complement strand
CATCACATAATCCGTCACTACTATGAAATCAAGCGATTTTAGAGCTTTCTGGATCTTTTGCCAGTTTGACATCTGCTGAGCGAAATTGTTGACCGTAAACCAGGCGGCCCGCACCGGGTAGGGTTTGCCCTCCAGCATGGCGTCACAGGCGCTCATCGGTTCCAACACCGTAAACTGCTTATTGTCAGGGAAAAACCACCCCGGCACGTCAAATGCTGTCGTAAGCAGTGACCCGGCGAATACTGTGACCCCGCCGCCATGCTCCCCGATATTGCCCCTCAGCGCCGCCAGGGTAAGCATCGCCTGGAAGGAGAGGTCGCCCCGGTACCAGTGGGACAGGCCAAACCCGGTTTTAATGGCAGATGGGCGGTTGTCAGCATATATTCCCGCCAGATGGACGACGGTCGCCGGATCAACGTCGGTGATGTGGCAACATGTTCCGGCGTATATTTTTGCATTTTGTCGGCCAGCGCCTGCAGCGCCGTTTTGACTTTCAGCCCGCCTACCTGATGCTCGCCCAGGAGTGCGGGTTTAACCAGACCGGGGCTATCCGCCGTTTTGACGGTGGAATCCGCCTCATCAAATACCAGGTAGGCATCGCCCTGCCGCAAAAATTTCTTGGTTGCCGGGATCGATGAGAAATGGCGCTACCGTATATTTGGTCAGATAATCGGCGTCATACTTGCCATTTTGTAAAATCCAGTTGATCATGCCATTAACCAGGGCGGAATCCGTGCCCGGCCTGATGCGCACCCACAGATCCGCGGCGACGGCGAGTCGAAAGAGCGGGTCTCTCATCAGTCGGGACTCCATGGCGATGGGGGACCGCGCCGGACCATAAAGGGCGTGCGGAGCGGCGCACATCGGGGATATGACCCGAGTTCAGTGAGCGTCCTCCCTACACCGCGCGCACCGGGGGTGGAACGTCCTGAGCGTCGCGCTACTATATTATTACGGCCTATGACTCCAACCCCCACCGACCCGCGCCTCATGGGGCGCGCGGTGAAGCACATTGCCTTTTCCGAACATCAGATCGCCGGGCGCGTGGCCACCCTGGGTCGCGAGATCACGGCGGCCTACCCGGACGGCGACCTGCTGGTGCTGTCCTTGTTGAAGGGGAGCTTCATGTTCACCGCCGACCTGGTGCGCCAGATCGCGCGGCCGCTGACGGTCGACTTCATCGTGGCCGCCTCGTATGGTGCGGGCACGACGTCATCGGGCAACGTGCGGCTGTTGTACGATCCGGAAACCAATATGGAGGTACTGGAGCTTGTTCTGCCCGGTACCCACCTTGCCCTGAACCACCCCCAGATTGGTGACCGCCGTGGCCAGCGCCGACAGGGACGCCAGCGCGTTGGCGGTGGTCAATGCCGTGGTATCGGCATCCGTCACCGTCTTGGCTCCCGTGCCGGTGGTGAAGACGGTGCCGGCGTCTGCCGACTGCGTCTTGACGATGCTGAAGTCGCTGGCGCTCTGGACCGAGAAGCCGGTTCCGTCAGCATCCACCACCGCATAGATCCCCAGGGAGGCCGTCTGCGCGTTGATGACGCTGATGGCCAGGTCCTGGGTGGTGTGGCTGCTGGTGAAAGTAACGTTGGCGGCGCCGCTGGCGTTCTGGAACGTCACGACCTCGCCGTTGGTGGTCGAGGCGCTCACCGAGGAGAAAGCGTCCGAGGTGTAGCGGTAAGTGCCCTGGTTGACTGCCGTAGCAGTGGCGGTGGCAATCGCATTCCCGCCTCCGCTGACCGCGCTGACGCTCACGCTGAAGGCTGCCGTCCCGCCGAAAGTAAGCGCACTGCTGGTGTTGATGGCGGCTGTGACGCCGTACTGCGCCAGGCTACTGTTCAACTGGGTGACAGCGTCGGTCCCGCTGACGCCGCTGGTGCCGCCGGTCACGGTGACGGTCACGTTACCGTGGGTGCTGAGCGAGCTGTTGTAGACGCGGAACGTGAACGATTGAGAGCCGGCCGCCAGGTGCGAAGTGGTGCTGCTGAGGGTGGTCACCGAGTTGCCGGTCAGCGTCGAGCCGCCGCCGGCCACGCTGGTGGAATTGATCCCCAGGCTGCCGGAGTCCACGCGATTGATGCTGCCGCTCAGATCCATGCTCACCTGGGAGTTGGCTTGTGTGCTCCCGCCGCCGCCATAGACGGTGATGTTCACGTTGTTGGTCCCGCCGCTGACCAGGCCGATGTTGTTGGCCTGGCGCGTGATTTCTGTCAGCAGCGCCTGGTATTCGTTATTCAGGGTCGTCCGGTTTCCGGTAAAGGTGGAAGAAGCCGACTGGGTGGCCAGCGTCTTCAACCGGTCCAGAATCTTAGCGACGTTGTTGAGGCCGCCATCCACGATCTGCAAGGTGCTGATGCCGTCGTTGGCGTTGCGCACGCCCTGCACCAGTTCCGCGATGTCGCTGCGGTACTTGTTGGCGACCGCTAGTCCGGCGGCGTCGTCGCCGGACGCAGTGATACGATAGCCGGAGGTCAACCGCGCGATGGTGCGGCTTTGAAACTCGTTGTTCACCCGAAGATTCTCTTGGGCGATCAGCGAGCTTACGTTGGTTTGAATTGAGAATGACATAGGGTAACGTCCTGTTCTTGGGATACTTCCCGGCTTCCTGCCGGGCCCGGGTTCTCCTTTTTCTTCGGATGCCCGAGGTATCAACCGTCATCAGTCATATCGGCCCGAACGTCCGGCGCTTGAACCGAAACCAGGGACAGACGGAACCGTCCCCATCGATGCTGCCGGCACACCCTGCACGCACGCATCGTGTGGACGGTTCCGTCTATCCCCGGTTTGCCGGTTTTTCAGGTACTCAGGAAGTTGCCGGTTGCGGGCGCGCTGTGCGGGAGCAGATGTACATGCGGCGCAGATAGGCCGCACCACGCTTCAGAGATTGGTCGTTCTGCGGAACCCAATCGAACACCGCCGGGGAGTTGGCCTCCCAGTTCCCCAACGCCGAGGAAATGTCCCGGACCTCGAATCCAAGATGATTCATCACCAGCCGGACCCAAGCGTCGGTAGGGCGGCAACCCACGCTTGAGAAGGCCTGATCAGCCCCTTGCTCGCGCATCAGGTAGTAGGTGATCTCTTCGGAATCGCACATCATCGTGTCCAGATAGATCTCCTCGGCGATGGAGGCGCAAACCGACAGAAAGCGGGTGGGCTTCCAAAGATGATACAGCAGGCCGAAGCAGAGAATGATGTCGAAGGCGCCCAAGGGCGTGGGGTCGAAGGCGTCCAGATCCACCACGCAAGCCTCCCGGGCCGGATACTTTGTCTTCAGCTCTTGGATGTATTCGGCGGTGGCGTCAATGCTGACGACGCGGCACCCCAGCTTGACGAACTCCTCCCCCAATTCCCCAGTGCCGCAGCCGGCCTCCAGGACTCTTTTTCCGCGGAGCGAGTGCGGATCGACGTAATAGAAGAGGTTGCGGAGCCGGTTGGCTCGGGCCTCCAAATAAACAGGCAACTGAAACACGCGGGGATCGACTACGTTGGGCATGGCTCACTCCTGTGCGGGACCCCTCGGGATTTCTTGGTCGCCCCCCGCAGCGGCCGGCGCTGGCGGCGTTCTGCTGCCTTTGGCGAAACCCCGGCAGTGAGACAGGTGAGTAGGCAGCTCGGTGAGTTTCCAGCCCTCCACGGTGGGAAATCCCGCCGCCCGCACCATGTGAGCCAGCGCGTGCAGCGTGGGTACCCACCAATTGGTCCGATTGCCGCCGTATTGGTCGTCGGGATAGAACTCCACCACCATCTGCCCGCCCGAATAGCCGCGGGCCAGGCCGCCGCGGTACGGGCTGTAGTCGTCCAGGATGGCGCTTTCGACGTAGATCTCCCGGTCGCAGAGCGCCGCCAGCCGTTCCAGCGCCAGCAAGGGATGGCGCAGGTGGTAGAGGACGCCGAAGCAGAACACGATGTCGAAGCGGCCCAAGCCCTTTTCACTGACATCGTAGACGCACATCTCGCGTCGCTGGCAGCGCTGTTCGTCATAGCCCAAAGCCTCGCGGCAGAAATCGAAGGTGGCCCAGGCCCGGCGGTCGGACGGCTGAAGCATTCCCAGATAATCGGAGAAGTCGTCGATCGCCAGCACCTGGCGCGCGCCGCGCTTGAGCGCCTCGAAAGTCCAATAGCCGTCCCAGGCCCCCACGTCGAGAACCCGCAAGCCTGTCAGGTCAAGCGGGACGCGATAGGCCTCTTTGCTGAGCGGCGCCCAACCCGGCGTCACGACCCCGCCGGGCAGCTCGATGCGGTGATACCAGTACGGGAAGGCCGCCACCGCCCGCCACAGCGCCTCAGGATTTGCGGCTTCAGGAGGATGGAGTTGCTGCATGGACTGTGCCTCCAAGTGTGTTGACGGGGCCGCACCAGCGGCGCCACATCCGGCGGTAGGCGTCCTCGAGCGTCCTGGTGAAACCCGTCACGGCGGTCAGCGGCGAGCCCGTCATCCTATCCCGCAACTGGGCCCGCAGACGCTCCAGCCGGCTCAGGTCCCTGGCCGCACCGGCTGCCAGCTCCAGGTACCGCTCCGGGGAATCGGCGATGAATTCCGCCAGCCCGACCGCACTCAGCAGGCTCACCCCGACGCGGGAGACGTGGGCGCCGCCCGCTAGCACGATCACCGGCACGCCCATCCACAGCGCCTCGCAGGTGGTGGTGGTGCCGTGGTACGGGTAGCTGTCCAGCGCGATGTCGATTTGCTGGTAGGCCTCCAGGTGCCCGCGGTGGCCGGGAATCACGCCCCACAGCACGATCCGCTGAGCGGCCACGCCGTTTTGCCGGAACGTCTCCCGGATGCGCTCTTGGGCCCCCGCATCACCCAGCGCTTTCGATTTCAGAATCAGCCGCGCGCCCGGCACCTCCCGCAAAAGGGCGGACCACAACGCGATTACCTCCGGTGTCATCTTGGCCAGATTGTTGAACGAGCCGAAGGTGACCGCCCCGGTCCCGAGCGCAGGAAGCGGCGCGATCTCTGGCGCGTCGCGAGGCGGCCGGTAGCACAGGAAGCCGCGCGGCAGGCGCACCAGTTCCTCGGTGTGCAGATGCTCGGTCTGGCCTGGCGGGTCGGCCCACTCGTCAGTGATCCGGTAGTCGATGGCTCGAAGACCGGTGGTGTCGGGATAGCCAAGATACGTCACCTGGACTGGGGCGGGCTTGCGGGCAAACACCAGCAGCCGGTTGCCGCCGGTGTGTCCGGCCAGATCAACCAGAATGTCAATGCGATCCTGGCGAACCTGGTTCTCGACCTGAGCCTCGCTCATCCCGAAGGTACTGCGCCAGCCGTCCGCTAGGGATTGAAGGCGCGCGGTGACGGCGTCCGGCCGGCTCACATCGGAATAGCAGAAGACCTCGAAGCCTAGGCGATCGTGCGCCTCCAGAATGGGTTCGATGAAGTAAGCCACCGAATGGGCACGAAAGTCAGGCGAGGCGTAGCCGATGCGCAGTCGGCGCTCGGGCGCCCTCTCGCCCGGGTGCGGCAGCATGACCGTGGTCGCGGGAGCCTGCTGGGCGGCCCAGCGCAGATGCTCGGCGAAAAGCGGCTCCGGTCCCCCGCTCAGCTCGTAGTGCAGGACGAAAAGCAGGTTCGAGTGGGCCATCGCAAAGTCCGGCTTCAGCGCCAGGGCTTCCCGGTAACACCGCACCGCCTCCTCCAGTTGGCCTTGCTCGTACAGCGCATTGCCCAGATTGTTAAAGGCCTCAGCGTAGCGCGGCCGGAACCTCAGGGCCTGCCGGTAGCTGGCGATGGACTCCTCTAGCCGCCCCTGTTCCTTGAGCACAAATCCCAGGTTGTTGTGGGCTTCGGCGTAGTCCCTGCGGATGGCGATAGCCCGCTGGTAGGAGGCCGCCGCCTCCTCCAACTGGCCCTGGTCCTTGAAACCGTTGCCCAGGTTGTAGTGCGCGTCGGCATAGTCTGGCTTCAAGCGCAGGGCCTCGCGATAGCAGGCCAGCGCCTCCTCCAGTCGTCCCAGTTGTTGCAGCGTCACGCCCAGATTGTTGTGCGCCTCGGCGGAAGCGGGCTCCAACCGCAGGGCCTCCTGGTAGCAGGCCTGGGCCTCCTCCAAGCGGCCCTGCGCCTTGAGCACGTTGCCAAGATTGGAGTACGCCAGCGACCAGTCCGGCCGCAGGCGAATCGCCTCCAGGAAGCTCGCCATCGCCTCCTGGGAGCGCCCCAAACCAGCCAGCGCGTTGCCCAGATTATTGGCGGCCTCGGCTGAATCGGGCTGCCGGCGCAAGGCTTCCCGGTAACATGCGGCGGCTTCCTCGAAACGCGCCAGAGCCTGGAGCGCATTGCCGAGATTGACGTGATAGCAGGCCGCAGACGGATTCCGCGCAATGGCCCGCGCGATGTAGTCTACGGCAGCCTCATGACGGCCGAGTTGATGCGCCAGAAAGCCCAGCAGGTGCAGAGCATCGGGATCGCCAGGATCCTCCGCCAGGATCCTTCGGTAGATCGCTTCGGCCTGTCGGAAGCGCCCGGCCTGTTGGTGACGGACCGCTCCGGCGAGGGCTTCACAACGGTCCTGCATGGTCCCCCCGTGCACCTTGGCACCAGCGCCGCCACATCTGGCGGTAGGCGTCCTCGAGCGAACGCGTGAAGGTCGATGCGTCGGTCAGCGGCGCCCGCGCCATCCGGGCGCGCATCTCGGCCCGCAGCCCTTCCAGCCCAGCCAGATCGCTGGCCGCGTTGGCCGCGATCTCGACGTACCGTTCCGGGGAGTCCGCCACGAATTCGCTCAACCCGACGTTCTCCAGCAGGCTGACCCCTACCCGGCACACGTGGGTCCTTCCCGCCAGCACCACCACGGGCACGCCCATCCACAGGGCCTCGCACGTGGTGGCCGTGCCGTGGTAGGGGAAGGTGTCTAGAGCCACGTCGATCTCCTGATACAGATCCAGGTGTCGGCGCAATGAGGGGATCGGTCCCACCACGCGAACGCGCTCCGGCCCCAGCCCGTTCTCGAAAAACATCTCCTGGATTCGCCGGCGCATCCCCGGGTCGGCCAACTGTCTGGCTTTGATCATCAGCCGCGCGCCGGCCGTCCGGTGGAGGATCGCGGACCAGGTGGCGATCACCTGCGGGTTCACTTTGGCCAGGTCGTTGAAAGAGCTGAAGGTGATCCCGCCTTCCCGGCCAGCCCGCAGCGCGGAGACCTGAGGAGCGTCCTGTGGCGGCTGATAGCACAAGAATCCCTGCGGCAGCCGCACCAATTCCTCGGTGTGGAGATGTTCGGTGCGACCTTCGGGATCGGCCCAGCGGTCGGTAATGCGGTAGTCCATGGTGGCCAGGGCTGTGGTGTCGGGGTAGCCCAGGTATGTCACCTGGATGGGCGCGGGCTTGCGGGCAAAGGCCAGCAGCAGGTTGCCCCCCGTGTGGCCGGCCAGATCCACCAGGATGTCGATGTTATCCTGCCGCACCAACTCGGCCACCTGCGCTTCCGTCAGCCCGCAAATGTTGCGCCAGCCGTCGGCGAACCCTTGGAGCCGCTCGGTGACGGCGTCCGGGTGTGGAACAGCGGAGTAACAGAAGGCCGGGAACAACCTGCGGTCATGGGCCGCCAGGATCGGTTCGACGAAGAAGGCCACCGAATGCAGATGGAAGTCCGGGGAAACGTATCCGATACGCAAGGGGCGTTCGAGGTCGGCTTTGTTGGCGTGGGGCCGAATCCATCTGGCCAGCGGTGCGGCATGCCGGGCTGCCCATCGCCGATGTTCTTCAAAGACGGCCTCCGGGTCGTGTGCCGGGTCGTAGTGCATCACGAAAACCAGGTTGGAATGAGCCATGACGAAGTCCGGCTGGATCTGGAGGGCTTGCCGGTAACAAGCGATGGCTTCCGCCTGCTGGCCGGAGCGGGACAGCACGTTGCCGAGGTTGTTCAAGGCGTCGGCGTAGTCGGGCTTGAGTCGCAGGGCCTCCTGGAAGCAAGCCACCGCTTCCCCGAGGCGCCCCAAGGCGTGCAGCGCGTTGCCCAGGCTGTTGTGGGCCATGGCGTAGTCCGGGCGCAGGCGCAGGGCCTCCCCATGGCTGGCGATAGCCTCATCCAGCCGCCGCAGTCTGGCCAGCGCGTTGCCCAGATTGTTGTGGGCCATGGCGTAGTCCGGGCGCAGGCGCAGGGCCTCCTGATAGCTGGCCACCGCCTCCTCCAGCCGCCCCAGTCTGCTGAGCACGTTTGCGAGGTTGTTGTGCGCCTCGGGGTAGCCGGGGTCCAAGCGCAGGGCCTCGCGGTGGCAGCGCATGGCTTCCTCGAGCTGGTCCTGTTCCTGAAGCGCGTTGCCCAGGTTGAGGTGTACCTGGGGCGCCTCCGGCTGCCAGCGCAGCATCTCGCGGCAGGCGTGCGCCGCCTCCTGGTAAGCGCGCTGCTTGAGCAGCACATCCACCAGCCCGCCCCAGGCTTTGGCGAAGTCCGGCCGCAGGCGTATGGCTTCCCGGTAACAGGCCGCCGCTTCCTCCAGCCGCTCTTCGATCTGCCGCAAGTTGCCCAGATTGTTGTGGGCTTCCGCGAAATCGGGGTTCAAGTGCAACGCCTCCTGGTAGCAGACGCTGGCCTCCTCCAGCCGGCCCTGCTCCTGGAGCGCGTTCCCCAGGTTGTTGTGGGCCTCCGGGTACTGCGGCCTGCGCCGGATCGCTTCCCGGCAGCAGGCTTCGGCTTCTTGGAACCGCTGCTGTTTCAGCAGCAGTGCGGCCAGGTTGCGATGCGCCTCCGGAAGCTCTCCGTTCAAGCGCAGGGCCTCGCGGCAGCAGGAGATGGCATCTTCGAGTTCACCTCGTGCGTCCAGCGCAGCGCCCAGGTTCAGCCAGGCCTCGGCGTAGGCGGGTTTCAGCCGCAGCGCCTCCCGGAAGCACGCCGCGGCTTCCTCGAATTCTCCCAGGGCGCTCAAGGCGTTACCCAAATTACTCCGGGCTTCGGCGAAATCCGGTCTGCGCTGGAGCGCTTGGCGATAGCGCTCCACGGCCTCCCGGTGGCGGCCCTGCGTCTGAAGGAGGTTGCCGAGATTGACCTGCGGCTCGGGGTAGTCGGGCGCCAGGCGAATCGCTTCTTCGTAGCGCCGGATAGCTTCATCCAGCCGGCCCAGCGACTGAAGCACGGTGCCCAGATTGTTGTGAAAGGGAGCCACCGCGGGATTCAACTGGACGGCTCTGCCGATGTAGTCGGCAGCCTCTTGCGAGCGGCCCGCCTGTTGATGTTCAACGTGTCGTTGAATCGTTTAATGTAATCTTTGCCTTCATCGGTAACGTGAACCGTTCCGACAACACCGAATACATTTCCTTCTGGGAGTTGGCGGCTTGGTAGTCCGTTAATCATATTAATCTCTTATGTATCCTTGAAATCAAACGAACACACATTGTTTCCAGACATGGATACGAACAATGTTTTGTCGTGTGATAATTTCCAAGAGTTAGAATTTCTAAAGTATTGATTCCGTAAGAGGCACGACAAATGCTACTCTGTTGTTATAGAATGATCCGTTCCACTTGATCCGTGGTTGGAGCACTGTAGAAGAACCAATGGAGAGAAGTGGTTTTTGACTTGAAGACACCACAGCACTTGTTAAAAATGTAATTTCTTGGAAGAACGTCGCGGTGAGTTGATCCCCAA
>CAVRZY010000225.1:0-32223 GCA_963725415.1 uncultured Acidobacteriota bacterium | reverse complement strand
CCAATTGCTGGGGATATCGAAGGTGCTCACACACGCCACTTCCTTTCTCCTGCTATTGTACAGGATCCCGGCAGAATTCGTCATTATCTTGTCAATAAGCGGCAAGCCTCAAAAAATTCCGCGAGGCTTCGCCCCGCGAGGACCGTGTTTCGGGAAAGTGTAGGGGGCCAGGAAAAGGTAGAGGGTAATACTAGGTCTGGCGCAACGAAAACCCACGACGGAGTCTGTGGGTACCCAAGTTGCGGGACGCACAGGCGGCGTAGTCCTGGAAGCTGCTCCTGGCGCCGCCCCGAAGCACTGGATCCGGCTGGCTCTTGGTCCAGTGACTGGCGGTCCACTCCCAGACATTGCCGGCCATGTTGTAACAACCGTAAGGGCTGGCGCCCTGGGGATAAGCCTCCACGGGCGTGGTGTTGTCAAGGCCTCCCTCTGCGGTGTTGCACTTTGATGAGTCGAAATATCTCCCCAGGGGTAACGCCGCCCGTCGGTACCGCGTGCGGCCTTTTCCCACTCCCCCTCGGCGAGGAGGCGCTTGCCGGCCCATTTGGCATAGGCGGAGCAATCGTACCAGCTCACGCCCACTACTGGATGATTCTCGTATTCCTTCGCAACCGAGAACCGGCCCTGGCTCTGTTTGATTCTGCTGCGGTCCACATCCAACCACTTGACGCCTTCCTCTTCGTGGTTGCCGCGTTCGTTCAGGAAGCGGCAGAACTGGGCGTTGGTGACGGGAAAGCGGTCGATCCAAAAGCCTTCGTTGATCGTAGCCACGTTGGTCCCGAAGATGAATGGTCCCGGCGGGACCCAGACCATGTCGTCCTGGACGCGTTGCTCATAGTGATGGGGACGAGTTCTGAGCTCCTGGGCGCTTGGAGGGCGACCGGGCTGGGGAGCCTCTGGCACGGTCAACCCGAGCGAACAGGCGCGGGCGCGCAATGCCCGCATCAGTTTGTCGTAGCCTTTCTCTTCGAAGAAGTTCACCCACTGCCAGCGGCGAAGGCGGGTAGGGATGTCGCAGTCCTCGAGTTTAAGCGGGATGAGGAAAATGGCGCCTTCGGGTTGCTGGTCGGCGGCGTCCAGGGCAAGTTTGAGCTCCTCCTGGACGTAACCGGTCTTGCTGATCGAGGCCCGCGAGAGGCAGACGATGACAACATCGGCGGCGCGGACAGCCTTGGGAATCTCCAGGGGCCAGTCCTGCCCCGGCAGCAGATCTTCCTCATCCAGCCATGGCTGAAGGCCATCGGCACAGAGCCTCTGGTACAAGTCTCGGACTGCGGGTTTGTCGGTGGAGGCGTGGCACAGGAATACGCGCAGAGGGCGGGCCTGAGGCTGGCCTGGAGGATGGCCTGATGATGGCGCAGGCATGTTGACAACAGCCTATCAGGAAAGCGCCCGTGGCGGGAACGGTCACAACGCCGCGATTGGGAGCTCGTAGGGTGTCCCCGAACGTCCTCATGGTGGACTGTCGGCAGTGCTAACATCACACTAAGGGTCGCCTATGGGCGCCAGCGCAGTCGAGAAAATCGGTGCTCCCGTGCCGGAGATTATCGCCGTGGTCGAGCGGCGCCTGCGAGAGACGTACGGCGATCGAATGAAAGGACTGTATCTCTACGGATCTTACGCCAGGGGCGACCAGCGGCCGGGTGATTCAGACCTCGACTTGGCGGTGGTCGTTGATGATTTTGACAGCCAGTTCAAGGAAATCGACCGCACGGGCGACATCCGGGTAGAGATCTCCCTTCAGTACGGGATGATCGTGTCTATCCAGCCGTTGACCGAGGAGTCGTTTACAGGGGATACCAGCCGGCTGAGCCGCATCATCCGCAGGGAAGGCATTCGCGTTGCGTGAACCCTAAGGCGCCCCATTTCACAGATGCGGTCACCTATCTGATCGTGCTGTGGCGGGCGCACTCGTGCCCGCCGCGCCGAGGCTCTCCTCAAGGTCTGTGGCGGGTCGAGACGAGTCTCGACCCAGCAGCCTGAAGGCCGCGCCACACAGTCACTGAACACGTCACAGCAATTGCGAATCACGGAAGGACGTACCAGCCGGGACGAGCCCCGGCTCGGCAGGCAGAAGTGCCTGGGCCACTGGTCAGAGTAAAACCTTGCCCTGCCGAAGGAAGGCGGGGATGTCGAGATCTTCGGGGTTCAGAGGCTCCTCGGGCGAAGGAGCCGCGGCGGCGGGTGGCGGCGGCTCGGGGGTTGGAGGCGGCTCGGGCATGGGCTGGGGTTCCAGGGTGGGAATCCAGGCGTCCTGCGCCAGCGGCTTCTGGCCGTCAGTGGCGGGGACGGCGGCGCGGGGGAAGGCCGTGGCGATGACGGTGACCCTGACGGCGTCGGCCATGGATTCGTTCAGCACGATGCCGAAGCTGACCTGGACGTCGTCGCCCTCGGCGGCCTTGCGGATCAGCGCGCAGGCTTCGTGGACTTCGTGGAGGCCCAGGCGGCTGGAGCCGGCGATGTTGACCAGGATGTTGCGGGCGCCCTTGATGCCGGCGTCTTCCAGCAGAGGGCAGCCGATGGCCTTGCGGGCGGCCTCGACGGCGGCGTTCTCGCCGCGGGCGGCGGCGGTGCCCATCATGGCGCAGCCCATACCGAACATGGTGGCGCGGATGTCGGAGTAATCGCGGTTGATCAGCCCGGGGGTGGTGATGATAGCGACGATGTCCTCGACCATCTGGCGGAGCAGATCGTGGCCCATGCGGAAGGCCTCCAGGATGCTGGTGCCGCGGGGGACCAGGGTGAGCAGGCGATCGTTGGGGATGGCGACCACGGTATCGACGGTGCCGACCAGCTCGCCCAGCCCCTTTTCGGCCTGCTTGAGGCGGCGGGGTCCTTCAAAGGTGAAGGGCTTGGTGACCACGGCCACAGTGAGGGCATTGAGTTCCTTGGCCAAGGAGGCGACCACCGGGGCGGC
This sequence comes from uncultured Acidobacteriota bacterium, assembly GCA_963725415.1. Taxonomy (GTDB): domain Bacteria; phylum Acidobacteriota; class Terriglobia; order Bryobacterales; family Bryobacteraceae; genus CAVRZY01. The sequence goes on along the minus strand of CAVRZY010000225.1, from coordinate 29,306 downwards.
GCCGGTGCCGGTGCCGCTGCCCAGGCCGGCGGTGACGAAGACCATATCGGCGCCATTGAGGATCTCAAGGATGCGTTCAGTATCATCGAGAGCGGCCTGGCGGCCGACGGCCGGATCGGCGCCGGCGCCCCGGCCTTTGGTGAGCTTGTAGCCGATGGCGAGCTTGTTGGGGACGGGGGAGGCGGCCAGGGCCTGGGCGTCGGTGTTGATGACGTAAAACTCAACGCCTTCCAGTCCCGCACTCAGCAAGTGGGCTACGGCATTGGAGCCGCAGCCGCCGATGCCCACCACCTTGATTCTGGCGGGGCGCGGGGCCTCCTCCTGCATCTCGTACTTCAGTGCGTCGATCTTTGGGTCAAGCATGGTCGCCATTGCGGGTCTCCTTTCCTGGACAAGCTAAAGCATGTCCTACCTGCGTCTGCCGAAAAAGCCGTTGCCGCGGCGGTCGGACTCGGCGCGGAGCTTGAGCCGGGCCGCATACATGACCAGGCCCGCCACGGTGGTCCAGGAGGGGTTGTTGAGGTCCTGGGGCCAGTCCTGGATTCCGATGGGCAGGCCGTTGCGGGCCTGGCAGTTGAGCACCTGCTCAGCCGTATCACACATGCCATTCAGGCGGGCCGCGCCGCCGCTGAGAATGGCACACAGCATGTCCTGGTCCACGGCAATGCGGACCAACTCGCGCTGGACCCAGTTGAACAGTTCCCTGGCGCGCGCCTCAAGGATCATATTGAGGGTGCGGCGGGGCATCTCGCGCCGGTCGCGGTCGGCGGGCGAGGGGATTTCGATAAAACTGTTGTCGGCCGTAGTCTCGACCACGGCCGAGCCGTGCTGGCGCTTGATAGACTCGGCGTCCTCGTAGGAGACGTGGAAACCCTTGGCGATATCCCAGGTGAAGTGATCGCCGCAGATGGGCAGGCTGGCGGCGTGGATCAGGGCATCGCCGTAGTAGACCACCAGATCGGTGGAATGAGCGCCAATGTCGAGCACGGCGATGCCCTCGCGGCGATCTTCGGGGAGCAGGGCGGCGTAGGCTGCGGCCAGCGGCTCGAAGACGGTCTCCTGAACCGCCAGATGGGCCTGATGAGCCGCTCCCAAGAGGCTGCGATGTTCCTGGGTCGAGGCGGTTACCAGGTGGACGTAGGCGTCCAATCGTGAGCCGATCATGCCGCGCGGGTTACGGTGGCCGGGGCGGCCATCCACGCTGAAATCCTGCGGGAAGAGGTGCAGGAGCATGCGGTCTTCCGGGAGCATGACGCGAGCGGCCTCGTCCACGGCGTGAGCCAGATCGGCCTGGCTGAAGTGGCGGGGATGGCCAACCGCGTGGACGCCCCAATTGTTGACGCCGCTGACGGTGGCGCCGCCCATGCCCAGGACGATGGACTCCAGCGGCACGCCGGCCATGTGCTCGCCCTGGTGGACCGTGGCGAGGATGCATTCCGAGACCGCGTTCTGATCGATGAGGCGACCCTTCTGCCAGCCGCGGGAAGCGACCTCGCCGTAACCGGCCAACTGAAGGCAGCCGTCCTGGAGGCGGCAGATCACGCAGCGCGTGTAGTGACTGCCGGCATCGACTCCCGCGATGTACACCGGCTCAGCGGCCATTGCGCAGGCCCTCCATGGCCGTGACGGTGTTCTCCAGCCGCAGGTCGAATGAGGTGGCACGGGGCAAACGCCGGCGGATTTCAGGATAGTGATTGAGGAAGTTCTTCAGGCGCGGCAGGAAGCGTTGATTGCCCAGCAGGAGCCGGACCAGGCGCGCGTCGATCAATTGGGTGATCTTCACGTTGTCGGGATCGCTCACATCGATTTCCGAGAGCTGGGCGTGGAGGGGCTGGATCTCCTTGAGCAGAGCCAGCATGAGGGTGGTGCGCTGGCGGCGGAGATCCTGGGTCTGTTCCGGGCTGATTCCGTGGAGGACCGGGAGAGTGAAGCGGGCGCGCAGGGGAGGGCTCGAGGATGACGCCTTCGGCGTCGATGAGGGCGGCTTGAGCCGGCCCCCCGCCCGGAGGCGGCAACAGCACGAAAGCCACCGGGACTCGTTCCACGATGCGCACCACCACGCGATTCGGCCAGAGGCGGGAGACGGTGGCGTCGTGCACCCAATCGATGGCCAGCAGACTGCGCCGGCGTTCCTGAAGGGGCAGCAGGTAAATGCTGCGGCCGAAATCCGGGGCGAAGGCGCGCACCAGGCGATGGCGGGGTGCGTAGACGACTCCTTCGATGCGCAGGTTGGAATCGGCGCCAGCCTCGGGACTGCCGGCCAGGACGAAGGGAAGGCTGCTGGCGAGGAACCGATCGAGCTGGTAGAGGGCCGCGACCAGGGCGAGAGCCAGCAGCAGCAAGCCGGCCGTCAGAATCAGGAGGCGGGTGCGGGGAGAGAAGGAGCGGCGGGCGGCGGTTCTAGGGCGGGGGCGGCGAGGCGGGGGAGCCGGGGCTTCGGGGAGCACGGGGGGCTGCTCGTCGGCCCCGCCCTGGGGAAGATCCAGATCGAGCTGGAGGATCTGCTGGCGGGCCATACTATTCCTTGCCACGCAATCCCTCCAGAACACGGTCGCCGGCCTGCCAGACGTTGCCCGCGCCCAGGGTGAGCACCAGATCGCCTTCCTGGGCCGCGGCCAGCACCATCTCGGCGGCGCGCTCGATGGCGCCGGCGTAGTGGACCGAGCGGTGCCCAAAGGTGCGGATCCGCTCGGCCAGCGCGGAGGCGCTCACGCCCTCGATGGGTTTTTCGGAAGCGGCGTAGATGTCCAGCACGTAGACGGAATCGGCCTGGTAGAAGCAGCGCGCGAAATCGTCCAGGAGGTGGAAAGTGCGGGTGTAGCGGTGCGGCTGGAAGATGACCAGGATGCGGCGGTAGCGGCACTGGCGGGCCGCGGCGAGGGTGGAGCGGATTTCGGTGGGGTGGTGACCGTAATCGTCGATGACGGTGATGCCGCGCTCCAGGCCGCGGATCTGGAAGCGCCGGTCCACGCCGCTGAACTCCGCCAGCGCCTCGCGAAGGGTGGGAAGGCGGATGTCCAGCTCGAGGCCCACGGCAACCGCCGCGGCGGCATTCAGGACGTTATGGACACCCGGAACCTGGAGGCGAAACTCTCCCAGATCCTCGCCCCGTGCGCGCAGGCGGAACGCGCTGGAGAAATGCGCAGCGGTGATGTCCGCAACCTGGAAGTCGGCCTGGGCACGGGTGCCATAGGTGATGACGCGGCGTTTCAGGGAGGGGAGGATCCTCTGCACGTTCTCGTCGTCCAGGCACAGTACGCCGGCGCCATAGAAGGGGACCTTGTTGACGAATTCGATGAAGGCCTGCGCGGATGTCTTCGATGGAGGCGTAGTGGTCCAGATGCTCGCGGTCGATGTTGGTGACGATGGCCACGATGGGGGCGAGTTTCAGGAACGAGCCGTCGCTTTCGTCGGATTCGACAAGCAGGAAGTCGCTGCGGCCCACGCGGGCGGTGGAGCCGCCGATGGCTTTCAGGCGGCCTCCCACCACGACGGTGGGATCCAGCCCGGCGTGACTGAGGACGGCGGCCAGCATGGAGGTGGTGGTAGTCTTGCCGTGGCTGCCGGCCACGGCGATGCCGAACTTCAGGCGCATCAGCTCGGCCAGCAACTCGCCACGGGGAATCACCGGAATCTGGAGGCGGCGGGCTTCCTGAACCTCGGGGTTGTCCTCGCCGATGGCGGAGCTGACCACCAGGGCCTGGGCTCCGGCGAGGTTGGCCGCGGCGTGGCCTTCGAAAATGCGGGCGCCCAGCTCGCAGAGGCGGTCGGTGATGGGGGTCAGCTTGAGGTCGGAGCCGCTGATGGGGAAACCCAGGTTCAGGAGCACCTCGGCGATGCCGCTCATGCCGATGCCGCCGATGCCGGTGAAGTGCAGGTGCTGGGGCTTAAGAAACATTTCGATAGTTTATTGTTCCGGGTTCGGGGCCTCTTGTCAATGAAGAATTTCGCGCCAAGCCGCAAAGTAGTGCAAAGGACGCAAAGAAAACTATGAATATGCTTTGCGCTCTTTGCGGATCTCTGCGTCTTGGCGCGAAACTCATTTTCGAGCGAGCTCCTCGAGAATGTCGGCGGCGCGTTGGGCGGCGCGAGGGCGGGCGAAGGGACGGGCGGCTTCTCCCATGCGTTCCAAGAGGCCGGGCTGGGTGGCCAGGGAGGTCACTTCCTGGAAGAACCTTTGCCCGGAAAATTCGCGATCGGGCGCCAGGCGTGCGGCGCCGGCGCGGGCGAGGACTTCGGCGTTGCGGGTCTGATGATCGTCGGCGGCAAAGGGGAAGGGGACCAGGATGGCGGGCTTTCCCGCGGCCGCCAGCTCGGCCACGGCGCCGGCTCCGGAGCGGCACACGATGAGGTCGGCGGCGGCGAACGCGCCTGGCATGTCCTGGATGAAGGGGACGATCTGGCCTTCCAGTCCGGTCTGGGAGAAGTCGCGCTCGAATTCCGAGAAAGCTTGCGGCCCGGTCTGGTGGATGATTCGAACGGGGAATTGGGCTTGGCGAAACAGGGGCCAGCTCTGGCGAGCCGCCTGGTTGAGGGTGCGGGAACCCTGGCTTCCGCCGGTGATCAGGAGGGTCAAAGTGCTTTCTCGGGGCCTGGCAGAGAGGGCGAAGAATTCGGGGCGCACCGGCAGCCCGGTGAGCTCGGTCTTGCCGGCAGGGAAGAAGGCGGCCGTTTCCGGGAAACTGATCAGCGCCCGAGCCATGGCACGTCCCATCCAACGGTTGGTGATTCCGGGCAAGGCGTTGGGCTCCATCACGACGATCGGAATGCGGCGCAGCCAGGCGGCAAGCATGACCGGCCCGGCCACGTAACCACCCAGGCTGAAGACCGCGGCCGGACGCTGGTCTTTGAGCAAAGCCAGCAGGCGGAAAGTGGCGCGCGGCAACTGCCACATGGTGCGCAACGTTCTGGCCCAGCCCACCCGCTTCAAGCCGCCGATTTCGATCCAGCGGATGGGAAAGCCGGCCGCGGGGACCAGCTTGGCTTCCAGACCGGATGCGGGTACCGATGAACAAGGGCTGGTGGCCGCGGCGTGCCAGCTCGCCGGCCACGGCCAGGGCCGGGATGACATGGCCTCCCGTGCCGCCCCCGGCCATCAGGAAAGTAAGCGGCGCGTCCTTCATCCCGATTGCTCGCTGACGCTCAGCAGCAGACCCAGCGAGATCAGCGTGCTCAGCAGGGAGCTGCCGCCGTAACTGATCATGGGCAGGGGGATGCCCTTGGTGGGGGCCATTCCCAGCACCACGCTCATGTTGATGAAGGCCTGGACGCCGATGGCGGCGGTGACTCCCACGGCCAGGTAACGGCCGAATTCGTCAGCGGTGCGTGCCAGCCGCAATCCCCGCCACAGGATCACCAGGAACACCAGCAACACGCTGGCAGCACCCGCCAGTCCCAGTTCCTCGCCGATCACGGCATAGATGAAATCATTATGGGCTTCGGGCAGATAGAAGAGCTTCTGCTTCCCCTCCATCAATCCTTCTCCGAGCAAGCCGCCGCTGCCCACCGCGATCTTGGATTGGCGGGCGTGATAGTCGGGATCGCGGGTGTAGACGGACTGGTCGAGGTAGTCCTTGATGCGGCGTCCCCACTCGAACTGCTGGAGGGTCTTGTAGCCGGGATCGAGGAAGGCGATGATGCGTCCCAGCCGGTAAGGCTTGGAGACCACGGCTAGGCCCACGCCCAGGATGCCCACGGCAAAGGCGATCCTGATGTACTTTGGACTGAGGCCCGCGACATAGAGGACCACCGCGGCCGTCACCACCAGGACCACAGCGGTGCCCAGGTCGGCCATAACCACCGCAATGGCCAGCAGGCCCACGGTGATGACGGCAGGCAGCAGGGTGTGGCGGTCGTTAATAGCCCTGGCGCGGAGGGTGAGGAAATAGGCCAGAAAGAGGATCAGCGCGGGCTTGGCGAACTCGGAGGGCTGAATCCCGACCGGGCCGAGGCGCAGGAAGCGGTGGGCGCGACCGTCCACGAAGTAGACGATTACCAGGAGCACCACCACGACACCGATGGAGCCGAAGGCCCAGCCGGCGCTGTTCAGCCTGCGGTAATCGGTGCGCTTCAACAGCATCATCACCACGAAAGCGATCAATGCCCAGATGAGCTGGCGAACGATGTAGTAGCCGCTCCACTCGAACCTGACGCGGGCTACATAGGAGGAAGCGCTGTAGACCATGACCAGGCCGAACGAGACCAGGGCGATGGTGCTGAGGAACAGAACCCAGTCGGTCTTAACTCGTTGGGCCATGGCTATTGGGTTTCCTCCAGTTGCGCCACCAGGTTCTTGAAGGTCCGGCCGCGGTGCTCGAAGTTTTCGAACTGGTCGAAGCTGGCGCAGGCGGGGGCTAGCAGCACCGTGTCCCCGGCAGCAGCCTGGCGGTGAGCCGTAAGCACGGCTTGCTCAAGCACGCCGCAGTGGATCAGGGGGACGGCCCCTTCGAGCTCGCTGGCGATCTTCGCGGCTGCGCCGCCGATCAGCAGAGCGGCGCGGGCCTTTTTTGCGAGGGTCTCGCAAAGCAGTGTAAGGTGCGCCTTTGTCTTTGCCGCCAAGGATGATCCAGAGGCCGCGCTCGAAGGCATCGACGGCTTTCAGGGCGGCATCCACGTTGGTGGCTTTGGAATCGTTGTAGTAGTCCACGCCGGCAATTGTTCGGACGAACTCGAGGCGGTGCTCGACGCCGGGGAAGGTGCGGACCGCTGCGGCGATGGCGTCGGGCGGAGCGCCGGCCAAATGGGCGGCTGCGGCTGCGGCCATGGTGTTCTCGATGTTGTGGCGCCCGAGCAGGGGGATGTCGCGGACGTTGAGGAAGGGGCGGCCGTCCAGGAAGAAAGCCTCGCCTGCCAGAAAGAGATCCGGGGCGCTGGCGCGGTGGCCGCCGAACCACGTCACGCGGGCGCGGGTCCGTTGGGCGTAGCCCGCGCAGGTGGCGTCGTCCGCGTTGAGGACCGCGAAATCCTGCGGGGTCTGCGTCTCAAACAGGCGGGCTTTGGCGGCCGCGTAGGATTGGAGGGTGTGGTGGCGGTCGAGGTGGTCCGGTGTGACGTTGATCGCCACGGCGATATCGGCGCGGAAACGTTCGATGGTCTCCAGTTGGAAGCTGGAGAGTTCCAGGACGTTCCATTGGGCGGCGCGCGAGGAGGCCACCATGGCGGCGGCCGGGAAACCGATGTTGCCGCCGACCTGGACGGGGATGCCGGAGGCGCGGAGGATGTGGCCGGTGAGGGCGGTGGTCGTGGTCTTACCGTTGGAGCCGGTAATTCCGATACTCTGGCCTTGCAGGAAATAGCCGGCCAGCTCGACTTCTCCAATGACCGGGACGCCACGCGCGCGGGCTTTCAGGAGGGGCTCGAGGTCGGCTGGCACGCCGGGGGAGAGGACGATTGTCTCCGCCGCCTGGAAAGTCTCCGGGGTCTGAAGCTCGAAGTGGACCCCGAGTCGCTCGAGCGCCGGGGCGGCTTCAGGCAATTGCTCGAGCGGCTTGAGGTCGGTGGAGCGAACCCGGGCCCCGTGGGCGGTGAGCAACTCGACGGCGGCCAGGCCGGAGCGACCCATTCCCGCGACCAGAACGTTTTTCCCGCTGAAGTCCAAGCCGGTTACCTCAACTTCAAAGTGGTCAGTGCGAACAGAGCCAGTACCAGACCGGCGATCCAGAAGCGCACGATGATTTTGGATTCCTGCCAGCCCAAGGCTTCAAAATGATGATGCAGCGGCGCCATCTTGAAAACGCGCTTGCCGCGTAGCTTGAAGCTGCCCACCTGAAGGATCACCGAAAGAGCTTCCAGGACGAACACGCCGCCGATGAACAGCAACAGGATCTCCTGTTTGATCAGGACGGCCATGACACCCATGCTGCCGCCCAGGGAGAGCGATCCGACGTCGCCCATGAAGATCTCGGCGGGGTGCGCGTTGTACCAAAGGAACCCCAGGCAGGCGCCGGTGAGGGCGCCGCAAAAGATGGTGAGTTCGGAGGCGCCTGGCAGGCGGAGCAGATCGAGGTAGCGCGCGAATTCGGCGTGGCCGCTGGTGTAAGTCAGCACCGTCATGGCAGCCGAAGCGACCACCATCAGCCCGATAGCCAGCCCGTCCAGCCCATCAGTAAGATTGACGGCATTGGAAGAGCCGACGATCACCAGAATGAGAAATCCAAAGAAGAAGATGAAGGCGAAGGGGTAAGTGACGGGGCTGCGGAGAAAGGCGCCGATCAATAGATCCGGCTTGAAGGCCTTGAAAAAAGGGACGTTGATGTTGGTGGAGTAAGCGCCGCTGGCGTGCAGGAGCAGCAGAAAGGCGCCCACCACGACCGCTACCAGGGACTGGAGCAGAAACTTGCGGCGGGCGGTGAGGCCTAGGTTTCTGCGGCGGCGCACCTTGGTGTAGTCATCCCAGAATCCGATGGCGCCGAAACTGAGGATGCCGAACAGGGCCATCCAGACGTAGGGGTTGCGGAGGTTGGTCCACAGCAAAGTGGGGATGACGACTGAGATCACGATCAGCACACCGCCCATAGTGGGGGTACCAGCCTTCTTCTGATGGGACTTGGGCCCTCCTCGCGGATCTGCTGGCCGATCTGGAACCGGCGCAGCTTGGAGATCAACCAGGGCCCCAGCACCAGGCATAGGAACAGCGCGGTGAGGCCGGCGAAGGCGGTCCGGAAGGTGACGTATCGGAAGACCCGGAAGGGGCTGAAGAAGGGAAACAACTGTTCGTACAGCAGCCAGTAGAGCATCGATCAGTTACTCTAAAAACCTCTCCAGGGCCCGCTCCAGGCACACTGCTCGGGAGCCCTTAAACAAGACCGCGTCGCCCGGCTGGGGCAGGCTGCGCAAGAAAGCGCCCGCCTCGGCGGGGTCTTCGAAAAAGAACGCGGCGCTGGCCGGCAGCCCTGACCGAACGGCCTGATCGGCCAGGTGTCGGGCGGCGCCGCGAATCCCAACGAGCACATCAATCCCACACTCGACGACGTAACGGCCTACGTCGCGGTGCAAAGGCTCGGACCAACGCCCCAGTTCGAGCATCTCGCCCAGCACGGCGAAGCGACGCCGGGCCGGGGTGGCCCGGAGGACATCCAGCATGGAGCGGACGGCCTCCGGGTTCGAGTTGTAGCAATCGTCCACAATGGTGATGCCGCGATGAAGCAAACGTTCGCCCCGCATCCTGCCGGGGAGCAGCGAGCGGACGGCCTCCTGGAGCCGTTCCGGGGGAATGGAGAACACCCGCGCCACCGCAAATCCGGCCAGGATGTTCAGCAATTCGTGCCGGCCCACCAAACGAGTTTCAAAGCCGACCGCGCCCACTCGGAAGCGGGTTGCGTCGGGGCGGTAGTCGAGGTCTTGGGGATGGATGTCCGCGGCAGGGGAGAGACCGAAGGTGACCGTGGAGCCCGGGTGAACCTCGCGGAATCGTGCCACCAGGGGGTCATCGGCGTTAAGCACCGCCACGCCGTGAGGGGGCAGGGCCTCGATCAGCTCGCGCTTGGCCAGGGCTAGCTCTTCGAGGGAGTCGAAATACTCGGCGTGGGCATAGCCGACGTTGGTGACTACGCCCACGGTGGGGCGCGCGATTCCGGCCAGGCGGCGGATCTCGCCGGCGTGGTTCATGCCGATTTCGAGCACGGCCACGCGCGCGTCTTCGGGAAGCCGCAGAATCGACAGCGGCAGCCCGACGTGGTTGTTGAGGTTACCGGCGGTTTTCCCGACCGGCAGGTCAACGGCCAGCATCTGCGCGATGGCTTCCTTGGTGGTGGTCTTGCCGGCGCTGCCGGTGACCGTGACGACCTCGCCCGAAAAGTGGAGGCGGGCCTGAGCGGCCAGGGCCTGAAGGCCCGCGAGGGTATCCGCAACGGGCAACTTGAGGCCGGCCGAGTTGACCGGTTGATCGATCACCGCGGCCACGGCGCCTTTCTCGACGACCTCGGCGACGAAGCCGTGACCGTCGTGATTGGGCCCACGCAGGGCGAAGAACAGCTCCCCCGGCTGGATGGTCCGCGAGTCCACACTCCAGCCGGAGACCGGAATGGGCGGCGGCTGGGCTGCCGATCCCATCGCCCTGGCGACTTGGCTGAGATCCAAGGTCATGCGTTTACTCGCTGGGGTCTCCCGTAACCGAAGGCGCGAAGGAGCTTGCGCGCGACCTCCCGATCGTCGAAAGGGATAGTTCGGTCCTTCAACACCTGGTAGGTTTCGTGTCCCTTGCCCGCTATAATCACGATATCACCGGGGGCGGCCTCTTCGATGGCGCGGCGGATGGCCTTTTCCCGATCCGGTTCGACCGCCTGGGGGACGTCGTGCCGGCGCAATCCCACCAGGGCGTCGTTCATGATGGCCACGGGATCTTCGGAGCGCGGGTTGTCGGAAGTCAGCACGACGAAGTCGCTCAGCGCGGCCGCCGCCTCGCCCATCAGGGGACGCTTGGTGCGGTCGCGATCACCCCCGCAACCGAATAGAGTGATCACCCGTTTGGGATTCGAGCTCTCGCGCCACCGAGATGACGTTGCGCAGTGCGTCGTCGGTGTGCGCGTAGTCCACCACCACCAGAAAGGGCTGGCCTTCCTCGACCTTCTCGAAGCGTCCCGGGACCCAGCGGCAGGCGGCAATGCCGGCGGCGATGGTCTCGGGGGGGATGTCGCAAGTCAGGGCCGCGGCGCAGGCCGCCAGGATGTTGTAGACATTCATCCTGCCGGGCAAGGGGGAGGTCACGGGAAACCGGTCCTGACCGAAACAAACCTCAAAGCGCAGCCCTTCGAAGCCGGCGGAAATATTCTCGGCCCGCACAGAAGCGCCGCTGGAAAGCCCGTACCAGAGGACCTCGGTACCCGGAGAGAGGCTGATCCGGCGGCCGTACGGATCGTCATGGTTGATGGCGGCAAAGCGCGGCGGCTCCGCGCCCAGCCCTTCAAACAGGCGGCATTTGGCCGCGAAGTACTCTTCCATGCAAGAGTGGAAATCCAGGTGATCGCGCGTCAGGTTGGTGAACACGGCAGTGTGGAACTCGATGGCATAGACCCGCCCTAGAGCCAGCGCGTGGGAGGAGACTTCCATGGAGACGTGGGTGCCGCCCAGTCTCTCCAGCTCGGCGAAGCGGCGAAAGAGGTCCAACGACTCGGGCGTGGTGTTAAGGGCGGCAGTCGATTGGTCGGCTAGGCGGTATTCGATGGTGCCGAGCAGGGCCGTGGTCTTACCGGCCGCCCGCAGCACCGAATCCAACAAATACAAAGTGGTGGTTTTGCCGTTAGTTCCGGTGATTCCGGTGACTATGAGGCGCTCATCCGGGCAGCGGTAAAAAACGCGGGCCGCCTGAGCCAGGGCCTGGCGGCCGTGCTCGACCTCGATCCAGGCCCCTGGGAAGCCTTCCGGTGGAGGCAATTCGCTGACAATGGCGTGAGCGCCGCGCTGGAGGGCTTCCTGGGCAAAGCTGCGCCCATCAACCTTCTGCCCCGCGAAGGCGAAGAACAGGTAATTCTTACCAACCCTGCGGGAATCGTAGTCGAGGCCCTGGACCGGAGCTTGGGCGAGCTCCCGTGGAAGGGGAGTCCTGAGCCGAACTCCGGTCAGTAGCTCTTCGACGGTCATAGCAAGCCGCTAGCCGTTAGCCGCTAGTGTGCTGTCCCTCCCAATTCTTGCCAATGGTAGGGCGGGCGCCCTCGCCCGCAGCCCGACCCCCTGGTCGGGCTGGGCGCGGCCAGGGGGACCACCCTACTCCAGAGCATACCGTCAGATCTTGAGTGGGACAGCACACTAGCACACACCGGGGAGCGTCGAGGTTGAGCTGAAGGCGGAGGGCTGATGGCTGATGGCTCCTTTCACTGAAACTCGACGCGCACGCGCTGGCCGGGCGACAGGAAGCTGCCGGCCGGCGGGTTCTGTCCGTGGGCGATTCCGCTGCCGATGACTTCCACGCGCATGCCGTAGGCCAAAGATTCCTCCAGGACGGCGCGCATAGTCTTGCCGGTGAAGCTGGGGATGGTCGGGCCGAAGGTCCTGACGGGAAGCGGCGCCGCAGCAGGAGCAGACGGCGGGGCTGCCGCAGCAGCCGCCAGGGGCGCCGCCACAGGCAGCTCGAGTGGCGCCAAATCCTCCGGCGGCGCCCCCAGCGCGGCGATGGCCAGATCGTCAGCCTCGACTGTTTCGGTCTCCGGCTCGGGCAGGTTTTCCGGCAGGTCTTTGGGCACATTCAGCATGCGTATAGTCTCCGTCGCCACAGCACGAAACACCGGCGCGGCGGCCACGCCACCGAAGACCCTGACTCCATTCAGGACGACCGCCACGACAACGGCCGGGTTGGTGAGCGGCGTGAATCCCACGAACGAGGCGTTGTAAAAGTGCGTGTAGCGCCCGCTGGCCTTGTCGTAAATCTGGGCCGAACCGGTCTTGCCGCCGGAGGTGTAGCCCTTCAGGCGCGCCCTCCGGCCGGTGCCGTAGGGTTGCACCACGACCCCTTCCATCATCTTTCGCATGGCGATGGCGTTCTCGGGCTTCAACACCTGGCGAGGGGGTTCGAAGGGCTCGGCCTGGGGCTTCGCGCCCGGTTTCTGGCGCTGCAGGATGAGGCGCGGTTTCACCAGCATCCCGCCATTGGCGATGACCGAGCAAGCCTGCGCCAGTTGCAGGGTGGTGACGCTGATTTCGTGGCCCATGGCTACCGACCCGATGGAACTCTTGGTCCACAGCTTCGAGCGCCAGTCTCTGACCCTCCCCGTAGACTCGGCGGGCAGCGGAACGCCGGTCCTGCTGCCGAATCCGAAGCGGCGAACGTAATCCAAGAGCCGCCGGTCACCCACCTTGAGCGCGATCTGGATAGCGCCGATGTTGCTGGAGCGGGCCAGGACGTCGGCCATCGAGAGCGTGCCATAGCCAGTCTTGGCTTCGTGAATGACCCGCCCGAACAAGTTCATCTGGCCGGTGCCACACTGGATGGGGCTGTCAGGCCGAAGGGTGGCGGTGTCAAGCGCCGCCGAAACAGTAACGATCTTGAAAACGGAGCCCGGTTCGAAGGGCACCGAGACGGGCTGATCGAAGCGCTTGGAGGGATCCTCGTCGGGCTGTGGAGGGAGGTTGGGATCGAGGCCCGGGTAACTGGCCATGGCCAGGATCTCGCCGGTATTGGGCCGCATTACCACGACGCTTCCGGTGGCCGCACGGTAGAATTCTGCGGCCGCCTTCAGTTCCCGCTCGGCAACGAACTGAATCTCTGCGTCCAGAGCCAAGGTGACATCGGTGCCGGCGCGGGCCTGGGCCCAGACCTGGGATTCGATGTTTCGTTTTTTTACATCTACCAACGCCTTCACCCATCCCGGCTGGCCACGGAGTTCGCCATTCAGGCTTTGCTCGAGCCCCAGGTTGCCCATCTCGTCATAATCGACGGCGCCGATCACATGGGCGGCCAGGGAACCGTTGGGGTAGTATCTCTGGCTTTCGGTGCGGAACTCGATCCAGTCCAGATCCACGCTGCGGAGGCGCGCGGATTCGTCCGGGCTGATCTTCCGCTTCACCCACAGAAACCCGCGCCGCCTGGAGCGGTGGCAGGCAGCGCAGCCGCCCGGAGCCTGAATCTTCTGAAGCAGCTTATGACGATCCAGGTTCAGAATGCTGGAAAGCAGGTCGGCCGCAACCGCGGAGTCGGGTAAGCGTAGGGGATTGATGCAGACCGACTCCAAAGGCAGGCTTTTGGCCAGAATGCGCCCGGAGCGATCGAAGATGGCGCCTCGGAGGGCGTGGACCGGCACTACCTTGAGATGCTGCTTTCGGGCCTGGGCTTCCAGCGCCTCATGACAAGCGACCTGGAGGTAGACTAGGCGGCAAAGGATGAAGAACGCCCACAAGAAGGCCAAGCCAGCCAGGACCGCCAAGCGAGTTGTGGTGCGTGCCCTCGATGACCGGTCCACCTGTGGCCCCTCCACGCTGCCGCTTTCATTCACTTGGTGGGCACGTTGAGGGCCAGGGCACTGTCGGCCTGCGGATTGATGAAGTGAACCTGCTCGGGGGTCGGGTCAACCAGCAGCATTTCCCGGGCCAGCTCCTCCATGCGCTGGGGGCTTAGCAGTGCAGCTTCCTCCAGTTCCAGGGTCGCCTTTTCGTTGACCAGGGTAGTGTGGTCCCGTTCCAGGAGGTAGATCTGGTATCCGGCGATCATGCCCAGCAAGTGCGGCAACAGGCAGGCCATCACCACCAGCACGCCCAACCAGGAGATGCCGAGGGCCCCCCAACATTTTCGTGCGGCCCCGGGATCGGCCTGTCGCACCACCTGGCTGTTGTCGATCTTCTTCGAGAAAAAGTACACATCCTCGTTGGGGATGGGCCGCACGCGGAAAGCATTCAGCGCCTCCACCCGGTCCTGTTGGGAAGCGCTCTCCAGCGAGATCGCCTCCGCGTCCATGCGTCGGAAAAATGCTGCCAGTGTAGCCATGATTCCTATTCCCCCCGCTACTTCAGCTCCAGGGCCCGCAGCTTGGCGCTACGCGCGGCCGGATTGTTTCGCACCTCCTGTTGGGACGGCCTGACCACATGGCGGGTGAGCAACGCCGCACGTCCCTGCCGGGCCAGGTCTCGGAAGGATTCCTTGACTCTTCGATCTTCCAGTGACATGAAGGAGATGATGACGATGCGGCCACCTGGGGCCACCAGATGGGGCGCCGTCTCGAGCAGAGCCTCCAGCTCCTGTTGTTCCTGATTGACAGCGCGACGCAAAGCTAGGAAAGTGAGGGTGGCAGGATGCAGGCGGCCCGTTCGAGGCGCGGCCTGTTCCACAACCCGAGCAAGATGCAACGTGCTGCGGATGGGCCGCGCTCGAACGATTGCTCTGGCTATCCTCCGAGCCCTCCTTTCTTCGGCTTGCTGGAACAGCAGGTCGCCGATCTCCTTCTCGGTGATGGTATTGAGCAGATCGCCCGCGGTCAGGCCGCGGCTGCGATCCATCCGCATATCCAGCGGCCCGTCGGCCGCCAGAGAAAACCCGCGCTCGGCCTCGGTCAGTTGAAACCGGCTGGCTCCCAGGTCGGCCAGCAAGCCGTCGATCTTCTGGATCGCCAACTCCCCCAGGGCAGATCTCAAACCGGAGAAAGTTCCGCGATGAAACCGGATCCGGTTGGACCATTGGGCGGTGTTGGCGCGGGCTAGCTGCAACGATTCTGCGTCGCGGTCGTTCCCGATCACTAATCCCGTGGTCAGGCGCTGGGCGATGGCTGCGGTGTGCCCTCCCAGTCCCGCGGTCGCATCCAGGTAGACACCGTGAGGTCGAGGGGCAAGCCACTGGATGGTCTCGTTCAGCAGGACAGGCAGGTGCATACACCGTCACTTCAGCCCCTTCTGCCGCAGCACGGCCAGTTTCTGCTTCAGCCCCAGGGCGGCGCGCTGCATGCGCTCGTTGTAGATGGTGCCGTTGTAGACCTCGACAGCGCCCTTATAGAAGCCGACCCAGACGGGCTGGTTCTCGATGTTCAGCTTGCGCCGCAACTCCGGGGGCACCAGGATGCGTCCCTCTTTGTCCAGGGTGGCTTCGGCTCCCCAGACTTTGACCGAAAAGGCGACATCCTCCGAAATCTCCGCATCTTCCTGATGCGCTTCAAAAAACTCTTCGTTCTCCAACCAGACTGCGATAGGATAGATACGGATGACCTCTCCGTCCAGGGTGGTAACGAAGAACTGTTGTTCCGGGAAAGTGCGCAGGAAGGCCTCGAAGTCTTTGGGGAGCTTTAGGCGGCCCTTATCGTCAACCCGGGAGGTGTATATGGCCCGGGGCGGATGCGGCGAATTGGGATGAGACGAGTCCTGCGCCACTTTCCGGCCACCTTTTTACCAGATTTTACCACCAACGATTGTAGACTGCACTGGGCACCGTTTCAAGTGGGAATCTAAGGAATTTAGCCTTTTAGAATCACTTTTTTGCGAAGAAAAGGCGAAGATGCGCCAAGGTGCCTCCAGCCCGAGCCGCTAACAGGTGTGGCATGCCCCGGTCACTGGTGGCAGAAGACGGAACCGAACCGCCTTGTTGCGCCCAGCGATTCGACTTCTGGAGAGAAACCAGGGTTCAGGTCGTCGATGGAAGCCTGACCGGTAAGAGCCAGGGCCAGGGAGGGAGACCTTCATGGCCCGGCCGGCAATGCCGCAGCCAGTAACAGGTTACGCGTCCACGTGGTCGCGGAAGAAGCGGTCCAGGGCGGCCTTGTCGGTGGCTGAAATGGCCTCCGACAACTTGCGCATCTCGGATTTGGGCAGGGGCCGGAAAGTCTTGGCGACCTCGACGTTGTGATCGATGTGCTCGAGCTTGGGCATGCCGACCACGACGGCGCTCACCGGCAGGGACATGGAGTAGCGCAGGAGGGTGTCCACGGGGGCGCGGCCGAGGATTTTTTCCTGAGCGAAGACCTTCATGGCGATGATGCCCAGCTTCTTGCGCCTGGCTACGGGCAGGGCAATGGTCTCAAAGCAGTCGGCGCGGGTGAGGTTCTTGCGGCCGGCCCCGACCAGCGCGGCGTTAAGCGCCATTTGGGTGCAATCGAAATCGTGGCGCTCCAGGGCGGTCTTGAGGACGACCGGATCGTCGTGGCAGGAGACGCCGATGAAGCGGGCGACCTTCTGGTCGCGGAGCTTGAGCATCACGTTCAGGAAGCCGTCCTTGGCCTCGACGGCGGCCAGATCGTTCTCGTCGCCCAGCCCGTGGATGTGGAGAAGATCGACGTGATCGGTCTGGAGGCGCTTGAGGCTTCCCTCGAAGATGCGCATGGCTTCATCGGCGTTGCGGCGGTTGATCTTGGTGACCAGGAAGACTTCCTTACGGCGGGTGGCCATGACTTTGCCCACCAGGGTCTCGCTCTGCCCGTTGCCGTAGCCGTAGGCGCTATCGACGTAGTTGATGCCCAGATCGAGGGCGTGATTGAGGGCCTCGATGGCCTTGTCCTCGGGCTTGTACATGAGGAAGCGGCTGCCGGCTCCGAAGACCAGGATGGTCACCTTGACGCCGGTTCGTCCCAACACGCGCGTAGGGATGGCGCCGCCCTGGGCAGCTTCCGCGCCCAAGGCAGAGGAAACTGCCGCGCCGCCGAGAGCTGCGGCTTCGAGGAACTCTCGTCTGGAAATGCTCATACCCGCTCCTTGTGTTTGTGGTGGCACTACGGCCACAGCGTAACACAAAAGACACGGGGGCAGAGGCCGATGCAGGGACTCCCGGCCGGTGCTTGACTGTCTCATTCCACGGTGACGCTCTTGGCAAGGTTGCGGGGCTGGTCCACGTCGCAGCCGCGGCGCACGGCGATGTGGTAGGCCAGCAGTTGCAGCGGAACCACCTCGAGAATCGGCAGGAGCAGCTCGAGGGAAGGCGGAATCTCGATGACGTAATCGGCCGGCCTTGCGCACCTCGGCGTCGTTCTCGTTGGCCAGCGCCACTACCAGTCCCTCGCGGGCCTTGACTTCCTGGATGTTGGACAGCGTCTTCTCGTAGAGAACGCGGCCTCTTCGCAGCCGGGCTCGCGGGCGGCCAGGACCACCACCGGCAGGTTCTCATCGATGAGGCATTGGGCCCGTGCTTCATCTCACCGGCCGGATAGCCCTCGGCGTGGATGTAGGAGATCTCCTTGAGCTTGAGCGCGCCCTCGAGGGCGATGGGGAAGTGGATGCCGCGTCCCAGGAACAGAAAATCGGTGGCGCGAAAGAGCTTGCGAGAGAGATCTTCGTAAAGGGCATCGTGGGAAAGAACGCTTTCCAGCTTGCCGGGCAGACGGAGGAGTTCCTGGACCAGGCGCCGCGAGGAGTCCGGGTCGAGCACCTCGCGGGTCTGGGCCAGATACATGGCCAGGACGAACAAGCGCGGTGAGCTGGGAGGTAAAAGCTTTGGTGGAAGCCACGCCGATTTCGGGTCCGGCGTGGGTAAGCAGAGTGCCGACCGCCTCGCGGGTCACCATGGAACCGAGCACGTTGCAGATGGCGAGCGTTTTCGAGCCTTTCTGCTTGGCCTCGCGCTGCGCGGCCAGGGTATCGGCGGTCTCGCCGGATTGGGAGACGAGCACGGTCAGCACGTCGGGGGACAGCATCGGGTCGCGATAGCGGAACTCGCTGCCGTAATCGACTTCAACGGGCAGGCGCGCCAGTTTCTCGATCATGAACTTGCCGGCCAGGGCGGCGTGCCAGCTTGTCCCGCAGGCCACGATCTTGACTTGCCGAAACTCGCGGAACTCCCTGGGGGAGATGTCCATTTCGTCCAGGAAGATGCGGCCGGATTCCTGGCCCACGCGCCCCAGCATGGTATCGCGGACGGCGCGGGGCTGCTCGTAGATCTCCTTGAGCATGAAATGCTTGTAGCCGCCCTTTTCGGCCAGGATGGGGTCCCAGAGGATATGCGAGACCTGGCGTTTCACGGGGCGCCCTTCGAAATCGCTCAGCCGCACACCCTCGGCGGTGAGCACGGCCAAGTCGCCGTCGCCGAGGAAGAACACGTCGCGGGTGTGGCTGAGGATGGCGGGCACGTCGGAGGCAACGAAGTATTCGCCGTCACCCAGCCCGATGACGACCGGGGGGCCGGAGCGCGCGGCCACGATCTTGTGCGGATCGGAGCGGGAGATGATGGCCAGGGCGAAGACTCCGCTGAGCTGGCGGACGGCCTGCGCGCACCGCCTCCTCGAGGTTGCCCTGGAAATGCTTCTCGACCAAGTGGGCGATGACCTCGGTGTCGGTCTCGGTGTGGAACAGGTGGCCCTCGGCCTCGAGCTGGTGCTTGAGGGCGATGTAATTCTCGATGATGCCGTTGTGGACCACCACGACGTCGCCCCGGCAGTCGCGGTGAGGGTGGGCGTTCTCCTCGGTAGGCCGGCCGTGGGTGGCCCAGCGGGTGTGACCGATCCCATAAGTCCCATCGACGGGATCCATTCGGATGGCATCTTCGAGGTTGCGCAGCTTGCCGGAGGCCCGGCGGACCGCCAGGCCATCCTCACCGCAGAAGACCGCCAGTCCCGCCGAATCGTAGCCCCGATACTCCAGCTTGCGCAGACCGTCCAGAAGGATGGGTACGGCACGGCGCTTGCCGATATAGCCCACGATCCCGCACATAGCTTCATTGTAGAGGCAACCCAGCCGGAGGGGCCCGGGGGCGGAGCGGCCGTACCGGGAGATTGACGATTGCCGATTTTCTCATTGACGATTGGCGGAGGCACGCCCGGCGGCCGCAGTGCAATCGTCAATGAATCAATCGTCAATCAATCAATCTACAGGTGCCCGATTTGGTAGGCTATGAAGCGGCAGTGTCATTTCTGCGCAGCAAGCATGGGGAAGGCTCGCCAAGGCGCGCCCGCCTGAGCAAGGTGGCGGGACTGCGGCTGGGTTTCGGGGCAATGGTGGCGCTGCTGGTTTTCTCGGCCGTGGAGACCTACCGGATTCAGGACACCGCTTCCCGGCAGACGGCTGAGATCTACCACCGCTTCGTCCAGCAAGGGGACACGCTGTACCGGATTCGCAGGCTGCTGTATCTGGCCTCGATCTACACGCGCGACTTTCTATTGAGTCAGCAAGGGGACCGCGCCGAGATCTTCCGGAAGCAGCTTCAAGCTCTGAAGGCGGATGCCAACGCAACCCTGGACGAATTGCAGCTCACGGCTGCCGGAAACGGGTCCTTCCCCAAGGTGCGAGCGAACGTCCAGGAATTCTGGACCGTTTTGGAGTCAACCCTGGGGTGGACCCAGGAAATGAGGCGCAGCCGAGCCTACCAGTTCGTGCAATCGGAGGTAGTGCCCCGGCGCAATGCGGCCGGCGATCTGCTGCGCGAACTGGCGACGGTGAATGAGAGCGTTCTCAAGAACAGCGAGGCGGAGTTCGCGCGGAGCCGGCGGGCGGCCATGCTTTGGCTCTCGGGCGTGGTGGCGTTTTCCGTGCTGCTGGGATTGATGGTAGCCCGGTTCAGCCTGAGCTACGCGGGGCGGCTGGAAAGGGAAGGCCTGCGACGGTTCGAAGAAGTGACCCAGGCCAAGAAGGACCTGGAGCAGTTGTCGGCGCGCTTGCTGGAGATCCAGGAGGACGAGCGGAAGCGGCTGTCACGGGAGTTGCACGATGAGATCGGCCAGACCCTGACAGCGCTGCGCATCGAGATCTCCCACGCCCTGGCGGGGTGGAGGGGGGCTCGCCCGAGACACAGGCCCGGCTGGAGCAAGCGCGGGCGCTGGTGGAGAGGACACTGCAATCGGTGCGCAACACCTCTCTGCTGCTCAGGCCGGCACTGCTGGATGATCTGGGTCTGGAGCCGGCCCTGCAATGGCAGGTGGAAGATTTCATCCGGCGTTCCGGGATCCGCTGCTCGTTCGCCGGGGAGGGACTTCAGGAGCCTCTGCCGGACGCCCACAAGACCTGCGTCTACCGGGTGGTGCAGGAGGCGCTGAACAACTGCGAAAAGCACGCCGGCGCCACAGAAGTCCGTCTTCGAGTGCGCCAGACAGAGCAGGCGCTGACGGTTCAGATCGAGGACAACGGGCGAGGTTTCGCGGTGGACAAGAGCGGGGCACCGATCGGCCGGGCGGGGTTGGGGATTCTGGGGATGCGGGAAAGGGCTGCCAATCTGGGGGGCGTATTGAAACTCAAGTCCACGGAAGGGAAAGGGACGCGGTTGTCGCTTGCTCTACCCCTGATCCAGCCGGGCGCCAGGCTGGAAATCCCGGTAGCGGCGGGCGGAGTCAAGTCCTGATGGCGATCAGAATTCTGCTGGCCGACGATCACGCCATCCTGCGGCAGGGGCTGCGGAGAATTCTCGACAGCTACCCGGATTTCAGCGTGGTGGCGGAGGCGTCCTCGGGCATCCAGGCGGTCGAGCTGGCCCGCGAGCTGGAGCCCGACGTGGCCATCGTGGATATCGGGATGGCCGAGCTGAACGGAATCGAGGCCACTGCGCAGATCCTGCGCCGGTCGCCCCACACGGCGGTGCTGATCCTCAGCATGCACAACGACGAGCGGTATGTCACCCGGGCGCTGAAGGCCGGAGCGAAGGGATACCTGCTCAAAGATACCGTCGAGCAGGATCTGATACGAGCGATCCAGCTTGCCTGCCGGGGCCGGTCATTCTTCAGCCCGGCCGTGGCGGAGCTGCTGGCCAGCCGGGAGAGCCAGATCGCGGCCCCAGATAGCGTAGAAGACCGCTACGATCTGCTCACGGAGCGGGAGCGGCACATCTACCAGCTTCTGGCAGAAGGCCGGAGCAACAAGGAAATCGCGACTCTGCTAGGGCTCAGTCTGCACACCGTCGAGACACACCGCACGCGGATCATGGAAAAGCTGGATGTCCACAGCGCCGCCGAGCTGGTGCTGAGCGCCGTGCGGCGTGGGCTGGTTCAGTAAAGCTCCAAAATACAGAATCGGCTGTATAGCGTACTCCCCGGTGAGACCGTAAAATGACAGCGGGTGAATGGGTGTGGGTGCGCTGCCGGCGCGAGGTGGTAGTGTCGCCTCGTGGGCAGGTGAGAAACAACACGCGAGGCTGATTCTGGCGTTGCTCTTCCTTACGGGAGCAGCGGTTCTTCCTTACATCTTCGTTCCAGGCCAGCCGTTCATCTCGGACGACTACGTACAAATTGCCTTGGGCCGGAAGTATGGGCCGGTCTCCGGCTGGAGCGCTCTGGCCCAGGATGTGCTGTACCGCGCTCGCGCCACTTCCTTGGTACTCACTTACTGGACAGAGCGGTTTTTCGGCTTCTCGCCCGAGCCGTTCTATGTGTCGGCCATCCTTCTCCATGTCCTGAACACCTGGCTGGTGTTTCGACTGGGTTGCCGGTTAGGGATGGGGCGGCGTGTGGCGCTATTTGCCGCCGCCTTTTTCGCCATCTACGAAGGGCACCAGGAAGCCGTCATGTGGTACGCCGCGCTGCCTGAGTTGCTGGTGTTCTTCTTCTCGCTGTCGGCGTTGCTGTTATGGTCGTTGTGGCTGGCCTGCGGTTCAAGGCGGGCGGTGTACTATGTGGCTGCGCTGGCGTGCTTTTGCCTGGCGTTGATCTCGAAGGAATCCGCGGTGGTAGTGGTCCCACTGCTCCTGGTGGGGGCGTGGAGGGAGCGGCGGGGGTGGGCGTGGATAACGCCGTTTGCCGTACTGGCGACCGGTTACACCTGGATGACGTTTGCAGGGCAGGACCGCCATTTGCATTTCAACGACGCGGGGAACAAGATGAGTCGTAACCGAAGGCAGCGCCACGTATTGCTGGTACCGCAAGGTGCGCGGCCCATCAGCGCGGGGGTGGATTCTCCCCAGCCCAGGTGGTTACCGGCCCATCCCGCCGCCTCGGCGCCGCCGCGGGGCCTATCGTTTACGGGACGCTGCGACGGCCGGCCTGCGATCGGCCGCCCCGCTGGGCCTGACCGGCTTCTTCTCCTCCGCTTTGTCTGCAGGCTTGCCGCCGGCGTGCTTCTCCGCCGGCCCCTCGGCCGGCTCGTTCTGCGGCGCTTCGGCCGCTTGATTTCCAGGACCTTGGTCCGAATCTGCTCGAGTACTTCGGGGTTGTCGCGGAGGAACTGCCGCACGTTCTCGCGCCCCTGCCCCAGCCGCAGTTCGCCGAAGCTGAACCACGTGCCGCTGCGGGCCACGACGCCGCACTCGGCGGCCAGGTCGAGCACGTCCGCTCTCGCCGCTGATTCCGGAGTCGAACAGGATGTCGAACTCGGCCTCGCGGAACGGCGGGGCGACCTTGTTCTTGACGACCTTGGCCCGCACGCGCGTGCCGATCACCTGCTCGCCCTCCTTGAGCATGCCGATCCGGCGCACGTCGATGCGCAGGGAGCTGTAGAACTTCAGCGCGCGGCCGCCGGGCGTCGTCTCCGGGCTGCCGTACATCACGCCGATCTTCTCGCGGATCTGGTTGATGAAGATGACGCTGGTGCGGCTCTTGGCGGCGATGCCGGTGAGCTTGCGCATGGCCTGGCTCATGAGGCGGGCCTGGAGGCCGACGTGCGTGTCGCCCATCTGCCCCTCGAGCTCGGCCCGCGGGACGAGGGCGGCGACGGAGTCGATCGCGATGATGTCCAGTGCGTTCGAGCGGACCAGCAGCTCGCAGATTTCCAGCGCCTCCTCGCCGCACGAGGGCTGGTTGACCATCAGCTCTTCGAGGTTGACGCCCAGCCGCTTGGCCCAGGAGGGATCGAAGGCGTGCTCGACGTCGATGAACGCGGCAGCCCCGCCGGCCTTCTGCGCCTCGGCGATGACGTGCAGCGTGAGCGTGGTCTTGCCGGAGGATTCGGGGCCGAACACCTCGATCACGCGGCCGTGCGGGATGCCCGCCCCGCCCAGGGCCAGGTCGAGCGACAGGCAGCCCGGTGGAGACGCCGTCCACCGTCGCGGACTGGCTTCTCCGTCAGGTACATGATCGCGCCCTTGCCGAAGGACTTCTCGATCTGCTGCACGGCCCGGGCCAGGGCCTCCTTGCGGTTTTCCTCGCGCGGATCCTTCCGGCTTTCGTCGCGTCCGTCTGACATGCGTGTACCCTCACAGTGATTAGGTCTCGCGTTACGCGGCTCCCGTGCTCATCCAGGCCACGGGGCCAAGTATACAAACAAACCCCTAACTGTCAACCCTCCGGCGGCGCCGATTTCCGGCCGGAATCAGCCCGCGGGGCACGCCGATGTCCACGACGACCACCCGGCCCACGACCTGCCGCGCCGGCGGGCGTCAGGAACCCCACCTTGGGGGCCACCATCGTCACCGTGGCGTCGGCTCGAAAGCAGGGCTCGTGCACCTCGCCGCGGTCGGCGTCCAGCCCGGACGGGATGTCGATCGCGATCCGTCGGGCGCGCGGGGCGGTGTTGGCCAACTCGATCAGTGTCGCCATCGTCCTCCGCGGCGCGCCTGTGGAGCCGGTCCCGAGCAGCGCATCGACGATGACGTCGGCTTGGCCGCGCGGCCTGACGCGCGATCTCCAGCCCGGCCGTCTCGAACGCCCGGATAAGCTGCCACTCCATCCGTTCCAGAATCTGTCAGGTTCGTGCCGGCATCGCCGGCTGACTTCTCCGGCGGGGCCGCGAGCACGACGTCGATGGGAACGCCGGCATTGTGCAGGTGCCGCGCGACGACGAAGCCGTCGCCGCCGTTGTTGCCCGGCCCGCAGAGGATCAGCACGCGGCTGGCCGGCGGGTCGACGAGCGTGCCGTAGATGAACTCCGCGACCCCGCGGCCGGCGTTCTCCATCAGCACGACGCCGGGGATGCCGACCTGCTCGATCGCCAGCACGTCCAGCTCGCGAATCTGCTGGCAGGTCAGGGCCTCACCGGGCGGATAGCGGATACCCATCGATCTGTTTCCCACTCGTGCCGCAGCACGCGCGGATTACGGTATCCGCCCGCCCGGCGAATTCAAGCCCGTAATTACTTCCAAACGCCTCCGGGTTTCGCGGCTCACCAGCGCGTTCGGGCAACGGCCGACGCCACCATAGCCAGTCACACTCGACGCAGACATTCGGGACCCGGTCTCCACGACGGGCCCGTTCGGGCCGATTTAGTATGTCGGTGCGGTCGTGCGTTCCTGGCCGATTCGAACGGGCGAGTGCGATGTTCTGCATCTACAGCAACTGGCTTGCGTCGCCGACCGCGTTCGGTATCACGCTGGTGTCGGGTCTGCTCCTGATCGCCGCCGTGCTGGTCCTGAGCGGCCATCGCCGTCGGTCGCCCCAGGTCCAGTGCCCAGATCCGGAATGTGACCACCTGAACCCGCCCCACGCCCGGTACTGTGCGCGGTGCGGGCGGGAGTTGACGGACGCTTGAGCACTGGCCGAATTACCCCGCCTTCACGGGCGCCCCCTCCACGCTTGCACGCCGAACTCGTGGACCAGCCGGCCGCCCAGCTCGCCCGTGTTGGCGAGGACCAGGCTGCAAAGCAGTAGCGCGACCAGCACGACGAGCTGGCCCACCACCGGAACCGCCCGCGGCAGGTCCTTCTTCAGCCGCTTGGTCTTCTTCAGCACAGCCGGCACGACCAAAACCACGGCGTACACGACCGTGACGATGGTGAAGACAACCTCCACCGTTTCGGCCAGTTCCTGGTGCCGGCTCAGCACTTTCGCGATCTCCGGCGTGCGGACGACGAGTTCCGCCGCCGCTTCGCCGGCCTCTGCCGCGACATACGCCCCGGCCGTCCCCAGCACCAGGAGCAGCAGGCCCGCCCACTTGAACCAGTCGCCGACTCTAGGCAGCAGCCCCAGCAGCACAAACAACGGGGCCACGAGCAAGAGGGCGAGCGGAAAATGCACGATCAGGGGGTGCATGCCCTCCCACGGCGGCAGCGGCGGCGGCATCAGCGGCGAACCGAACATACACGCACCCCTACGTAGGGCAGGTCAAGCACGAGCGACCTGCCAGAACGACATCCACATTCACGGCAGGTCGCGCTGCGCTTGACCTGCCCTACAGGTGCAGCTAGCTGATCTTCTCGTACTTGTCCTTCGGCGTCGAGCAGACCGGGCACTTCTCGAAGGTCAGCTTCGAGACGGTAAACCCACACACCGGGCAGACAGAAAAGTCCTTTTTGCCCACTTTCCACGCATCCAGGTTGTCGAGGGCCTCCTTGTACAGCTTGGCGTGCTCCGTCTCCGCCTGGAGCGAGAAGTTGAACGTCCGGACGGCCTCCTTGTGCCCCTCCGCCTTGGCCTGCTTGAGGAAATCCGGGTACATCGTGTCCTGCTCGTACGACTCGCCCTTGAGGGCCGCCGCCACGTTCTCCTTGGTCGACTTCACGTCCGGCTTCTGCACGTCGGCCTTGGGCGTGCCGCCCATCTTCTTGAGCACCTCGGCGTGATTGTTGACGTGGATCTCCTCCGACCGCGCCGCGGCCCGGAACAGGCTGGCCACCTGGCCGTACCCTTCCTCGTCGGCCTTCTGGGCAAACGCCAGGTAGCGGGCGTGCGCGTTGCTCTCGCCTTTGTACGCGGTCATCAGGTTGTCCAGCGTGGTTGCCTTGGCCGTTTCCGGCTTCGGCTCGGGCTTGGCGGGCTTCTTTTCCTCTTGTGCAACGGCGGTCAGCGTCAGCAGCAGCGCGACCAGCGAGAACGCACCGGCCCGGCGGACACGACACAGTCTTGCAGTGGGTTGCATGTCTTTCTTCTCCTTTGCTTCTTCTTAACCACTTGGGCGCGACCCGTTATCGGAACGTCGTAGCTTACCTTCCGGCCACTCCGTTGGCCATGTCAAGAAGCCGTGTCCGCACTTGTCCGATACAACACGTAGGAGCCGACCGATGCCCAGCGAAGATACCCCCTCGACGAAGCTCGCAAGCGCTGCGGCTGGCCTGGGTTTCATGCCTGTGCTCGGGGTTGGTCTGCTGGTATGGGGGCTCACGCCCGCCGTCTCCTGCGCCTGGTCAGCCGGGACCCGCTCCCCTGGCAGGCCTTCGCCATGGGCAGCCTGACGCTGCTGATCGGCGTCACCTTTGTGGGCCTGGGGACGCTCATCCGGCGCGGTGTCCGCTGGGCGGTGCGCGTCGCATTGTGCGGATCCATCTTCCTATTGTGCGGTACGCTGGCCATTCTGCTGGTCGGCGGGACCCGCGAGGTGCCTGTATTTCCAACGCTCCTCGTCGTGGCCACGACGCTGGCAAGCTGGCTGGCGATTGCCACCGAAGACGCGATACACCGCAGCGAGCAGTCGCCGGCGACCCCCACTGCCACGACGCCAAGCACCTGTCCGCCCGGACATCCCGAACGATAGGTCACAGATGCACGCTCGCACCGGCGCCACGTTTTCGCACCGGCGGTGTTGACCCTTGGCAGCCGACACGGTATCCAAGCGGGCCGCGGAGATCGTCGGCCAGCGCGGACGCCCGGCGATTCCACTGGCAGGCATGGAGAACGAAGCGTGGCAAAACCCAAAGTCGGCGTGGTCGGCGGCGGTGTCGTCGGCGGAGCGACCGTCAACCTCTGCGGCCCCGAAACCATCGTTTATGACCCGTACAAGCCGGAGCTGGCCGGCAACAAGGACCAGATCAACGCCTGCGACGTGGTTTTCATCTGCGTCCCGACGCCGATGGCCGACGACGGCATTGCGACACGACATCGTCGAGGAGGCCGTCGCGTGGGTGCAGGCCCCGCTGCTCATCATCCGCTCCACCGTCGCACCGGGCACCACCGATCGGCTGCGCGAGAAGTACAACAAGCACATCGTCTTCCAGCCCGAGTACCTCGGCGAGACCACCGCCCACGTGTTCGGCAGCATGGCCGAACGCGAGTTCGTCGTGCTGGGCGGGACGCCCGAGGCCGTCTCCAAGGCGGCCGACTTCTACAAGCACTACTACAACTCGATGGTCCGCGTTCTACTTCGGCGACGCGACCACCGCCGAGGTGTGCAAGTACATGGAGAACGCGTTCTACGCCATCAAGGTCACGTTCGTGAACGAGTTCTACGACATCGCCCGCGTCCACGGCGTGGACTTCAACCAGCTGCGCGAGCTGTGGCTGGCCGACACGCGGATCAGCCGCGACCACACGTTCGTCTACCCGGACGCCCGCGGCTTCTCGGGCAAGTGCCTGCCCAAGGACTGCAACGCGATCGTCCACTCGTCCCGGCAGCAGGGCTACGAGCCGAAGTTCATGGCCGCCTGCCTCAAGATCAACGAGGAGTTCGTCGCGCTGAACAAGCGGCGCGTAGCCGCCACGTGGCCCGGGCATCTTTGCCTCGTTCTCATGGGGTGTTCGGCATGGACGGACAATGCGCTAGTCCGCACAATCATGCTGCCCGGTCTCGGGGCCGACGCCCGCTTTTTGACGCGCAACGGCCCGCGTTGCCGCGCCTGGAGGTCCCGCCTTGGCTGCCCCACCGTGAGGGCGAGTCGCTGGCCGAGTACGGCCGCCGCATGGCCGCGACCATCGATCCCGCACAGCCGTTCTACCTGGGCGGCGTGTCGTTCGGCGGCATGGTCGCGCCAGGAGATGGCCCGCTACGTGCAGCCGCGGGCGGTGCTCCTGATCGCGAGTTGCCGCCGCGGCAGGCGATCGCCCCGCACCTGAAGTACTTCGTGCGTTTCGCCGGCCTGTTCCCGGAACGGGAGTTCGAGGTCGGCCAGGGGCTCTCGCCGGCTGTTTGCCAGCAAGTTCGGCCAGCTCGCGCCGGCGGAGGAGTCGCTGCTGGAGGAGATGTTCGCGGACAGCACAGCGCGTTTCGTGCGCTGGGGTATCGCGGCGATCACCGCATGGCCCGGCGCCGAGGGGCTTGCCGTGCCGGTCTACCACATTCACGGCAGCGAGGACGAGTTGATCCCCATACAGGCCGTCCAGCCCGACCAGGTCATTCCCGGCGGCGGCCACCTGATCAACGTGACGCACGCGGCCGAGGTGAACGCATTCCTGGCGGCCCACGTGCGGTAGGTCCCCGCGGCGTAAACGCCGGGTCACGTCATGCGCCCTGCGGACGCGATAACCGCGACTGGGCGGCAGGTCTCGTCCGCCGCGGCGGACTCCGACCTGCCCTACACTGGCTACTGGAACAGCCGACCGGGCTTCGCAATGGCTGCCGGAAGTGTCACGCACCCCGGATGGGAGGACGTGTCCTCGGGGCCTTTACCCGTGCACACAGCGCGGACTACAATCCAAGGCTGGCGTTTTCCGGGGCCACGGGACGCCGCCAGCGGCGCGGGCCAGGCGTCGGGCGTACAGAGAGGTCCATGATGAAGATCGGAGTTCCCAGGGAAACGCACGCAGGCGAACGACGCGTGGCGCTCGTGCCCGAGTCGTGCAAGAAGCTGGTCGGCAAGGGGATCGCGGTGGCCGTGGAAAACGGGGCGGGGGCGGCCTCGTTCCTCCCGGATGACGCGTACAGCGCCGTCGGGGCGACGATCGAGGCGACGCCGGCGCCCTGCTGGGTGGGGCCGATTTCGTGCTGAAGGTGCAGCCCCCCAGTCTCGCGGAGGTCGGCCAGCTCCGCGAGGGCAGCCTGCTACTGACCACGCTGCTGCCGATCAAGCACCTGGACATCGTGCGGGCCCTGGCGGACCGCAAGATCACGGCGTTTTCGACCGACTGCATCCCGCGGATACGCTGGCCCAGGCCATGGACACGCTCTCCGCGATGGCCAACGTCGCCGGCTACAAGGCCGTGCTGATCGCGGCCAACGAGCTCGCCATGTACTTCCCCATGCT
The DNA here is from genome assembly GCA_963725415.1 of uncultured Acidobacteriota bacterium. GTDB lineage: Bacteria > Acidobacteriota > Terriglobia > Bryobacterales > Bryobacteraceae > CAVRZY01. The sequence continues at coordinate 235 of CAVRZY010000225.1, read as the reverse complement.
GATGACGGCGGCCGGCACGATCTTCTCCGCCAAGGTGTTTGTCATCGGCGCGGGCGTGGCCGGCCTGCAGGCCATTGCCACGGCCAAGCGGCTGGGCGCGACAGTGACCGCGACCGACACGCGCAAAGCGGTCGGCGAGCAAATCCAGAGCCTGGGGGCCAGGTTTGTCGGCGTGGAGAGCGCGGAAGACGCACAGACCGCCAGCGGCTACGCCAAGGAGCTGTCGCAGGAGTTC
>CAVRZY010000224.1:0-37174 GCA_963725415.1 uncultured Acidobacteriota bacterium | reverse complement strand
CCACGTATTGCTTGCGCGCCGATGAAATTGACTACAACGAGGACACCGACGACGCCGAAGCCCGAGGCAATGTCTATCTCAAGCACTTTGCCGAGGGCGAGGAACTGTGGGCCGACCGCATCGAGTACAACATCTCGGAGCAGACCGGCAAGTTCTACAACGTGCACGGCTCGGCGCCCATGCCGATCGGGGCGCGCCCCGGAGTGCTGGCCTCCAGCAATCCGTTCTACTTCCAGGGCCGGTGGGCGGAACGGCTCGAGGACCGCTACATCCTCTACGACGGTTTCATCACCAACTGTAAGATGCCCAGGCCGTGGTGGGTGTTGCGGGGGCCGAAGTTCGACGTGATTCCTGGCGACCGGGCCCTGGCCTACCGGTCGCTGTTCTGGCTGCGCAGAGTACCTTTGTTCTACACGCCGTTGTTCTACAAATCGCTGGAGAGGTTGCCGCGCCGGAGCGGCATTCTTACGCCCAACATCGGCAACAGCTCGCGGCGCGGAAAGATGGTCGGCGGGGGCTACTACTGGGCCATCAACCGCAGCTACGATGCGGCCTATCGTGCCCAGTACTTCACCCAGCGCGGCGTGGCGCACAACATAGACGTGCGCGGCAAGCCACGGGAAGGGACCGAATTCAACGGCCTGCTGTACGGGGTCAACGACCGCGGCTTGAAGCTGGACAGCGGCGAGCGGCGCAAGGAGGGCGGGTTCCTGGCTTCGGTGACGGCGAGCTCAGATTTGGGACACGGCTTCTATGCCCGCAGCGAGGTGAACTACCTGAGTTCGCTCAAGTTCCGCCAGGCCTTCACCGAGTCCTTCAACGAGGCCATCTTCTCCGAGGTGCACTCGCTGGGCTTCGTGGCCAAGCACTGGTCGAGCTACGGCCTGAACCTGGTTTTCCAGCGCAACGAGAACTTCCAGAGCATCCAACCTGACGACACTATCGTGATTCGCAAGCTGCCCCAGATCGAGTTCTCCAGCCGCGACCGGCAGGTATGGCACAGGGGGCTGCCGGTGTGGGTGTCGCTGGAGTCGAGCGCCGGCCTGCTGCGCCGCAAGCAGCCGCTGTTTCAGACCCGGCAGTTCCTGGAGCGCCTGGACTTCCAGCCGCGCGTCATGACGGCGCTGCGGTGGAAGGACTTCCAGCTCATCCCCAGCTTTTCGATCCGCGGGACCCACTACGGGGAAAGCCAGGAGAGCGGGCGGATTCTGGGTCAGAACCTCAACCGGTTCACACGCGAGTTCACCTTAGCGCTTGAGCCGCCGTCGCTGGCGCGCATCTTCAAGGGTCCGAGCTGGCTGGGCGAGCAGGTCAAGCACGTCATCGAGCCCAGGGCCTCCTTCCGGCACGTGGCTGGGGTGGCGGACTTCGACCGGATCATTCGCTTCGACGAGACGGAGCTGGTCTCGAACACTACCGAAGCGGAGATCTCGCTGACCAACCGGATCTACGCCAAACGGACAAGGCCAGGTCAACGAGGTGCTGAGCTGGGAACTCTGGCAGCGCAGGTACTTCGATCCGGACTTCGGCGGGGCGGTGGTGGAGGGCCGGCGCAACGTGGTGCTCAGCTCCATCGAACTGACCCCCTACGCCTTCCTAGACCGGCCCGCGGCGCTATTCACCCGTGGTCTCGGTGCTGCGAGTGCAGCCCCAAGCCCGGTTTCGGGATCGAGTGGCGGTCGGACTACGACCCGCTTCGGGAGAAAGTGGTCAACAGCGGGCTGACGGCCGACGCCCGCTTCTCGAAATACTTTGTTTCGGTGGGACACAACAGTGTGCGCAGTGTTCCGCTGCTGACCCCGCACGCCAACCAGTTCCGGGGGCTGTTTGGGATCGGCAACGAGAACCGGCGCGGCTGGAACGCGGCCTTCAGCGCCATCTACGATTTCCGCGTGGGCGTGATGCAGTTCGCCACCACGCAGGTGACCTACAACACCGATTGCTGCGGCTGGAGCGTGCAGTACCGGCGCTTCAGCCTCGGCACGCGCAACGAGAACCAGTTCCGGCTGGCCTTCGCCATCGCCAACATCGGCTCGTTCGGGACGCTGAAGAAACAGGAGCGGTTGTTCTAGGAGAGGTTTCGCGCAAAGACGCCAAGGTCACGCAAAGGCGCGAAACCCTACTTGTCGTCGAGCGCCTGTTCCAGCAGGAGCCGGAATTGCTCGCTCTTCTGGTCCACGCGGCGGCGGAGGTCGCCGAGTTCGCCCTCCAGGCTGCGCAGGCGGTCGGCCAGATGCAGGCAGGCCAGCACGGCCACTCGGAGCGAATCGGCGCTGGCGGAGCGGGCGGCAATGGCGGACATGAGCTGATCGACGCTGTCGGCCAGCTCCTGGAGCGACTGAGGGTCGGCGGTCAGCAGCGTGTAAGGCTGGTGGAAGATGGTGACCCGGACGGGCTGCTTCTCGGGGTTCTGGGGCTCCATCTAGACAGCGCTCAAAGCATCGATCTGGCTGAGCAGCTTCTCGATGCGGGTTCGAACCTGCTGGCGCTCCGCCCGTAGCGCCTCCAGTTCCCTGGTAGTTTGGCGGCCTCCTCTCGCGCTTCTGCCGCCTCGCGGCGCAGGCGCGTGACGAGGTCAATGGCCTGGCGGATGCGCTCTTCCAGCGTCGCCAGGGAGTCGGCTTCCTGTTCCTGTGGCGGTTCCATCACTCCACCTGTGGCTGGCCGGCTTTGACCTTCTCGACCAGCAGACGGAAAGCGGTCTCATCGCTGGCTGCCATCTGGGCCAGTACCTTCCGGTTGAGGTTGATCCCGGCCTTCTTCAAGCCGGAAATAAACTTACTGTAGGAGAGGCCGGCAGCGCGGCAGGCGGCCCCGATGCGGGTGATCCACAGGGCGCGGAAGTCCCTCTTCTTCTGGCGGCGGCCGACGTAGGCGTAGCGCAACGCCTTCTCGACCGCTTCCTGCGCCGCACGGTGCAGTTTGCTCTTGGTCAGGAAATACCCGGACGCGGCTTTGAGGGTCTTGCGCCGGGCGACTCTTCGTTTGGTTCCTCGTTTGACTCTAGGCACGTTTACCTCCTGTTGGGCCGAGGCGGATCGGGTACGTGCCCCGCACTCCGTCCGCTCTCGCTGGCATCAATTCGGGAGCATGTACTTCAACCCGGGCCGGTCGGCTTCATCGACGATCACGCTCTGGCTGAGTCTCCTCTTTCGCGAGCGCGCCTTGGACGTCAAGATGTGGCGGGCATAAGCGTGGCGGCGAATGATCTTGCCGGTGCCCGTCTTCTTGAAGCGCTTGGACGCGCCCTTGTGCGTTTTTAACTTGGGCATGGAAATGATTCCTGGGATTCGCAGACCGGATTACTGCTTGCCTGGCAAACGTACACAGTATAGCATAGCCGCTAGCTGCTAGCACTGAGTGCTGTCACTTGCGGTAGAGATAGGTCTCGCCCCAGGCCATGACGATGAACGGGTACGGGGTCCCGAAAAGGTGGTTGTAGGTTTGGGTGTAGTCCTCGCGGTGATCGACGGTGTGGCCCATCTCGTTCTCGTGGCCGGTGATGATCAGCCGGGGATTGACGCCGCGCGCCAGGCGCTGGATGTTCGTGGTCCAGCAATTGGGCAGAGCGACATCGACGTGGTGCTGGTGACCGATGTGGACGATCCAGTCGAAGTCGCTGCCAGGGCCTTCCGGGCCGGACTGGTCGCCTGTGTGCAGGACCGTGAATCCCTCGGGCGTGGTGATCAGGTAAACATTGTTAATAAGGTCGCCCTGGTGGCCTGGGTAGACCACCAGCTTGAGGGCCTGCTTGCCATTCTGGACGGGGATCTCATGGAGCATGGTGACGCTGCGCTGGGGGTAGGTGAGGCGCTTGGCCAGCTCGGGGTGCTGGCTCCACAATCCTTCCGGCGCCACCACCGGTTTGTTCCGAGCGATGAACATCCTGGCGACCTCGGGATTGGCGTGATCGCCGTGCAGATGGGTGATCAGCGTGGCGTCCGATTGATCGGCTAGGCGCTCCAGAAGGCGGGGTGAAACGGGGAACCCTTTCGCGTTCATGCCCGGGACAATATCGATGGTGAAGGATACCGCCGGAGTCCGAATGAAGAAACCGTGATTGTACAGCTTCCAGATGCGCATACCCTCTTTGACCGGCGTGCGTTCGATCTCCTGGACCGCTTTTTCCATGCGGGCGTGGTAGAAGTTCTGCACCAGGGGCTTGGAGGGCGCCGATTCGATGTGCAGGATGTCGTCCAGGCGGATCAGCGCCGCTCTGCGGACCGGGTTCTCGATGAGGGCAGGAGGGAACTGGTCGAGAACGCCGGCTGCCCAACCCAGCGATCGCTCGATCCATTCGTCGGGCGCGTCCAGCAATTCCGGAGCGGTCAACGCGCGGCGCGGTGAGGAGACATAGGGTTTCTGACTATCCGCCGGCAGAGCGCCAGAGGGCATCACCAACCAGAGAGCGGCGCCAAGCAGGGCGCTCCGGATAGACTTCGTCATCATCTGGTTCTCCATTCTTCATACCACGCCATCTGGATGGCTTCGAGCTTGCCTTCGGAGGAGGCGGCGGGATCGTCGTCGAATCCCTCCAGCTCGGTGACCCAGCGGTGGAGGTCGGTGAAGCGGACCTGGAGCGGGTCCTGATTGGGGAGCTTCTCCAGCAGTACCAGCGCGATGTCCTCGGGTTGATCCCAGGTTATATCTTGGTCCCTTTCAAGGCCGAACGCACGGCGGTGTTCATCATCATCTCGGCCAGCCGCATGGTGACCTGATTGAGCTTGTCGATGTGGGCGCGAATGAGCAGGTGGTCGGCGGAGTGGTAGGCCATAAGGAGCTCGTTGAGGGCGCCTTCGATGGCGGCCTTTTCCTCGGCGGTCAGCTCGAGGTAGGCGTCGTTCTGCCTGGCTTTCTCGACGGCGGCGAGGATGGTGTCGGCCTCCAGACGGGCCTCGCGGAACTGGCGCTCGGCAAAATCCTCCTCGGCTTTCTCGAAGGACTCGCGGATCATGGCCTCGACCTGCTGGTCGGTCAGGCCGTAAGAGGGCTTGACTTCGACGGACTGCTCCTTGCCGGTGCGCAGGTCGCGGGCAGTGACGTTCAGGATTCCGTTGGCATCGATGAGGAAGCGAACCTCGATGCGGGCCATTCCGGCGGGCAGGGGCTCGATGTCCTTTAGGTCGAAGCGGGCCAGGCTGCGGCAATCCTTCACCAGCTCGCGCTCGCCCTGGAGGACGTGAATCAGGACGTTGCGCTGGCCATCCACGGCGGTGGTGAAAACCTCGGTGGCACTGGCGGGAATGGTCGAGTTGCGGTGGATGATTTTCGAGACCACCCCGCCCATCAGCTCGATGCCCAGCGATAGCGGGGTGACGTCGAGGAGCAGCTTACCCTGGACGTCGCCGGTGAGGATGCCGGCCTGCACAGCGGCGCCCAGGGCGACCACTTCCTCGGGATTGAGCTCGGTGTGGGGCCGAGCGCGGAAGAGTCTCTCGACGGCCTGGCGCACCAAAGGGATGCGGGTCGAGCCACCCACCAGGACCACTTCGTCGATCTGCTCGAGGGCAACCTGGGCATCACGGATGCAAGCGCGGCAGGGGCCCAGGGTGCGGTCCACGATATCGGTGATGAGCTTCTCGAACTGCTCGCGGGTGAGTTCGCGCTGGTACTTTTTGCCTCTGTATTCGAATTCGATGGTGGCCAGCGGAACCAACGAGAGCCGTTCCTTGGCGTCGATGATAGCGCGGCGCAGTGTCTGGACTGCCTCTCCATTGTGCGAGATGTCTTCGCGCCACTCGGACTGGATGTCTTCCAGCGCGATGCGCAGTAGGCGGTTGTCGATATCGTCGCCACCCAGGTGGGTGTCGCCGTTGGTGGCCAGGACTTCGAAGATGCCCTCGTGGAGCTTGAGGATGGAGATGTCGAAGGTGCCACCGCCCAGGTCGTAGACTGCTACGATGCCGTCCTGTCGCTTGTCCAAGCCGTAGGCCAGGGCGGCGGCGGTAGGCTCGTTCACCAGGCGCAGAACATCCAGGCCGGCGATTCGCCCGGCATCCTTGGTGGCCTGGCGTTGCGCGTCGTTAAAATAAGCCGGGACGGTGACGACGGCCTGGGTGATGGTCTGGCCGAGGTGGGTTTCGGCGTTCTTCTTGAGCCGGCGGAGGATGAAAGCGGAGATTTCCGGGGGCGTGAAAGTGCGGTCGCCGAGCCGGAGCTGGATGACGGACTCGCTATTGGGGGCGATGCGGAAGGGGAAGAGCTTCAATTCGTCCTGGACGTCGGCGACACCTCGTCCCATGAGGCGCTTGACGGAGTAGACGGTGCGTTCGGGGGCGTCGATGAGCAGTTGGCGAGCAGAATTGCCCACCACGATTTCGCCGGAGGGAGGGTTGCTGACGACGCTGGGGACCAGGCGGTCGCCGTCTTCTCCGGGGATGACCACCGGGCCGGTGAGGTCCATGAAGGCGACCAGGCTGTTGGTGGTGCCCAGGTCAATGCCCACGACCAGGGCCTTCTGCTGCGGGCCGAAATCGATCTGGAGCAAGTCGGACATGTCAGGGAGCGAGTTCCTTTTCCACCTGCTGGATGAGGTTTTCGATGTAGCGGCGGCGGATGAGCAGGCTGCGGATATCGGTGAAGAGCTTGGGGTCGGCCGTGCCGTCGTACTGCTGGAAGAGGCGCTCGAGTTCGGCGTCGGCCTCCTGGCGAAGGGCCGCGAACTTGCGGTGTGCGGCCTCCAACTGCGGGCCCACGGAGGAGTCGCCGCTGCGCAGTTCTTCGAGGAGCATGTTCAGTTCAAAGACCTCTTCGAGGAGTTCCGGGGGAACGTCTTTGGGCTTCTGCTGGCTGACCTGGAATCCTTGCTCCTTGAGGACGTACTCGGCGCGGGCGACCGGGTCGCGGAGAACGCGGTAGGCGTCGTTGAGAATGGCCGTGGCTTCCAGCGAGTATTGGCGGTCGGTGGGTGTGGCGCGCGAAAACAGGTCCGGGTGTAGCTGCCGGCTGAGGCTGTAGAAGCGCTTCTGGAGGTCGTCAGGGTCGAGGCTGAGCCGGCGTGGAAGGCCGAAGAACTGGTAGTAGTCGGGGGTCGGTTGCTGGAGGCTGTTGCAGAATTTGCAGAAAAGAGATTCGGCGGCGGGGTTGCCGCAATGCCAGCAGTGCGCGATGTCGGTCATGCAGAAAAGGAGGTGCCGCAGCCGCAGCTTTTTTGGGCGTTGGGGTTCTCGAAGGCGAAGCCGGAGTGGAGGAGGGACTCTTTGTAGTCCAGCGTCATGCCGTCCAAGTAGACGAGGCTCTTCGGGTCGATGAAGATCTTGATACCGTCGAATTCGTAGACGTTGTCCCTGGGCCGCTCCTGCGGCTCAAACTTGACCAGATAGCTGAGGCCGGAGCAGCCGCCGCCTTGCACCCCCAGGCGCAGCCCTCCGCTGACGCCCTGTTTGGCGAAGGCCTCTTTGATCTTCTGGATGGCTTTCGGTGTCACGTTGATCATCTCAGCGCTCCGCATGCTTCTTCTTGTAATCCTCGATGGCCGCTTTGATGGCGTCTTCGGCCAGGACCGAGCAATGGATCTTGACCGGCGGCAGGCTCAATTCGTTGACGATGTCGGTGTTTTTGATCTCGAGGGCTTCATCGAGGGTTTTGCCCTTGACCCATTCGGTGGCCAGCGAAGAGCTGGCGATGGCGCTGCCGCAGCCGAAGGTCTTGAACTTGGCGTCTGCGATAACGCCGCTTTGCTCGTTGACCTTGATCTGGAGCTTCATGACGTCGCCGCAAGCCGGTGCGCCGACCATGCCGGTGCCGACTCTGGGGTCGTTCTTATCGAGCGAGCCGACGTTGCGGGGGTTTTCGTAATGGTCCAGAACCTTGGTCGAGTAAGCCATGGCGATCCCCTACTCCGCGACCCAGTGCGTCTTCTTCAGATCCACGCCTGCTTTGGCCATTTCCCAGAGAGGTGAGAGCTCTCGAGCTTGTTGACTGCTTCGACGACGCGCCCGGCGACGTAATCGACTTCTTCGGCGGTGTTGAAGCGGCCGAGCCCGAAGCGGATGGAGGTATGGGCCAGCTCGTCGCTGACGCCGAGGGCTTTCAGGACATAGCTGGGTTCGAGGGTGGCCGAAGTGCAGGCCGAACCGCTGGAGACGGCGACATCCTTGATGCCCATCAGCAGGGATTCGCCCTCGACGTAGTTGAAGCTCATGTTGAGGTTGTTGGGGAGGCGGCTGTCCATCGTGCCGTTGATGTAGACCTCTTCCAACTCGGCCAGCAGGCGGTCTTTGAGGCGGTCGCGCAGGCTGGCCAGGCGCTGTGACTCTTCGGGCATCTCGCGCTGGCAGATGGCGCAGGCCTCGCCCAGGCCCACGATTCCGGTGACGTTGAGGGTGCCCGAGCGCATGCCACGCTCGTGACCGCCGCCGTCCATCTGGGAGGCGATCTGCACCCGCGGGTTCTTGCGGCGGACATAGAGGGCGCCGATGCCCTTGGGCCCGTAAATTTTGTGGCCGCTCAGGGAGAGGAGGTCAATGTTGTCGCGGTTGACATCGACGGGGACCTTGCCGACTGATTGGGTGGCGTCAGTATGAAACAACACGCCGCGCTCGCGGGCGATCCTGCCAATCTCGGCGATGGGCTGGAGCACGCCGATCTCGTTGTTGGCGTGCATGATGGTGATGAGGATGGTCTTGTCGGTGATGGCCTGGCGCAGTTGGTCCAGGTCGATGAGGCCGCTGGATTGGACGGGGAGATAGGTGATCTGGCAGCCGCGCTTGGCCAGCTTCTTGCAGGTGTCGAGCACGGCTTTGTGCTCGGTGGGGGCGGTGATGATGTGGTTGCCTCGCTCGGCGTACATTTCCGCCACGCCTTTGATAGCCAGGTTGTCGGACTCGGTGGCCCCGCTGGTAAAGATGATCTCTTCGGGAGTAGCGCCGATCAGATCGGCAATCTGGCGGCGGGCACGGTCAACGGCCTCTTTGGCTTCCCAGCCGAAGGAGTGATTGCGGCTGGCCGCGTTTCCGAACTTTTCGCTGAAGTACGGCAGCATCGCTGAGAGCACGCGCGGGTCCACCGGGGTGGTAGCGTGATAGTCCATGTAAATCGGCGTCTTCATGACTCCTTACCTGGCACTCAACACCTGTAAACGCTCCCCTGGCTCCGGCTCCTCTTGCATCTCCGCTATAGTGATGCTGTCCAGTACCTGTAGGATTCTGAGCTGGATCTGGCGCAGCGGCTTCCGGACGCTGCACCGGCCCGAGTGGTAGCAGGCGCCGGCCCGGGTCGAGCAGGAGGTCAGGATGGTGGGCCCGTCGATGGCGCGGATGACCTCCAGGGCGGTGATGGCGCGCGGATCGCGGGCCAGCTTGTAGCCGCCATTGGTGCCGTGCGTGGAGGCGAGCAGCCCCTGGCGTGCCAGCTTCTGTAGCACCTTGGCCAGCAGCGGCAGGGGGATACCGTAGCAGTTGGCGATCTCTTTGGCGCTGGAGGCGCGGCGTTCCGCCAAGTGCTTGGCGGCGATCAGCCCGTAGTCGGCTTTTCTGGTGAGCCGGAGCATATCGGACCGTTCCGGTCCAATATCTACTGTAGCGCGGCCGGGGCGGGGTGTCAAATGCCTCGGTCTGGGCGCGGGCCCAGGGCGGGAAGGCCGTCCGCCCCCACCGTGGGCAGCGAAGGCCGCGGCCTACGTGCGGGTCTTCTAACCACAACCACGGCACGTAGCCGACCTGCGAGAAGGCACGGGCAGGTGATGCCCACGTCAGTAGGCCGCCAGCGTGCACGGTGCTGGCTGATACAATGAATGCGGAGCATGTTCGAGATCAGGTTCACGCCGGAGGTGATCGGCGACCTGCGCACGTACAACAAGCGGGACCGAAGGTGGATCCTGAACGAGATTGAATCGTGCCTGAAGCATGAGCCTGGCCGCGAGACGAGAAACAACAAGAAGCTGAGGCCGAACCGGCTGGCGGAGAGGGAACTCAGGGCCGAGCGTTTCCGGGTGTTCTACGACATCGACGCGAGGAGGGCGCTGGTCAAGATTGTGGCAGTCGGGCACAAGCGTGGGAATCGCTTGTTCGTTCGGGGTGAGGAGTTCCAACTATGAAGACGATCACGATTTCACGACGCGCCAGGAGCGTTCATACGCTCCTACAGCGGGCACGTCGAGAGAACGTCATCTTGAGGTCGCCCGAAGGCGAGGAGTTCATCCTGGCCGAGATTGACGACTTCAATCGTGAGGTCGAACTGGCGCGGCAGAACCGAGCGCTAATGAAGTTTCTAGAGGCGCGTGCGCGGCAGACGGAAACTGTCTCGTTTGACGAGGCCAAGAGCCTGCTGGGCTTAGCCGGGCCAGGCGTCTGAGGTCGGTGACCGCGAGGCGCCGCCGAGCCGACCGCTACCCCAAGACGGGTTTCGACCGGAGCAGAAGTCCCGCCGGCAAGGTCAACGAAATGGCCCTTTCACGACACGGGTCACATGTCGGACGACGATTGGCGCCGGTGCATCGGCTTCTATCTGGGTTTTGTCGGCATGCTTGACCGGGCGCTGGGGGAGATCTTTGAGGCGCTTAAGGAGAGCTGGAGGAGAGATGACAAACATGGCAGGCCGGCCCGCCGTGCGTGAGGTGGAGCGACGCCTGGGAAGGCGTCTGCTGGAACATCTGCGAGCAGTGGACGATGCCGCGGCCAGTGAGAAGCTGAAAATCTATCTCGAGTCCAAAGGGGGAGGATGATGGCGAAGGCGGCAGTTCTGATTTGTCTAGGCGGGTGTCTGATGGCGCTCGCCGCGGACCGCGCCGTGGTGGCGAACTGGCGGAGCCCGCATGCCTCCCTGAAGAACCTGAACATCGATGAAGTGCGCTGGAAGGGAGGGTTCTGGGGGCGCTGGTACGAAGTGAACCGCAGCACAATCCTCCCCGCGATTTGGGAGGCGATCGAGAGCCCGCAGAACGGTGCGCAATACGCCAGCTTCCTTTTGGCCACTGGCCAGTCTCAAGACACCGGCGGCGTGAAGCGGCTGAACTGGTGGAGCGACGGCGACGTGTACAAGTACGTCGAGGCGCTGGCGGCGATTTACTCGGTCACCAAGGATCCAGATCTGATGAAGCGGATGGACCAGATGATCGGCACGTTCGCCAAGGCCCAGGAACCCGATGGTTACCTTTCAACGCCGATCGGCCTGAAGGGCGCAAAACGCTGGCAGAATCTCCAGAATCACGAACTCTACAACATGGGACACCTGATGACGGCCGCCAACGTGCACTACCGCTCGACGGGCAAGCGCGAGTTTCTCGACATCGCCGTAAGGGTTGCCGATTACTTGCATACGGTGTTCGATCCACGCCCTCCAGAGCTGGCGCACTTCGGCTTCAACCCATCGAACATCATGGGCGCTGCCGAGTTGTACCGAACCACGCGCAACCCGAAATATCTCAAGCTGGCCGGCACGTTCGTGGATATGCGCGGGTCGCGGCCCGGGGGCTCGGACCAGAATCAGACACGCGTTGCTTTGCGGCAGGAGAGCGAAGCGGTGGGGCACGCCGTGACCGCAAACTACCTATATGCCGGGGCCACGGACGTCTACGCGGAGACGGGTGAAAGAGCGTTGCTGGATGCCGTCGAGCGCATCTGGACGGACATGGCGACCAAGAAGATGTACATCACGGGCGCGGTGGGGAATCTCTACAGGGGCGCTGGGCGGCATGGCGAAAACGTGCACGAGGCCTACGGGAACAGCTATGAGCTCCCACTCCGCTTGGCTTACACGGAGACCTGCGCCAACATCGCCAACGCCATGTGGAACTGGCGACTGCTTTCACTGAGCGGCGATCCCAAGTATGCCGACATCATGGAACTGGTGCTCTACAACAGCATGCTGGGTGGGGTGAACGTGGACGGAACAGGTTTCTACTACAACAATCCCCTGCGGCGCCACGGCGAAGAGCTACCGCGAGTGATCCGCAGACAGGATCCGCCGCTGCGCTCTGCCATTCTTCCTTGTTACTGTTGCCCCACGAACATCGCCCGCACGATCGCCGAGCTGCAAGGTTGGGCTTACAGCAAGTCGAGCGAAGCGTTGTGGGTCCACTTGTACGGAGCGAACAGCATGGCCACGGAATTCCAGGGCGGCAAGCTCGCGATCCAGCAGGAAAGCGAGTACCCCTGGGATGGCGCGGTTCGCTTCAGGCTCGAGCAGGCGCCAGAGGGCGAGTTTGGGCTTCGACTGCGCATCCCAGCGTGGGAAAACGGCGCGACCATCCGAGTGAACGGAGGCGCAGCGCGGCCGGGAGCTGCGGGAAGCTATGCCGAAGTACGGCGCAAGTGGAAGGCCGGCGATGTAGTCGAGCTACAGTTTTCGATGGCGCCGCGCCTGGTGCAGGCGAATCCCTACGTGGAGACCCTGGTGGGGCAGGCAGCGGTCATGCGAGGCCCTGTTGTGTACGCGCTGGAATCTCCAGATCTGTCTGCCGGCGTGGGGGGGATGATGGAAGTTGCGCTGCCCGCCAATATGCGGCTGCGGCCGAAGATGGAACCGGGCCTGTTGGGTGGTGTGGCGGTGCTTGAGGGAACGGCATATCGCATCCCGCAGGGCGACTGGACAGGCCTGTTGTACCGCACATTCCGTCCGGCAGGAAAGCAAACGATCGAGATCAAGCTGATTCCCTTTTACGCCTGGGCAAACCGCGGCATGTCCTACATGACGGTCTTCATGCCGGTGGTCTATTAGCCGGGGGGGCGACGTGGGCGACTGGAACAAACCTGAGATGCGCATCACCGGAGTCAATGTGTATCGCCTGGAGGGGCGTCTCGGCAAACGCTTTGGATGGTCGCTGAATTGGATTGATCGGCGGACCGCAACCCTGGTGGAAGTGACGACGGATGCCGGGCTGACTGGTTGGGGTGACGGCGGTTTTCCCAAGGAGGTGGTGCCGCACTGTTCGGAGGCGGTTATCGGGCGTTCACCGTTCGAGGTAGAAGCGATTTACGACGAGATGCGCCCTGAGGCGTTCGATCAGCAGCGCCCGGGGCAGCCCACGGCGGGCGGATTGGATGTGGCGCTGTGGGATGTCGTCGGGCAGGCGCTGGGTAAGCCCATCTGGAGCCTATTAGGCAAGAAGTACCGCGACCGTGTGCGCCCCTACCTGACCGCCCTGTATCGCAAGGACAGGCAGGACCTTGCGGCGGGCCTGGCGGAGGAAGCTCGCGGGTGGCTGGCGCAGGGCTACACTGCCATGAAGATGAAGATCGGGTACGGACCCGACCTGGATGTGGAGGTTGTCGGCGCGGTGAGAGAAGCGATCGGCGGAGGCGTGGGGCTGGCGGTGGATTCCAACTGCGCGTACGACGCGGGTACAGCGGTGGCTCTGGGCAGGCGGCTGGAAGAATTCAACCTGATGTGGTGGGAAGAGCCGATCCTGGCCAATGACCTCGTGGGTTACAGGCGCATGAAGGATTCGCTGAGGATACCGCTGGCTGGCGGAGAAACACTCCCGGTGGACCAACTTGTGCGCGACTACATTCAACCGAGGTTGGTGGACATCCTCCAGCCGGAGGTGGAGCTGGTCGGACTGACCGGGGCGCGGCGCCTTTCCTGGCTGTGCTGGCTCAACCACATTCGTCTCATCCCTCACAACTGGGGCACGGCGTTGAGGACTGCGGCCATCCTGCACTGGATGAGCACCGTGCCGCCGCTGACGGAGGCCATTGCCGGGCCGCCGGTGATGTTCGAGTTCGACCAGACGGAAAACCCGCTGCGGGACGCCGTCATCCAGGAGCGCCTCCGTCCTGGAGAAGACGGGATGATTGAAGTTCCGAACAAGCCCGGCTTGGGGGTGACCGTGATCCCCGAGGCGGTGAGGGAGTTCGCCGTGGAGACGATCTCGATCCGGTGAAATGGCAGAAGTCAGAAGTTGGAATGGGGTGGTAGTGGTTAGACGCGGACTTCCTGGTCCTTGTACTGGAGCTGGTAGAGCTTCCAGTAGATGCCGCGGAGGGCCAGGAGCTGCTGGTGGGTGCCGGTTTCGCGGAGGCGGCCCTTGTGCATGACCAGGATGCGGTCGGCGCGCTGGATGGTGGAGAGGCGGTGGGCGATGATGATGGAGGTGCGGCCCTCGACCAGGCGGGCCAGGGCCTCGCGGACGCGGAATTCGGTTTCGGTGTCCACGCTGGAGGTGGCTTCGTCCAGGACCAGGAAGCGCGGGATTGTGGGCCAGGGCGCGGGCGAAACTGATCAACTGCTTCTGGCCGGTGGAGAGCCCGTCGCCGCGCTCGCGCACTGGCTGCGAGAAGCCGTTGGGCAGGGAGCGGATGAAATCGAGCAGGTTGACCTGTTCGGCGGCCGCCACCAGTTCCTCTTGGGTGATCCATTCGGTGCCCAGGCGGATGTTGCCTTCGATAGTGCCGGCGAACAGGTGGGGGTCCTGGAGCACGACGCCGAAGTGGCGGCGGAGGTCGCGCGGATCGAACTCGCGGATATCGATGCCGCCGACGCGGATGCTGCCGCGCTGGACATCGTAGAAGCGCAGCAGCAGGCTGATGAGGGTGGTCTTACCAGCGCCGGTGTGGCCGACCACGGCGATGGTCTCGCCGGGCTGCGATCGAGAAGCTCACGTCGCGCAGCACCCAGTCCTCGCCTTGGTAGGCGAACCAGACGCCGTCGAACTCGACCGCGGGCGGGCGCCTGCGGGAAAGGCTTTGCGGAGCGGCGGGGCAGTGATCTGCGACGGGGGTGTCCAGCAGTCCGAAGATGCGCTCGGAGGCAGCCATGGCGGATTGCAGCAGGTTGTACTTCTCGCTCAGGTCCTGGATGGGGCGGAAGAACGCGCATTCCGTACTGGAAGAAGGCCATCAGACTGCCCAGCGTCAGGCCGCCCTGGCGGATTCGGAAGCCGCCGTAGGCCAGCAGCAGGGCCAGCGCCAGCATGGCGAGAAACTCGATGGCCGGGATAGAACCAGCCGTAGGCGATGATGGCGTCTCTTGAAGGCCTCCATGTGCTGCGCGGTTGGTGCGCTCGAACTCTCCGGATGCTCTTCTTTTCGCGGTTGAAGAGCTGGAGGACGACGATGCCGCTGATGTGCTCCTGCAGGTAGGCGTTGATCCTGGCGATGGCCACGCGGATGCGGCGGTAGCTCTGTGTGGCGGTGCGGCGGAAAATGCACGGTGACCCCGACGACCAGGGGCACGATCAGCCAGCAGCACGGCGGTGAGAGCGGGGCTGAGGGGAGCATGGCCACCAAGCACGAAGCCAGCGTCAGCACGTCGCCCAGGATAGTGACCAGGCCGGAAGCGAGCAACTCGTTGAGGGCGTCCACATCGGTGGTGACTCGGGTGAGCATGCGGCCCACCGGGGTGCGGTCGTAGAAGGCGAGGTCGAGCTGCTGGAGGTGAGCCATGAGGTGGCGGCGGAGGTCGAGCATGGCCTTCTGGCCGGTCCACTGCATCAGGTAGGATTGGGCGAACACGAAGACGAAGGAAGCCAGCAGGGCGACAAAGATAGATGGCCGACAGTTGCGCCAGGCCGGTCCAGGGATCCTGGGACAGGATATGGATCGAGGGGAGTGGGAACGGGCGCAGCGTGGGGCTGAGGTAGCGGTCTACGGCCCACTTGGTGAGCAGGGGGCCGAGCACCTGGAACAGGGAGGCGACTATCAGATAACAGCACCGCGACGGCGACGGCGTCGCGATAGGGACGGAGGTAGCGGATCAGGCGGCGCATCAAGCCGGCGGTCGAAAGCTTTGCCGAGGATCTCCTCGTCCACTGTGACCAATGTAGCAGAAGCCATCAGCCATCAGCCGGCTGCGCTACAGTGAGAAGGAATGAATGGCGCGATCGTGGTTGACAAGCCGGAAGGGTGGACCTCGCACGATGCGGTGAACAAGGTGCGGCGGCTGGCGGGGACGCGGAAAGTAGGGCACCTGGGCACTCTGGATCCTATGGCGACCGGAGTACTCCCCCTATTGGTAGGCAGCGCCACGCGGCTGGCGCAGTTCTACGTCCGCAACGACAAGGTCTACGATGCGGTGATTCATTTCGGCTACTCGACCGACACCTATGACCGGGATGGGGCCGCCGACTTCGGCAGTGACCGAGCCGGAGATTCGGCGGGAGCAGCTCGAGCTGTTGCTGGAGCAGTTTCGCGGAGAGATCCGGCACATGCCGCCGCCGATCTCGGCCAAGAAGGTGCACGGGATTCCGGCGCACCGCCTGACGCGCAGGAACATCCCCGTGGACCTGAAGGCGGTAGAAGTGACGGTGTACTCGCTGGAGCTGTTGAGCTGTGAAGGAGCGGAGGCGCGCATCGTGGCGCATTGTTCGGCGGGCACGTATCTGCGGAGCATCGCGCACGATTTGGGGCAGGCGGTGGGGTGCGGCGGTTTCTTGAGGGCTTTGGTGCGAACGCAATCCGGAGCTTTCACGCTGGCCCAGGCGCGCTCGATTGAAGAGCTGGCGACGCTGGCGCGGGAGCACCGGCTCGAGGAGGCTGTGATCCGGATCTCGGATCTGCTGCCGGAATTTCCTTCCGAAGTTGTGGATATGGTGACCGCGGGGCAGATCCGGCAAGGACGGGATTTCCGGGTCTCACCGTTTCGGGTGAGCCGGGGCGCGCGGTACGTGAAGGCGCTGACGCAGGCGGGCGAGCTGATCGCCATCGGGGAGGCGAGGCTCCCGAACCTGTATCACCCTATCGTGGTGCTGTAGGCCAGGGTTTCGCGCAAAGACGCAAAGGCTACGCAAAGGGCGCAAAGAAGACGGGCTTTATTGCTTTTTGGCGCGAACTCGTTTTTTGACCCAGCCTGGCTTGTTGACCTGGCGGGCGCGGCCGAGGGCCAGGGCATCGGAAGGGACGGGGTCGGTGATGACGGAGCCGGCGCCGACGTAGCTGTCGTTTCCGACTTCGAGGGGGGCCACCAGGGTAGCGTTGCTGCCGATGAAGGCGCGGTCGCCGATGGTGGTCTGGTGTTTCTTGATGCCGTCGTAATTGCAGGTGATGGTTCCGGCGCCGATGTTAGCGTCGGCTCCGATCACGGCGTCCCCCAGGTAGGCCAGGTGCATGGACTTGGAGCCGGCGCCGAGACGCGTTTTCTTGAGCTCGACGAAATTGCCGACCTGGGCGCCGGCTTCGATGTGAGCGCCCAGGCGGAGGCGGGCGTAGGGGCCGACGCAGGCGCCGCTATCGATCCGTGAAGAGTCGATGAAGGTGAAGGGACGGACCTCGACGCGGTCGGCCAATTGGGAATCGCGCAGGATCGAGCAGGCGCCGATGCGGCAGTCCTGGCCGATGGTCGTGGCGCCGAGGATCTGGGCGAAAGGCTCGATCACGCTATCGATCCCGATGGCCACCTGGGCATCTACAATCACGGTTTCCGGCTTTTCGATGGTGACGCCGTTGAGCATGAGATCCCGGACCTTACGCTCGCGCAAGATGCGATCGACGTGGGCCATCTCGAGGCGGGTGTTAACGCCGAGGACTTCGGTGGGGTCGTTGAGGCAGAAGGGTTGGACGGTGTGGCCGGCGCTGCGGAGGATTTCGACGAGGTCGGTGAGATAGTACTCGCGGGCGGGGTTGTTGGGGTGGATCTGGGGGAGGAATTCCCAGAGCAGATCGGAGCGGAAACAGTAGATGCCGGAATTGATTTCGCGGAGGGCGAGCTGGTCGGGGGTGGCGGCCTTCTGCTCGACAATAGCACGGACGCAGCCGTGCTGGTCGCGCAGGATACGCCCGTAGCCGCTGGGATCCTCGAGGAGGGTGGTGATGACGGTGGCGGCGGTATCGGAGGCGGCCTGCCTGCGGATGAGCTCGCGCAGGGTGGCGGCGGAAAGCAGTGGGCAGTCTCCGTAGAGCACCACGGTCAGGCCAGGCTGGGCGGCCAGCCGCTCGCGGCACACCAGGAGGGCGTGTCCGGTACCCTTCTGCTCGGCCTGGCAGACAAAACCGACGCCGGAACCCTGGAGGAGGGCCTGGACCTGTTCGGCCTGGAGGCCCACCACGACGAAGATGCGTTCGGGAGGCGCCACCTGGAGGGCGGTGTCCAGAACATGCTCGATGAGGGTCCGGCCGCCGACCCGGTGCAGCACCTTGGCCTTTCTGGATTTCATTCGGGTGCCCAGGCCTGCGGCCAGGATTACGATCGTGATTGGAGTTTCCATGCCTGAGTAGTCGGGGTGAAAGTGGTACGGTTTTTCCGCCTTCGTTTTCTGCCTTCCTGGGCGAGCTTCGAGCGCCACGGCGGCGATGGCGTCGGGGTCGTGACGGACTTTGGCGGATTCCTGGAGCAGATCCCTGCTGAGGATGGTCAGGCCCATGGCGGCCAAGCGGTGCGGGTCGTTTTCGACGGGCAGGGCCCTGAGGCGAGCGTACTTGCGCCGCAGAGGCTCCGGGATGTCACGTGTGTTGAGCACCGCGTAGTCGAGCAACTTCAGCCGGGCATGCTTGTAAATAGCGGCGATGTGATCGGCGGCGGTGAAGTTCACGGTCTCGCCGGGCTGCCACATCAGATTGAGGAAGCAGGCCTTGACGGCTGGGGAGTTGCGGATGGCTTGGGGAATTCCCCGAACCAGGAGGTTGGGGACGATGCTGGTGAACAGGGAACCCGGGCCGAGGGTGATGAGGTCGGCCTGTGCGATGGCCTGAAGGGTCTCGCGGAGGGGGGTGCAGCGCCGGGGATTCAGGGCGATGGCTTCGATTCGGGAGCGGCTCCTGCTGATCCTGGTTTCTCCGAGCACGGTGCTGCCGTCCTGAAGGCGTGCTTCGAGGGCGACGTTGGTAGCGGTGGAAGGATAAATGCGGCCCACGATGGCCAGCACTTCCGAGGAAAGCTTGACGGCCTGGGGGAAATCTCCCGTAATCTGAGTGAGCGCGGTTAGAAAGAGATTGCCGAAACTGTGGCCCTTGAGGCCATGCCCGGTTGAGAAGCGGTAGCGGAACAAGTGCGCCAGGAGGGCCTCGTCTTCGGAGAGCGCCAGCATGCAGTTGCGAATGTCTCCGGGGGGGAGCACCTCGAAATCGCGACGGAGGCGGCCGGAACTTCCGCCGTCGTCAGTGACCGTGACGACGGCTACGATGTCGATGAGGGGGGTGGGGCTGAGGCGGGTAGGGCGAGCATAGGGTTTCAGGCCATGCAGGAGGGTGGAGAGCCCGGTGCCTCCGCCGATGGCCACAATGCGTAGGGGCCCATTGGGGCGGCTGCGGGCCGCTGATGCTGATCCAGTTTGATGCCCAGTCACTGACGCCTCACGAAAGCATTCGTTGATGCAGGGCTAACGTGCCAAAGCCGTAGCCCGTCCCCGAGTTCTTTCCGGGTGAAGGAGATCGGCTAAGGGGTAGCGTTGGCCGATTTCGGCAAAGTCCGGGTCGTTGCGCGCGGTGGCGCGATTGCGGGGGTGCAGTTCGATGGCCCGTTTCATGTGGGTATAAGCGCCCTCCAGATCGCCGCTCAAGCCGCGACACAGCGCTAATGCATAGTATAAATGATCGCCCCTGGGGGCCAGGGTGAGAGCCTGCTGGAGGTGCCGCTCGGCCAGTTCGAGCTTCCGCTGGTTCATCAAGGCGATGGCGTAGTTGTAGTGTTCCTCGGCGGTGTGCAGGGTAGGCTCCGGTTTGGCGATGCGCTGGTCGCACATGCGAACGTGCAGGCGGGCGGCATGAGCCACCTCACGGCTGGGCCCCTTGGTGGCCTGCTGGAAGAGCTCCCTGGCCTTCACAAAATTGCCCGCATGGAAGCACCGGATGGCGGATTCAAAAGCCCCGGATTGCTCTGCACTATCCAGTACCGCGGCGAGAGGAATGCGGTCGGTGGCGGTGAGGGTGCGAGTGGAATCGCCGCGTCGGCCCTGCGGGGCCGCGTCGGGCTTGGCGTGGTCGCCTCGCGCCGAGCCTTTTGTGGACCGATGGGCCATTCTCTTCATAATCGGCAGGCTGGGCCTGGGGCATCAGCACCCTGGCCGGAGAGAAACAAGTACATCTAACAGATACCCACCTGTTTTGCAAGGCCGAGTTGCGAGCTAAGCAGTCTGTTCCTCGTCATCGTAGACCGGGACAGGCTCGAGGTCCTCGGCTTCGAAGATCTGGCGGCAATCCAGACATTGGACGTAGTCGATGCCGTCGCGCCGGGCAATGACTTGGGTGCGGCGGTGCTGGCAAGCGGCTTCCATAAAAACGGAGTTATCCCCTATTCTATTCAGGCCGATGGGCTTGTCAAGGGGGGCTTGCCTCTTACCCTCCCCCAGTTTCTTGAGCGGGGCGGTTCGGCAAGGGCAATTATTCTATTTAGGGCGAGGGGCTTGCGTTTCGCGCAAAGACGCAAAGAGGTCGCAAACAACGCCAGGAGCTCCATGGAGAGACTCCGGCGCGCGGTAAAGTGGAAGGTGATGGAACCGAGCAGAACGGACGTGCTGCTATGGTTGCCGGGCGGGATGAGGAGGGGCTGGGTGGGAGGTGCGCCGGGGGTGATCGAAGTGGCGGGGGATCTCTCGGGGCTGGACTCCAGCGTGGCGGCGACTCCGGATGGTGCGGCGGTGTTTCTGATCTGGCCGCGGGAGGGGGCGCCCTACTTGGCCAGGACCAGCTTGCTGCGGCGCCGGCTTCAGCGGCTGCTGCGAGAACCCACGCAACCCTCGCGGTGGCTGAACCTGCGGGCGGTGGCTTCCCGGATCGAGTATTGGTTGGTGGGCTCGCGCCTGGAGTCGGTGCTGAGGTTCTACGAGCTGGCGAAGCGGCATTTTCCGGAGAAGTACTTGTGGCTGGTGAAGCTGCGCATGCCGCCGTACTTGAAGTTGATCCTGTCGAACCCGTTTCCGCGCACCCAGATCACCACGCATGTGGGAGGCGCCAGGGCGTACTACTACGGCCCCTTCCGCAGCCGGTCGAGCGCCGAACAGTTCCAGAGCCAAGTCTTGGATCTTTTCCAGGTGCGCCGGTGCCAGGATGATCTGTCGCCGTCGGCGCTTCATCCCGGCTGCATTTATGGCGAGATGAACATGTGCCTGCGGCCCTGCCAGGAGGCGGTGAGCCGGGAGGAATACCAGAGCGAAGTGGACCGGGCGCTGGAGTTCCTCTCGAGCGGCGGGCGCTCGCTGGTGGAAACGTTTGCCTCGGCGCGAGACCGGCTGAGCGAGGACATGAACTTCGAGGAGGCGGCGCGGCTGCACAAGCGCCTGGAAAAGATCCAGCAGGTTCTGCGACTGCGCGACGAGCTGGCAGGAGACATCGGGCGGCTTTGCGGGGTGGCGGTGGCGGCCTCGGTGGTGGCCGGGGCAGTTGAGCTGTGGTTCTTCTGTCAAGGCGGTTGGCAGGCGCCTGTTCGCATCAGCTTTGAAGTGGTGGAGGGGAAACCGGTCTCGTTGGATCAAAGGTTGCGGGAGGCGGTGGCGTCGCTGGAGCTGAAGAAGGCGTCAGTGAGGGAGAAGCAGGAGCATCTGGCGCTGCTGGCGCGCTGGTACTACTCGAGCTGGCGGGACGGGGAGTGGATTGCGCTGGAGGGGCTGGAGCAGATTCCGTACAGGAAGCTGGTGCGGGCGGTCTCGCGGGTGGTTGGGGGACAGGCTACTCTGTCCACGGGGGGACAGAGTAGCCTGTCCCCGGGTTAGCGGGCGGTGGCTTTCCAGGACTCCCATTCGGCCTGGAGCTGTTTGAAGAGTTCGGGATACTCGGCGACCAGGGTGCGGCGCTCGCCGGGGTCTTCGCGGACGTTGTAGAGGAACTTGCTGCCGGAGATGTCCAGTAGCTTGAAATCGCCGCGCATGGCAGCACGCATGTTGTAGCTTTCGGCGTTCCACTGCCAGAACAGGGTGCGTTCGGGGAGCTGGGCTTGGTCCTGCCAGACGTCGCGAAGGTTGAGGCCGTCTACCTTCCAGGCGGGGTCAACTTTGCCGCCGGCCGCGGCGAGGAAGGTGGGCATGACGTCCATCATGTGGATGGGCTGATCGAACTTTCTGCCGGAGGGGACTCTGCCGGGCCAGCGCACGATGGCGGGCTCACGAATGCCGCCTTCCTCAAGGCTGCGCTTCTGGCCGCGGAAGGGACGATTGCTGTCGTGGTAGTAAGAGGCGCCCCTGTTGCCGGCTTCGAAGGTGGCGCCATTGTCGCTAGTGAAGACGACGATGGTGTCCTCGGCGAGGCCCATTTCATCCAGCGCCTTCATCAGGCGGCCGATGCCCTTATCTAGGCGGTACACCATGGCGGCGTACCTGGCGTTGTAAGGCTCGTTGGGGTCCTTTTCCTTGAACTTGCCCTTGAACAGCGCCACGTCCTCTTCGGGAGCCTCGACATAGAAGTGGGATTCGATGTAGGCCAGGTAGAGGAAGAAGGGCTGGCTGCGGTGGTTGCGGATGAACTTGATGGCTTCGTCGGAGAAGAGGTCGGCGGTGTAGCCGTTGGTGGCCTCCTTGTCGCGGCCGCGGTACAGAAACTTGGGGAAATGTTCCCAGGCGTGGCGGGCGTCCAGGAAGCCGAAGGTTTCGTCAAAACCCTGATCGAGGGGATGGGTGAAGGAACCATCGGGGAGGCGGCCGCGGTGCCATTTGCCGATTTGGGCGGTGGCGTAGCCGAGCGGCCTGAGGGCTTCGGCGATGGTGACCTCGGAGGAAGGCAGATCCATGGAGTTGTTGATGACTCCGTTGTGGATGTTGTACTTGCCGGTGAGCAGGCAGGCGCGGGACGGAGCGCACAGCGGCATGCCCGTATACCAGCGCGTGAACACCGTGCCTTGCGAGCCGAGGCGGTCGAGGTTGGAGGTGGGCCAGGTGTCCCGGCCGTTGAAATCGACGTCGCCCCAGCCGAGGTCGTCGGTAAGGATCATGAGGAAGTTGGGGCGGCGGGTCTGGGCGGGCAGGAGACGGCTGCCCAAGGCGCCGGCCGACAGCACGCGCAGCAGCTCGCGCCGGGATGGTGGACTGCCAAGGTTGGTGGGGGTCATGGCCATTTCCGATAGGTCACTATACAGCATCCGGGATCTGAAGTGGAAGGCGGGTGCTGCCGATAGAACAGGCGGATGCCTGTTGCGAAGGGTCGGCGGGGGAAACCGCTTCACCTGATACACGAGACGGAGGAAGGCCGGATTCACCTGCAGGTGAGGCGGGCAGGGCGAGGAGTCTGGATCGGGCAATACTGGGGCGCCGAGTTAGAGGGCAGGCGCCAGTTCGGAACCTCAGGCGAGGCGCAGGAATACCTCCAGCGCTGCTTTGCCGAAATGTACCCTCAACACCGCTGCGTCAGCGGGTGTGGCCCGGTGAAAGAATAGACACCGCCGGCTTCCGCACGGCCCGGATGGTCGGGTTTCCGGGCCGTGCGGAGCGGGGTGCGGTGTGAGGCCGAAACCAGGTTCAAAGGTCCAGGAAGCTTACTTGCTCTTCTTGGCAGCGGCCTTGGCCTTCAGCAGAGCCCATCTCTGCTTTTGCGCCTCCGAGATTCTCTTTCTGGCTGCGGCGCTCAGTTTGCGTCTGGGCTTAGGGGCCGGCGGAGCAGCCCTGCGCCCCCTCCTGGGAGCGACGAGCAAGCTACGAACGGCAGCGATCTTCTTGTCCACCTCTTGCTTCTGATGTTCCAGTCCCTCCAGTGCCGCTTGAAGCAGTGCGGGATCTATTGCTCTTGGTCTTGGCATGAGATTGAAGGTTGTCTCCTTTTCTAATACTCCGCAATCGGCCGGGAACGGCGAAGCGATTGATTGTATCCCATGGCGGGACTACAAGCGCCTCGCTGGCCGCCTCGGCTATAATCTTCGAAGGATACCACAAATACCAACCAGGAGACATCTTAATGGAGCGACGGAGAGCAAGAAGGATCCGTTTGGGCTTGACACTTGCATCTATCCTGCTAGTTTCGGCTGGCGCAGCCGGGCAGGAAGTCAAGATTGACATTCCGTATCAGAAATTCGTTTTAAGCAACGGGCTGACGGTGATCGTGCACGAAGATCATAAGGCGCCGATTGTAGCGGTGAACGTCTGGTATCACGTAGGCTCGAAGAACGAGCAGAAGGGCAGGACCGGGTTTGCGCACCTGTTCGAGCACTTGATGTTCAACGGCAGCGAGCACTTCAACCAGGACTACTTCAAGGTGCTGGAGAAGCTGGGGGCGACGGACCTGAACGGCACCACCAACAATGACCGCACGAATTACTTTCAAAACGTGACCACGCCGGCGCTAGACACGGTGCTGTGGATGGAATCGGATCGCATGGGCCATCTGCTGGGGGTGATCGACCAGGCCAGACTGGATGAGCAGCGGGGCGTGGTGCAGAACGAGAAGCGGCAAGGGGAGAATCAGCCCTACGGCCTGGTCTACAACCTGCTGACCGAGAACACGTATCCGGCGGGTCATCCTTACTCCTGGACGGTGATCGGGTCCATGGAAGACCTGAACGCCGCGAGCCTGAAGGACGTGCAGGAGTGGTTCAAGACCTACTACGGGCCCTCGAACGCGACGCTGGTGCTGGCGGGGGACATCGACGTCAAGACCGCGAAGCAAAAGGTGGAGCAGTATTTCGGATTCATTCCCCCCGGCCCGCCGGTACCCAAACACCGGGCCTGGATCGCCAAGACGCAGGGGAGCCATCGGCAGATCTTGCAGGACCGTGTTCCGCAGGCGCGGATCTACAAAGTGTGGAACGTGCCGGGGATGGGCAGCGAAGAGTCAGACTATCTCAGCCTGGCGGCCAGCATCCTGGGACAGGGGAAGACCTCGCGGCTCTACAAGCGGCTGGTTTACGACGAACAGATCGCCACGGATGCCTCCGCCTTTGCGTCGGCACGGGAGATTGCGGGGCAATTCCAGATCATGGCCACGGCCCGCCCGGGGGGAGATCTCTCCAAGGTAGAGAAGGCCATTGATGAAGAGGTGCAGAAGTTCCTGGCCAGCGGGCCGACGCCGGAGGAACTCGCGCGGGTCAAGACGCGGTTTGTGGCCAATTTCCTTCGAGGCGTCGAACGGATCGGCGGGTTTGGCGGGAAATCCGACGTGCTGGCCATCGGGCAGGTGTATGCGGGCAATCCGGAATACTACAAGGTCAGTCTCCGGAACCGGCAGCGGGCCACGGTGGATGAGGTGAAGAGCGCGGCCAGCCGCTGGCTTTCTGACGGCGTGTTCGTTCTGGAAGTTCACCCATTTCCAAGTTACAAGGCGACAGGGAAGGATGTAGACCGGTCCAAGGTGCCGGCGGCCGGAACGCCTCCCGAGCTGCGGCTTCCGAAACTACAGCGGGCGACGCTCTCGAACGGGCTGAAGGTGATTTTGGCGGAACGGCACGAGATCCCGGTGGTGAATTTCAACCTGGCGGTGGACGCCGGGTTTGCGTCAGATCAGTTGGCCAGGCCGGGCACCGCCAGCCTGGCGATGGCGGTGCTGGACGAAGGGACGAAGACCCGGAAATCGCTTCAAATCAGCGAGGAGTTGGATGCACTGGGCGCGCAGCTCGGGGCCTACTCGAACCTGGATCTGTCTCAGGTGTCGCTGTCGGCGCTCAAGGTGAACCTAGAGGGGTCGCTGGAGATCTATGCGGACGTGATCCTGAATCCGGGGTTTCCGGAGCCGGACTTCAAGCGGGAGCAGAAGCAGATGCTGGCGGCTATCCAGAGAGAGAAAGTCCAGCCGATGACCATGGGCTTGCGAGTGGTGCCGGCGTTGCTGTACGGGAAGGGGCACGCCTATGGGAACCCGCTCACCGGTTCGGGCACGGAGGCCTCGGTGGCAGCGATCCAGCGAGAGGATCTGGTCAAGTTCCACCAGACCTGGTTCAAGCCCAACAACGCCACCGTGGTCGTGGTGGGCGACACCACGCTGGCGGAGATCACGCCGAAGCTGGAGAAGTTGTTCCAGGGCTGGAAGGCAGGCGAGGTTCCCAAGAAGAACCTGGGCACGGTCGAGCATCAGCCTAAGTCGGTGGTCTACATCATGGACAAGCCGGGCTCGATCCAGTCCAACATTTTTGTGGGGCACATTGCACCTCCCAAGGCGAACCCGGACGAGATCGCGATCGAGACCTTGAACACGATTCTGGGTGGAATGTTCACCTCGCGCATCAACATGAACCTGCGGGAGGACAAGCATTGGACTTACGGGGCCGGCTCGGTGGTGTTCGATGCGCGGGGCCAGAGGCCGTTTTTCGCCTACTCACCCGTTCAGACTGACAAGACCAAGGAAGCGATGATCGAGTTTGACAAGGAGCTGCGCGGGGTGGTGCGGGAGCGGCCGGTCACGGCCGAGGAGCTGAGCATGGCGCAGGACAACCTGACGCTGAGCCTGCCGGGTTCTCGCGAGACCATGAACGCGGTGGCGTTTTCGATTGTCGACCTGGTGCGGTACGGCCTTCCGGACAATTACTACGAGACGTACTCGGGTAAGGTTCGCGCGTTGACAACCCGGGATATGGCCACGGTGGCGGAGAAGTTGATCCGGCCGGATAAGCTGGTGTGGGTGGTAGTTGGGGACCGCTCGAAGATCGAAGGTCCGATCCGAGAAGGGAATTTCGGCGAGATCCGCTTCATCGATGCGGACGGGAACCCGATCAAGTAAGGGGGTCCTAGGTTCAGGACCGGATGAAGGCGGAACGGGCCAGCATGCGGCGGGCCAGCAATCCGAAGCGGGTTTCACGGAACTTGTGAGCCGCGGCGTCGAGGACCAGTCTGGGATCGGCGTTCCAGTTGGCGGCTGCCAGCCGATTCCCAGAGCCTCGAACCGGTAAGCTGCGGCTTCCGAGGAACGGCCCAGATCGGAAGCGCAGTCCGACCAGGCCGAAGCGAAAAGAGGATGTGCGCGAGCGAAGGCGCGCAGCCGGGGATCTCCGAGCAGGGACATCGAGGAAGGACGGACGCGGATCGTGTAGACCACATTGTGGACCGGTTTGCCCGTCGCAAAGCGCAGCGGCAGCACGGCCAGATCGCGAGCCGAGGCGACGCTGCCGACGAGGACGAGGGACGCTGGATGCTCCCGGCGGATGGCGCCGATGAGGATCTGGAGAGCGTCTGCCCAGCCCTGCGGGCGGGACTCGGGCGAGGCCTGAACTTCGTAGAGCACGCCGGGCTCGCTGCGGTAGCGCGAGGCCAGGAGGCGCCAGCACCGTAAGGCCGCTCGATCCGGGACGGAAGCCTGGTTACCCGCCGGCGCTTCCATGGCAATCAGCGCGTAAGCACCGGCCTGGGTGAGGGCGGCCACAAGCCGGTCCAGGGAAGACAGCGCTCCGTTTCCGTCCAGCACCGCGCCGGCCCGGAAGGGCAGCCGGACAACGTTGGCACCCCAGTGCTCTGTGATCACCGAGAGGTTGCGGTCGTCGAGGGATTCGAGCCCAAGGACGTTGACTCCCCGCAGGCAGACCGGGTTTCCGTTCCGGTCAACCACACGATTGGTTGTGACCCGCAGCCAGCCAAGAGCGCCGGAGACGAACTGGGGAAGGCGGGCGCGCTCAATCCGAGGACGCGCCGGGGCAGTGCGTTTCTCCCGGCGGGCTTCGCGCTGGAGGGGTGCTCCGCCTTTCCGCTGTTCGCGCCTTTCGGTGCGGCGCGTTGCGACCGCCATTAGGCGCTGCTGTTCCGCGTGCTGGAGCCGCTGTTGCTGGCGCAGTTCTGCCGGTTGCCGGGCGGGCGGCTGCTCAGCGGCCTTCTCCCGCCGCCGTGAGTAGCGCTCTTGGCTTCTGCGCTGTTCTGGCGGGAGAGCCCGCCGGTCGCGGGCGGCGCGCGGTTCCCGCCCTTGTTCTGGTTCCGGCTCGCGCTTGCGTTGGGCGGCGCTGCGGCGCCGCTGCGCGGCCTGTTGCTGGTCCAGCCGATTCTGGCGGAGTCTCTCTTGAGATCGGGCACGCAGACCTTCGTCCCGGCTCTCCTGGCGTAGCTGGCGTTGCGCCTCGGTCTGGCGGCGGAGCCGATCCCTGCGCTGCGCATCGGCTTGTTGGCGCCGGCGCTCTTCCCGTGGTCTCGCCAGTGGCCGGCCCGCAGCGGCCTGTTGCCGTGCCTCGATGCGTTTGCGGACGCGCATCCGCGCAACAGTGGCTTGCTGGGAACTCGTCAGCTTCGTCTGCGCGCGCGTTTCCTCTGCTCGCTTGTGGCGGACTCTTCCCGGCGCTCCCCGGATTGGGTTTCCTCACGCTGGCGTGCTTGCGCGTGCTCGGCCAGTTGGCTGCGGAGGAGCTGCCGCCGCGCAGCGTGTTTGCGGCTCGAATACGCGAGCGCGCGCCTGGCTTGCCGCCCCTGGGCGGCGCGCTGCTCCCTCAACTTGGCGCGAAAAGAGTCAGATGCGATCACAGGCGTAACAGACGCGCCACGCGGGTGGTGGCATCGAGTGCGGAGCTAAGAGCCAGCAAATCGCCGGCCACCGGTCTGGGC
This sequence comes from uncultured Acidobacteriota bacterium, assembly GCA_963725415.1. Classification (GTDB taxonomy): domain Bacteria; phylum Acidobacteriota; class Terriglobia; order Bryobacterales; family Bryobacteraceae; genus CAVRZY01. Next base: position 8,940 of record CAVRZY010000224.1, on the reverse strand, counting down.
TTGGAGCTTAGAGCGGAGGTGAGGGCCGCCAGGTCCTCCGCCGAGGAACGGTACGCGGCGGCGGCCTGCTGCGGCGCAAATTGTGCGACCCCCGCCGCCAGGTTCTTCTCCCTGCCTGCGATCTCCGTGGCTGCTTCGAGCAGGTAGGGGAAGCTCCAGGAACCGGTGTCCGCAAACACCGTGGCAATGTCAACTACAATGCGACCGGCGTCGGAAAACCGTGCCCAGGCGGGATCGGTGTAGGTCGTCTGCTTTTCCTGGAGGACCGCGTAGAGGTTGGGAGGAGCTGGCGTTCCGGCCCGCGGAGGAACCCTGACCAACTCGAACGAGGTCGAGCTGAGGCCGGCTCCGAGACTGCCCAGCTCGGGCGGCTGAAAGCGCAAGCCGACTCCCGGCTCGCCAGGCGCAACGTAGGTTTGCACCGTCACCGACAAGGATGGGATGACACGGTCCGGCATGGAGGCTTCTCCAACCGCGGTCGCCAGCCCCATGGACTCGATCAGGCGGTCGAGCGTGACTGCGGCCTTGGCCTGGGTGAGCTTCTCCACCTCGAGTCGGGCCTGCACCTTGTCGCCCTCGAGTTGGATCACCCGGTCGCAGAGCAGCGCCACGTTGGCCTGGTGCGGGGCCGCGGCGGCGCGGGCTTCTTCCAGCAGGACCTCAAGCTGCTGGCTGCGCTCTTCAGCGCTGCGCAAGCGCGCCTCCAGGGCGTCGTAGGCGGTGCGAGCCAACTGGATGTCTTCGGTAAACAGCGGCATGGACTTGATCCTGGCTCAGCCCTCGGGCTTCTCCGGATTGAGCGAGGGGACGGTGGCGAAAGAGACCCGCAAGGTGGAGAGCGCCCCGGCATCGACCGGCGATCCCGGCTTGGGGAAGGCCATCAGGGTGGTCTTGTCCTGCTGCACCTGAACCAGGCCCTTGACCTCGATATCCATGGACTTGATGGTGGTGGCGGCGTCAGGCGATTTGAGGGCATTCTGACGGAGGGTGTCGATCACGTTCTTGAAGGAATTGGCCACCTCCAGCGGGGTGGCGGTGGTGACCACGGCGGCCTCCGCCAGTTTCTTGTTCAGATCCTCGATGGTGCGGAGTTGCTCGGAAACTTGGCCTTGCAGTCCGGAGACGCTACTGCGGAGTTGTGCCACGGTGGTCTGGCTCTCGTTCAGCGCGGCCTGAATCCGGTTTCTCGCGGCCTCTTGCTCCTGGGCATACGAGCCGAGGGCGGTCTGGACTTGCTGGAGTTGTTCCTTTATCTTGCGGTCTGTAACCGCCGCATTAGCGTCCCCCAGCGTTCGGATGGTTTCCTGAATGTCGATTGGCACGGGCTTCCCCTTTCTGTTAGGTGCTGATTAGTTTGGCGGCTCCCGTGGCGTCATCCACAGCCACGACCACGGACTTGAAGGTGGGGTCCGCGGGATCGTACTGCAAGACGTACCACAGTCTGGCGGCGGGGTTGAAGTTCATATCGAAGCGACGCTTGGTGGACGGGATGATGTTGCCCGCGGCGTCCTTCTGAGTTTCGAATTTGGCGGTGCTGGCCAGCGCCGCTTTCTGCACTTCCTCCAGGCTCATTCGCGCCTGGGCGGCCCGCGGCGGCGGTACGGGAACGATGGATAAGGTGATGGTGCTGGAGGCCTGCCCGCTGTAGTTGAAATGGTTCTGATAAGCCGCGCTGACCGGCTGCGCGATCAGCTTGAGAGGGCGCTTGGCGCCCGGCGCAACAGGCTTGGCGCCGTCCTCGGTTACGCTCAAGGCCAGCTTGAGTTCCATATCGACCTTGGGGAACTGGTACCAGGTGGCCTGCAAGCCGAAACGCGCCAAGTTGGGATACCGAGTCCAGAGCTTCCTGGGTCTGGATGGAGTGCTGGTCCAGTTCCTGTTGCGCTTCGGCGACCCCCCGGCCCAGGGCTAGGATGAGATTCTCGAAAGAGGCCGAAAAAGTCTCAACAAGATTAGTGAGATCCGGCATTGTTGTCCTCCGCGGGCAAGCATCGCAGAGGGCGGCAAAGCGCCCTCCGCGCGCTCGCTTTGGATCATTCTACGGGTTGATGACCACCGTCGGTGTGGTGCCCAGGGCGTTCACCGTCACGGTGGAAGGTGTCAGGCGGCTCGGTGGTGGAACGGGTCGCAAGGTGGCCGTCACGCTGCTGGAGGCATCCACGCTGTAGGAGTACTTGTTCTGGGTCCGGAAATTGACGTTAGAACCGAAGGCCCGGACGGTGGTGCGTTTCTTGCCGTCCTCGGTGGTCTCCTCCACCTCGCGCAATTGCACGGAGATCTTTACTTGAATGGTGGCCTCGGTGAACTGGTAGAAGGTGGGCGTGATCCCGGCTTGCAGGGCATTCATATAGATGGGCGGCGAGGGAGTGGCAGTCACCCGCGCGCCGGTGACCTGGATGGGTGGCTGGCCGGAGACGTTCACCTGAAACGGCTCCGGGGTGATCACCTCGGTGACCTCCGGGATGACGGGCACCGGCGTCTTGGATAGGGCGATGAGGGTTTGCAGGGACGCCATATCCAAGGCGCGCTGTCCGTCCGCGATCCCCTGCGCCACGCTGTGCAACAGATCGCCCAGCGGGAGTTCGGCCAGCTCGTTGCCGACGGCGGTCAGATTCGGCATCTGCTTACTCGCTTGTCGTGATAACCGGCGGGGCTCACCAGGGCATTCACGGTGATGAACTTGGGCATCATCCGGGTGGGCGGCGGCGTGGGCTTGAGCGTGGTTCGCAGCAGGCTGGATCCTTCCGCCGAATACGAATAGGTCGAGGAGGTCTTGAAGTTCACGTGAGAGCTGACCGAAGCGGAACCGAACAGGAAATCGGCCGAGGCTTCGACTTCCATGCCGAATTCGAACTCGCTCTGAGTTTCGGTCTTGCTCGAAATGCTCATCTTGACTTCGATGATGGACTCGGTGAACTGGTAGAAGGTCGGCAAGATGCCGGCTTGCAGCAGGGTCAGCTTGAGGGCGCGAGGCGTCTTCAAGTCAACATCCACGCCGGTGACGGTCACGCTGGTGCCCCCTCCCATGTCCACGGGGATGGGGTGCGGGGTTAAAACCTCGGTTACTTCGGGTATGTAGTCGAACTTGGTCTTGGCCAGGACCTTGAGCGTGTTCAAGGATGCCATGTCCATGGCCAGTTGGCCCTTGGAAATAGCCTGGGCCAGGCTGAGAACCATTTTGGGAAAGGGTACTGCCAGTAAATCCTGTCCTACACCCATGAGTCTTCTCCTTAGTTGATATCAGGACGACGGCTGAGCGTCGCTGATTTTTTCGATGTCCAGTTGTTTGCTGAGATTCTCGGCGAAAATGCGTTGAAGGTGTCCCGCCGCGATGCCGCGAGGGTTCAAGCGCACGGGCCCGATGAAGCTGACCAGCGGATGTTTGGCCACGAGGGCGGCGGAGGCCTCCTTGAGGGCGACCAGGGGGCCGGTCCGCGTGACCATCAGAATGAAACCGCCGCACTGGCGGACGTATCTTTGCAGGTCGCGTGACGATTCCTGGGTGTACTCTCCTTTCTGGGCAATCAGGTACATTTGCATGTTCATGCTCCTGGATGCGGAGCACAGGCGGCGACCTGTGCGGCGTGCAGGCGGCGCAGCCAGGCCGCCGAATCCTCTTCGCTGGGGGCGTAAAGGCGGCGGCAGGCCGCCTGGGCTTGCTGGGACAGGCGCTCGATGCGGGCCGGGTTGGTGAGCAGGGCGCGCGCCAGGGCGAGCGCGGCTGCCGGGTCTTCGGCGACCAAATCCGGCCAGAGGAGCGGCTGCGGCCCCGCCATTGGGGTTCCGATGCAAGGGACGCCATACAGGGCCGCATCGATCAGGACAGGGTCGGGGATCCCACCGCTGACATTGAGCAGCAAGACGGACTGTGCGAGGTCATATCGCGATTCTTCCCAGGCATCGACCGGGAGAAACCGGATTTCCTGGCCCCTGTGCACCTGCGGGCCAAGAGAGCTGAGGAGCGGATACCACGCCTGTGCGATGGGGAAGATGCGCTTGAGCGCCAGGAACAGGCCTTCGTCGTCCGGGCTGACGCACAGGTAGCCGGGGCGGCGAAGCACGCGCAGGCGGGCGATCTCGCAGGGCGGCGGCCAGGCCGGCAGGCGAGTGTCGGCGCGGCTGGCGCGGATGTCCGCGGTGATGGAAGCCTCCAGGCGGCCCGCCTGCCGCTCGACCACTTTGACGCTAATCGAGACACCCGGGATGCGCGGGGTGGCCTGCGGCGCGATCTGTTCGATGCGGGCGGCCGTGTGGGGCGTCTTGTATCGAAAGCGGCGCTGAGGGTCGCCGATCGAGCGCAGCAACCGCTCCCACTGCTCCAGCACGCGGTCCCAGCCATAGGCCAGCGCGAACTCGCGCGAGCGCGCCGAGCGTTCACGCAGGAGGGCGCGGTCGTGGTAGTAGCGCGCCAGCTTGCGGGCGGCGTCCTCGACGTCGATGAGGGCACGCCGGATGCCGAATTCGTTCTCGCTGTAGTCCTCGATGGCGATGGCCTCGCCGTGGCCCTCCACCAGTTCCCGGCTGGCGCTGTAGGCTCCGGCCATGGGGACGGCGCCGGCCGCGGCGGCTTGCAGAGTGGGCAGTCCAAATCCTTCGCCGCTGGAGGCTAGCAGGTGAACGTCCGCGGCTTGGTAGTAGGCAGCCAATTGGCTGAGCGGGATGCCGGCGCCCGGCTGCAAAGCGAAGCCGGGAGTGAATCGCACCTGCGACTCGATGCCCAAGTGCCGCACGTCAGCCTGGAGGTCGTAAGAGTAGTAGCCGGAGCCGGTGAACTCGTCCACCGGATCGGTGTGGAGATGGAGCAAGGCATCGGACCGGCCTTGGGCGAACCTGGCGAAGGCATCCAGCAGCCGGGGCAGCATCTTGCGGGGCTGGTTGCGGCTGTCTGAGAGAACCAGGAACTTGCCGGCCGCGCCCACGCGCGCTTTGGCCTGTTCGCGGTCCTCGGGAGGCGAGAAGATCTCCAGATCCACCCCGTGCGGGATGTACTCGCAAGCAATGCCGCAGCGTTGGGCGATCCGCTGCCCGTAGCGGCTCATGGCCACCGGCACGTCCACTTCACCTAACAGCTCAATCCAACTGGGCGGGAGCCGTTCGTCGCGGGTGTTTCCATCGATGGGGAAATAGAGCACCCAAGGAGTGCCGGTCAGCTCCATCTGCCGGCGCAGGTGCGGGTCCTGGAAGAAGGGCAGCCACCACACGTCGGCCAGGGCGATGACGACCTGCGGGCGATGGCGCACCAGGAATGCAAACAGCGCGTCGCTCCCCATGGGGTCCGTGCCCCTGGGATAGACGCGGCAACCGTTCCACTGATAGGGCTGGCGGGTTTGCCAGCCGAGGATGCTGACCTGGTATCCGCGGCGGGCCAGCCCGGCGCACACAAATCGCGTTACGTTGCCGAATCCCGAGGGCGTGTCTGGACTGTCCGAGATCCACAGCAGGTGCATTGACCCCTCCGAGGTTCATGCTCAGTCTGCCCGACTCTGCTGCTAAGGAGCAATTTTAGGAGAGTGAACCGGTTAAGTCAATAAGAATGTGAAATTCCAGCTTTATTCGGCTGAATTGAGGGGAGATTTTCGTTTTGATGTTCCGGGTGGCGCGCAGCGAACGGCAGACGGTCGCGCTTCGGACGGTTCCGGTCAGGGTCTACTGACCGATGATGTCGAAGGTGCTCGTGCCGTATTGACGGACTTTAGAGTAAACCGTCTCCCACTCCTTGTGGGCGGGGTGTTCGGCGTAGACCTTTAACGCGCTTTCACTCTGGAACTCCATGCAGACGCCGGATTTCCGGACCTGCTGGGTGACTTCGCCGGTGGCGGACTTCTCGCCGGCGGCGAGCTTCTTGCGTGCTTCGGGGGCCACGCTGAAGATGGTGAGATTCCGAGCCAGCTTGCCGTACCAGACGTGGCTGAGTCCGGGGATCTTGCCGGGCAGCTCGTCGGTGGCATTGTAGAAGGCCTGCCACTCGGCTTCCGTGGCCGTTTCGATGGGGGTGAAGATGAAGCAGTGCATGAGTTTCTTCTCGCCGGCCGACAAGGTGCCGGCAGTGAATAACAGACCTGCAAGGCAGGCCGCAACAGAAAGCGCGCTGCGTAAGTATCGCATTGGTCCTCCAAACCTCTGAAAGGGTTCCCGCAGCAAGCGGGTATCGGATACGATTCTAACAGGTGACGGCGGAGCTTTGGAGAATATGAATAGAACGGTTCTAGCAGTTTTCCTCGGCAGTTGGCTGATAGCCGGGGTGGCATCCCCGCAGAGTGGGGGAGTCGGCGAGCGCATCCGGCGAGTGGAGGAGGGGCTGGTTGCTGGCGCTCCCGGCAAGGACGCGCCGGTCTCGAGATGGAAGCTGGCCGAGCGCATGAAGCATTACCAGGTGCCTGGCCTCAGCGTTGCGGTCATCAACGGCGGGAAGATCGAGTGGGCACGCGGGTATGGGGTTGTGGAGGCGGGCGGGGCACGGGCGGTGACGCCCGAAACGCTGTTCCAGGCGGCCTCAATCAGCAAACCCGTAGCGGCGATGGCCGCGCTGCGTCTGGTCGAGGAGGGCCGGCTCTCTCTGGACGAAGGCGTCAATGGCCGGCTGGTCTCCTGGAAGGTTCCCGAGAACGAGTTCACGAAGGAAAAGAAGGTCACCCTGCGGCGGATTCTGAGTCACAGCGCGGGTTTGACCGTGCATGGTTTTCGGGGATATGCGGTGGGCGAGAAGGTTCCCGCGCTGCTCGATGTGCTGGAGGGCCGCAAGCCCGCCAACTCGCGTCCGATCCAGGTGGATGTTGTTCCGGGCAGCCTGTCGCGCTATTCCGGCGGCGGCTACTGCGTACTCCAGCAGATGGTCGAGGATGTCCTGAAGAAGCCGTTTGCGGAGACGATGGAGAGGACGGTGCTCAGCCGGCTGGGGATGAGGCAGAGCACCTACCGGCAGCCTCTCCCGCGAGGACTGGCCGACCGGGCGGCGACAGGGCATCGCAAAGATGGCCAGCCGATTCCGGCCAAGTGGTACACCTATCCGGAGATGGCGGCGGCGGGCCTGTGGACTACTCCGTCCGATCTGGCCCGGTTTGCGATCGAACTGGAGAGGTCGTACGCCGGGCGCTCCAACCGGGTCCTGAGCAAGGAGATGATCCGGCAGATGCTGAGCCGGCAGATGGGCGGCTCGGGCCTGGGGATTGGGGTGGATGGGGAGGGGCCTTCGGTGCGCTTCAGCCATGGCGGGGCCAACGAGGGGTTCCGGTGTTTCCTGGTGGCCTACCGCGACAGTGGCCGTGGGGCGGTGGTGATGACGAACGGGGATGGCGGTGGCGAGCTGGGGATGGAGATCATCCGAGCCATCGCCGAGGAGTACGAATAAGCCGTTATAGTTACGACTGTTCCAGAAGCATAAACCCCACCACTTGTAGGATTAGTAGTGCCTCCATCATATAGATTTATGGTTAATGTATAATTTGCCATGCCTACATCATCCTATGGGTGCGTCATATTTAATTCATATATAATCGCCAGTGATTCATAAGGTGCTAGAGTAATAGGCGAACCAAAACGGTTCTGTTTATGAGAAAACCACCCTGCCCAATGTTAGTAACGTAACAATACCGTTTTAATCCTATCTCTCTTACAACCTGACTACTCCAGTTGTTTGTAACTACTTTGGATTGTGTAACCGTAAAGGTTTTTGATGGGGAGTCATACACCCCAATAGGTGTATCCTGTGCCTGATATGCCAACTCATTTTCATCGTTACCATGTGCATACAGACCCTCAAGTTCGTAATCTCCATCAGCAACCGCAGTATTGCCATATCCCGCAGAACACCCTCTATTTGGAGCGCTTGCAGTTGCTGGAAAAAAGTAATTACCTGTTAGATTGTATCTATTAGGAGAAATGACTCCCAGATTGCAGAACACTTCCAGTTACGGTTTTTACGTTTTTACTTCCAGTCCCATAGGTCCCGTCATTTTGGAAAAGGTTTATTCCAAAAGCATTTTGCAATAGAAAATTTACCCCATTTGGTAAAAGAGTAGTAATTGCAGGTATAGTCAAGGTTCTCGTGTATGTGAATACCGCACCTGATTTATATAGTATTGCAAGAGGGGTATTTAATACTGTTCTTTCGTCTATATATGAAAACTGGTATGCACCTGTCCATTCAGGGGCAAATTGCACTACTTCTTTTACTGTAATGGTGTTGGCATTTGCGTTAAAATTATCAAACACTCTACGACCTAAAACAGTCCACACGCCACCAGCGTAACTTATAATAGGTGTAGGGGTGGGTGAATACACCAACTTTCCAGAGGCAGTGCCTTGTTGTATTAATGTCTCAATCGTGTAATTATCTTCTGCCCATGCTGTATTGCCAGTTCCCACAGCGATCCCATAGGTATCTATATCCGCATCGGCACAGTAACCATATCCAACTGTTGTCTCTATATTTGCTGTATTACGGGCAAGACCGAACTGTATAATATAATTACCTGTATAAAGGGTGTTATCCTGTTTTCGTAACTCGAAATTGGTGTCTATGTTACCAGCAACGCCACCTAGTTGACCAATAAGTCGTCTGTAAAAATTCAATACAGGACTATTTGCTTCGTGTTCGATTACCTTTTTTGCCTTGCTGAACACGCATATAGTTCTGCGGTCTGGGTATAGCGATACCTACTTTCACCACTTTAATCTTAGGATCATCTATCCTTCTGCCATAGACAACATTACTATTTCTTCGATCACCGTGTAGTAATTCTATATTAGGTTTGTCTCTTTCATCTTTCCATACGTGCAGTCCCATTTTCCACCTCGCTTCTCTATATATCCCACATTTATTGCCAACAATTCATTTGCATCTAAGATGTTTTTTGCTCTAGTTTTACCCTTAGACTGATAGGCGATACGCCCCTGCACCTTGTCAGATGTCCACGCACATCGTAGCTCGATGACGATTTC
>CAVRZY010000223.1:0-65764 GCA_963725415.1 uncultured Acidobacteriota bacterium | reverse complement strand
CCAGGGTTCGATAGGCGGCTCCGTAGCACTCCTTACCGCCCTCCAGACTGACATGGGGCGCCGCCAGCCCGATCAGCTCCCCCGGGGGCGAGGGCGGAACACCGTCCAGGTACCCCAGCAACCTCGCGTGCAGGGCCTCCGGTTCGTTGGGATAGGCCGTCCCGGCATGGGCCGCTTCCCGGCGCGGCGCCTCCGCAAACAGCTTGTGCCGCTGCTCCTGCATCTGTGCGAACACTTCGTTATCGAGAAAGCCGGCCTCGCTCAGTGAGTCGATCAAGTGCCGGCTGAGCTCGCTCGACGCGCAGATCCCCGGTCAAGCGAACCAGGTACTCGCGCAGGTCCAGCTCCGTGCCTTGCCCGTCGAAACATTGCAGACACTCCAGCAGGGCGGGCGGGATCACTAGAGTGGCATCGGAATAGCGATAGGGATCGCGCACCATTAGCCCTGGCCGTCCCGGCACCGGAGAGGGCGTGAACTCCAGGTTCATTCTCAGGCGCGGCAGCCGTTGAGCCATTTCATTTTCATTATGACAACATAGGAGAGGCAAACACCACGATGTGTCGCGCAAAGAACCTCAAGAAAGTACACTTCGTTCTGCTCGCCGTCGGGCTGGCGGCGGCAACAATCATTCCAACCTGCCAGGCCCAGCCGTCGCTGGGCCGAGGTGGCCCGGCGCCAAAGCACAGGCCAAAGCCCTGGTGCCCGCCCGGAAGGCCTTCGCGGGTGCGGCGGCCCTGGATGCGGCCATACAGGAAGCCATCCGCGAGGACAAGATCCCCGGCGCCGTCCTGCTGGTGGGCCACCAGGCAAGATCGTGCACCGCAAGGCCTACGGCTATCGCGCGCTGACGCCGCGCCGCGAGCCGATGACCGTCAGACACCATCTTCGACGCTGCCTCGCTCACCAAAGTGGTGGCCACCACGCCCGCCATCATGAAGCTGTTCGAGGAAGGCAAGCTGCGCCTGAACGACCGGGTCACCGAGTACCTCCCCGAGTTTCAGGGCGGCACGCAGCGAGATCACCGTGCGCAACCTGCTGACGCACTTCTCCGGGATGCGCCCGGACCTGGACCTCCAGCCTGCCTGGAGCGGCTACGAAACCGGCATCCGGCTGGCACTGGCCGACAAGCCGGTCGCGCCGCCGGGCGCGCGCTTCATTTACAGCGACATCAACTTCATCCTGCTCGGGGAAATCGTCCACCGGGTGAGCGGGCAGATGCTGTCGGATTACGTCCGCGAGAAGATCTTCCTGCCGCTGGGCATGAAGGACACCATGTTCCAGCCTCCCGCCGCGCTGGTGCGCGCCGCATCGCGCCCACCGAGACTGGTGGACGGAAGGCCGCTGCGCGGCGTGGTCCACGACGAGACCACCCGCTACATGGGAGGCGTGGCGGGGCACGCCGGCTTGTTCACCACCGCGGACGATCTGGCGCGCTACGCCGAAATGATGCTGGGCTGGGGCAAGCGGGGCGGCGTGCGTCTGTTCAGCCCGCTGACCGTGCTCAAGTTCACCACGCCGCAGTCCCCGCCCGACCAGCCCATCCTGCGCGGCCTGGGCTGGGACATCGATTCGCCCTACTCGGGCAACCGCGGCGAGCTGTTCCCGATCGGCTCCTACGGCCACACCGGGTTCACCGGCACCTCGCTCTGGATCGACCCGGTGACCGAGACGTACGTCATCCTGCTGGCCAACAGCGTTCATCCGCACCGTCGGCCCGGCCATCACGTCGCTGCGCGGCCGGGTGGCCACCGTCGTGGCGGCGGCCCTGGGAATCGAGGCGCCCGGAGTAAACCTCACCGGCTATAACGAGACCCTGATCGGGGCGGGCATCCGGCGGGTAGTGGCCCGCAACGCGCAAGTCCTCACCGGGCTGGACGTGCTCGTCGAGCAGCGGTTCGCGCCCTTGTGCGGCAAGCGGATCGGCCTCATCACCAACCACACCGGGATGGATCTGGAGGGCAAGCGCAACCTGGACCGGATGCTCGAGGCCGGCATCCAGGTCAAGGCCCTGTTTTCTCCCGAGCACGGCATTACCGGCCAGGAGGACCGGGAGAATATCGAACATCGGACAGATCCCGCCACGGGCATTCCAATCTGGAGTCTGTACACCGGCCAGACCCAGCGGCCAACCGAGGAGATGCTGCGCGACATCGACGCCCTGGTCTTCGACATCCAGGACATCGGCGCCCGCTTCTACACTTACGCCAGCACCATGGCCTACGCCATGGAAGAGGCCGCCCAGCGCCGCATTCCCTTCTTCGTGCTCGACCGGCCCAACCCCATCACCGGAACGCACCTGGAAGGCCCCCTGCTGGACCCCGATTTACGCTCCTTCATCGGCTACTTCCCCCTGCCCCTGCGCCACGGTATGACGATCGGAGAATTGGCCCTGATGTTCAACGCGGAGAACAGAATTCGGGCCGACCTGCACGTCATCCCGATGAAAAACTGGCAGCGCGGCGACTGGTTCGACTCGACTGGCTTGATCTGGACCGACCCTTCCCCTAACCTGCGCAGCCTGGCGGCCGCGCTGCTCTACCCCGGTCTGGCCATGCTGGAGGGCTCCAGTAACTATTCCGTCGGCCGGGGTACGGACGCCCCCTTCGAACAGATCGGCGCGGATTGGATTAACGGGCGCCAGTTGGCGGCTTATCTGAATGCCCGTTTCCTCCCCGGCGTGCGGGTGTACCCGACGCGCTTCCGGCCCGCATCGTCCAACTTCGCCGGCCAATGGATCGAGGGAGTGCGCTTGGTGATCACCGATCGAGAGGCCTTCGACAGCGGCCGGTTGGGCCTGGAGGTTGCTGCCGCACTGGAGAGGCTGTACCCCGCCAAGATCGCCTGGGACAGTAACCAGAAACTGATCGGAAATCGCCGAACGATTGAATTGTTGCAGATAGGTGAAAATCCTAGGATGATACAAGAGAGCGGGGAGGAGTCCTTGCGCGAATTCTTGAGACTCCGCGAGGACTACTTGCTCTACAGGTAGCACGGCGGTAGACGACGCTCCGCCTCAGGACTCCTCCCCCTGCCAGTCCGGTCACGCCACGGCGGGTTTGACCAGACTTGGATTCCTGTTGTTCTTGCTGCCTAGTGGGCGGCCACGCTTCCGCGCCATCGTCAGCCAGGACGGCGGCCTGCCACGCCGCCTCCCACGTCCTTGAGCCAGCCGCTCCAGGCTGATGATGGCTTCCTCGATCTGTTCGCGTTCTTGCCGCAATTCCCCCAGGATTTTCACCACGTCCATCGTTCGCTCCACGCATTCCCGCCACCCACGGTTGCGGGGGGTAGGTTCCGAAAACGGAACAGCAACTCCGTAACCGAATTGGAATGCTACTGTTGTTTTATCGCATTTTTACGAGGATTTCAAGAGTTTTGTTCTGAATTCAGAACAAAAATTTTCCGGACCCGGTTTTTTTCCCAGTTTGCCCCCAGGGAGGCACCCTCCGACCAGTTTCCCTCGACCCCCCCACCAACGGGTAGCCAAAGTACCGAATTAGCGCCTTTTCCGAAGCAAATAAAAAGGTATTCCCGCCAAAATGAGGGTTAGCGCCAGCAGCGATTCGCGAGGCGAATCCCGTAGGGTGAAGAAAATCACCGACGCCGCACCTAGTACGAATAGTAAGGGCAGTACCGGGTAGCCTAGGGTTCGGTAAGGGCGGGCTAGGTCGGGCCGCTTCCTCCGCAAAGCAAAAATTGAGGCCGTGGTCAGTCCATAAAACAGCCAATTCGCAAAAATGACCAGAGTATACAACTGCTTGTACCGGCCGGAGAGGACCAGTACGGTAGCCCAGCAACTCAACGCCAAGATGGAGACCCCGGGGGTGTGATAGGTGGGATGGACGCGGCTCACGGCCCGGATAAACAGGCCGTCCCGAGCCATCGCGTAGGGTACCCGAGCCCCGGACAGAATCGAGCCGTTCAGTGCGGCAAAAATGGAAACCATGGCTGCCACGCTGACCGCGTTCTTGCCCCAATCCCCCAAAATCTTGCTCATCATGCTGGCCGCCACGCGATTGTTGGCGGCGAGTTGCTGGGCCGGCAAGACGTAGAAATACGCCACATTGGCAAGCAGGTACACGGCCGCCACGGCCAGCGTTCCGGCGATCAGCGCCAGTGGAAGGCTGCGTTGCGGGTTACGGATCTCCCCGGAAACCATGCTGACGTTATTCCATCCGTCGTAGGCCCACAGCGCCGCCACCAGGGCCAGGAAGAAGCCCCCTGCGCCCCCCGGCACCGCAATGGCCGAGCTGAAGTTGGCGCCGCTTCCCTGCCCCGATCCCAGCCCGATGGCCACGATGGCGAAGATCAGGCCCAGCTTGACCAGAGTCACCGCAATCTGGATGCGCCCTCCCAATTTCACGCCGAAGTAATTCACGCTGGCCAGCAACAGGATGACAGCGATGGCCAGGAGTTGGCCCCAGCGGAACTCCAGCGGTCCGCCCTCCGGGCCAACTGGGAGCGGAATTGAGACCATGACCCCGTCCAGTTCATGCCGGAAATTCGCCAGATAGACGTAAAAGGCGGTGGCCAGGGTGGCCACCGAGCCACTTTTTCCGACCCACATCTGCGCCCATCCGAAAAGAAAGCCCCAGAATGGACCGTAGGCCTCACGCAGGAAGACATACTCGCCGCCGGCTTCCGGGAGCGCGGCCGCCAGCTCCGCATACGTCAGCGCCCCTGCCAAGGACAGCAGGCCCCCAACTATCCAAACCAGAAAGACCATCTGGGGGGAACCGACCGCGTCAATCATGTCCTTGGGAACCAGGAAAATGCCGCTCCCAATGACCGTGCCTACGACGATGGCCGCGGCGCTCCACGGCCCCAAGTCACGCTTCAGGCCGACTTCCGGACGAACTGGTTTCTCGACCGATTCACGCACCAACTGCTCCTCCTCGCACTAGAGACGCCAGGTAACCCACCAGGAAAGTGACACCGGTCCCGATCGCCACATACCAGGTGAAGGCGATGGGAGTGAAAACCCACACGTAAACCATGGTGGCAAAACCTGCCAGCATGCCGGCCATGGCGGCCTTTTCTCCCACCCGCCGGGTCAGCACTCCCAGCAGAAAGACCCCCAGCAGGCCGCCGTAGGCCACCGAGGCGATCGACAAGCCGGCCTCCAGAACCGAGCCCCAGCGCCGCGCCAGCATCCCGACCAGGAAAAGCACGACACCCCAAAGGACTGTCGCTCCGCGCGCCAGCCCCATGGATCTTGCCTCAGAATCCTGCCTGCCTCGCCGCCGTGAAACCAGGGGCTTGTAGAAATCAATGATGGTCGTCGAAGCTAGGGAATTCAGAGCCGCGCTGAGATTCGACATGGCAGCCGCCAGGATTGCTGCCACCACCAGGCCCGCTACCCCGGTCGGCAGATAATCCCAGATGAAGCCGGGGTAGAGCGAATCCTTGGCCGGAGGGAGCGGCAGGTGGAAATCCGAGTACAGACCCGAATAGAACACAAACAGGATCACGCCGATCAGCAAGAACAGGCTGAACAGGAGGAAAACCACCACCCAACTGGCCAGTAGCGCCCCGCGACTCTGGCCCTGGGAACGGGCTGCCAGTAGCCGCTGCACCATCAACTGCTCGGTGCCGTGGCTGGCCGTAGTCAGAAAGCAACCGCCGATGAGCCCCGCACAGAAGGTGTACTTCTGCGTGAAAAACGCCGGGGAGAGGTGGAAGCTGAAGTCAAAAAGGCCGAATTTGCCGGCCGGCCCGGCCACCGCCAGCACATGCCCCCAGCCGCCGGGAATATTGTGCAGGATCACAAAGAAACTGAGCACCGCGCCGAACACATAAAGGCACATCTGCACTACGTCGGTCCAGATGACGGCCGTCATGCCGCCCTCGAAGGTGTAGAACAGGGTCAGGCACAGGATCAGCACGATAGAGGCGATCTCGCCCGTCCCCAACACAATGGAAATGACAATCGAGATTGCGAACACCCGCACCCCCTCGGCCAGGGCGCGAATGACCAGAAAGGTGGCCGCCGTCAGCCGGCGCAGGCGCTGCCCGAACCGGCGCTCCATCAACTCGTAGGCGGTGTACATCTCCCCACGGAAGTAATGGGGGATAAACAGCACCGAGATCACAATCCGCGCCAGCAGGTAGCCGAAGACCACCTGCAAAAAACCGAGGTTTCCGGCGAAGGCTAGCGTGGGCGTACCGATGATGGTCAGGGTGCTGGTCTCGGCCGAGACAATCGAGAGGCTGATGGCCCACCAGGGGGCATTGCGCCCTCCCAGGAAGTAGTCCTTCAGGGTCTTCTGCGACTGGCGGAACCGGGCCCCGAACCAGGTAATGCCAATCAGGTACATCAGGACCACCGCCAGATCCAGATAGCGCATGGGAAAGGCGGATTCTAGCACACCGGGACTGGGTGAAGCAGTGGCGCCCCGGGCGAACAGACCCGACTGGCGGGGACCAAGACCCGCTGCCGGACCCGGCTCTGGGGGGGGTGGGAGCAGGTTCCCAGCTACCACCCCAATCCTGGGCCTGGAAACAAGATCTTCAACTCCGGTGTCAAATCCTGTTGCGTCGCGCACTTTGATTCGGATATACTCCGCAATTGCTAGTTCGGCAGAGTCACCGTTCGCCCGACGCGAACAGGGAACGAGAGGCGGTTCGTTACGCTCGACGAGCAAGAGCTTGAAAAAGCATCAACAGCAGATCAGGAGGCGTGAGTGCTGGTTCAAATTTCGAAAGCCATAGTAGCCATTACGATCTCTTTCGCTTTGGGTCTTGGGGCCGCCTGGGGCCAGGCGCAACAATCAAAGACCCAGAAGAACTGGAAAGACCGTGCGGAATACGATCTGTACGTGTCCATCACCAAGGAGCCTGACGCGAAGAAGCAGTTGGACCTGTTGAATACGTGGAAGGAGAAGTATCTCGCCACGGAATACAAGCAGGAGCGGATGGTCCTCTATCTGAACACCTATAGGGCCCTCAACCAGCCCCCCGGAATGGTGGAAACGGCCAAAGAGATACTGGCCGACAATCCCAACGATTTTCAGGCCCTGTACTGGATCAGCTTGCTCACGCCGGTTCTCGGCAAGACCTCGCCCGATGTGCTGGATCTCGCCGAGAAGGCAGGCCGCGGGCTGCTGGGCGGTCTGGACGCGATCTTCGCTCCCGAAAAGAAGCCGGCCAGCACGTCCGAGGAGAACTGGAAAAAGGAACGGGCCGCCCTGGAGTCGCTCGGCCATCGAACGCTAGGCTGGGTGGCCTGGCAGCGGAAGAGCTTCGCGGCAGCCGAGGGCGAACTCCAGCAAGCCATCAAGCTCAATCCCAATGACGCCGAAGCTACCATGTGGCTGGGTACGGTCATCGTCGCGGAGAAAAAACCGGAGCGGCAGCCGGAGGCTCTGTTCGCCTTTGCGCGGGCGGCCTGCTACGCCGGCCCGGGCGCCCTGGACGAAGCCCGCCGCAAGTCCATGGACACCTATCTCAACAAAGCCTACACGATCTATCACGGGAAGGACCCCGCAGGGCTCCAGCAGTTATGCGAAGTGGCCAAAGCCAACGCGGTTCTCCCGGCCGACTTCAAGATCCTGAGCGAAGCCGAAGTCGCCGAGAGCAAGCACCAGCAACTGAGCAAGGAGAACCCGCAACTGGCATTCTGGTTGAAGTTAAAAGAGGCCTTGCAGGACACCGGCGGCGGGCAATATTTCGAGACTGGGATGAAGGGCGCGCTCATCCCGCCCGAAGGCCAGCCGGCCCTCAAAGCCACTCTGATCAGTCACGACCCGGCCCGGAACCCCAAGAAGCTGGTGCTGGGCCTCTCCAGCCCGACCACACCGGAAATCACCCTGATCCTGGACGAGGCCATGACGGGCAAGGCCGACCCGGGCACCATCATCCAGTTCCGGGGCGTAGCCACCTCCTTCACCAAAGAACCTTTCATGGTGACCTTTGAGGCGGAGAAGGCGAACATTGCCGGCTGGCCGGCGCCGCCCCCGCCCGTCAGGAAAGCGCCCGCCAAGAAGGCCGGGGTCAAAAAGAAGGCGTAGGCTGTTTCTGCGAATCCGGCCGTCCTGGCGAGTCCGCGCTCGCCAGGACCAGGCTGAAGGCCACTCGTTCCCAGAAACCTGTCGGCACGCCCGAGTTTTCCAGCGCTCGGTAATGCCGCAGGAAGCTTTGCGCGGAGGCCAGGAAGTGCTGGCCGGGATCCGTCATCGTCATCCCGCCAACGCTCAGGAAGCCCAGCAGGACGATCCCAGCGTATCTGCGCCAGTTGGGCCAATTCCTGCGTCTCATACCTGAATAGACGCCCGGCCGCGCTTTTTGTTACCCAAGCCCATTCCAGTATTCAACGGAGCCACCGGTTGTGCCCGGGAAACTGACGATTGCGGGATTGACGATTGATGTGCCTGGCGGAGCGCTGCACTCAATTCCGCTACATCTTGTAGCGGCCCAGGTCCTCGTCGTTGAGGTTTTCCAGCCAGCGGCGCAGCTCCTCGTTGTTGACCTTCTCGGAGACCGAGCTGGCCATCTTCGAGGACTTCAGCACGGACTCCTCAACATAGATGGGGCAATCCAGTCGCAGCGCCACCGCTAAAGCATCACTGGGACGCGAATCGACGCTGATGACTTCACCGTCTCGCTCCAACCAGATCAGGGCGTAGAAGGTGTCGTCCTTGAGCTCGTTGACCACCACTTTCTTGACGCCCGTGTTGAGGCCCATCAGAAGGCTCTTGATCAGGTCGTGGGTCATGGGCCGGGGTGTGGAGACTTTTTCGATCTCGAGGGCGATGGCGTTGGCTTCGTAAACTCCGACCCAGATCGGCAAGATGGTGTTGCCGTTCACGTCCTTCAGGATGACGATCGGCATGTTGGTGACCGGATCCATCATCAGACCCCGGATCTTCATTTCGATTTCCATGACCTCCCCCTCAACTCCAATATACGCTCTCGCCAGCCAGAGAGTTGGGACCCGCGCGCGTCACACGCACCTGGAGATACCTGCCCAGAAGCGAATCCCCGTTGTCGTCGCGCTGAGCAAAGTTCAGGACGCGATTCTGCGAGGTGCGGCCGATCCATTGCCCGGTGACGAGGTTGAACCCTTCCACCAGCACTTCCTGAACCGTCCCCACCAGCTCCGCGTTGCGGCGGATCTGAATGGCGCGCTGCTTCTCTTGCAGCGCCGTCAGCCGTCTTCCCTTCTCCTGCTCCGGAATCCTGCCGTCCAGGCGTAGCGCCGGCGTGTTCGGCCGCGCCGAATACTTGAAGCTGAAAATCGAATCGTAGCCAACCTCGTCCAACAGCGAGAGCGTTTGCTCGAAATCGGCCTCGCTCTCGCCAGGAAAGCCCACGATGATGTCGGTGCTGATGGCGATCTCGCGCCGGGCCTGCCTGATCCACTGGATGCGCCGCAGGTATTCCTCGCGCGTATAGAGCCGCTGCATGCGCTCCAGCACCCGGTTTGAACCCGACTGGACAGGCAGATGAACGTGGTCGGCCAGCACCGGGTTGCGGTCGATGGCTTCGACGATCGACTGGCCAAAATCCCGAGGATGGGAAGTGGTGAAGCGCACGCGCCGCAGACCCGGAATCTCGGCCACCCGCTCCAGCAGCGTGGCGAAGTCCCAATCCGCCGGCGAAGGGTCGCGATAGCTGCTGACGTTCTGGCCCAGGAGTTGAATCTCAGTGTAACCTTGCTGCGCCAGCTTCGAGGCCTCCGCCAGAATGCTGGCGCTCGGCCGGCTGCGCTCGCGCCCCCTGGTGAACGGTACCACGCAGTAGGCGCAGGATTTGTCGCAGCCTTCCAGAATCGTGATATAGGCCCGATGCGGATTGTCGCGCCGCGTCAGCGGCGTCTCGAAGGTCTCATGGGCGTCCAGATCCAAACCTGTAACGCGCCGCTGGCCGGCCTCCAACTGCACCAGCAGCTCCGGAAGCTTTCGGTAGCTGGCCGAGCCGCACACCAGGCCCACCTGCGGCGCCCTCTCGAAAATCCGTTCGCCTTCCTGCTGGGCCACGCAGCCCAACACGCCGAACACTTTCCCGTTCCCGCGGTTCCGTTTGAACTGTCCGAGGCGGCTGTAGACTTTCTGTTCGGCCTTCTCCCGGATGCTGCAAGTGTTGTACAGCACCAGGTCGGCCTCCTCGGGCCTCCCCACCTGCACGTACCCCTGCCCCATCAACGTGCCGGCCACCTTTTCGGAGTCGTGCACGTTCATCTGGCAGCCGAAGGTCTCGAGGTAGAAAGTCTTCATGAGGCAGCCATCAGCACGTGGCGCGTCGCATGGATGCGGGCGACTAATTGGTTCCTGACTCCTATTATAGACTGTTACTGTTGGGACCCAAGATTCCCCGTTATGAACGCCAATCGGCGCGCATTCCTAACAAGCCTGACGGGGCTCATCCCCGGTCTGGCCGGCGCGGATGAAGACAAACTTCCGCCCGTGCGGGCCATCACGCGCGGGCCCAAGTTCCACTGGTTCGGCTATTATGACAAGCTCCAGTTCGATCCCGGCGGCCGCTACGCGCTGGGCATGGAGGTCGATTTCGAGCATCGCTCGCCGCGCCCCGACGACGTGATCAAGATTGGCATGGTGGACCTCGAGGATCACGATCGCTGGATCGAGCTGGGCGAAAGCCGAGCCTGGAATTGGCAGCAAGGCTCGATGCTGCAATGGCTGCCGGGATCGAAATCGGAGATCATCTGGAATGATCGGCAGGGCAATCGCTTTGTCTCTCACATCCTCGACGTGAAGACCGGCAAGAAGCGCACGCTGCCGGCGCCGGTCTACGCGCTGGCGCCTGACGCGCGCTGGGCCGTGGCCCCGGATTTCCGCCGCCTCAACGACACGCGGCCCGGCTACGGTTACACCGGCCTGCCCGATCCCAACCAGAATCTCCTGGCCCCCGAGGATGCGGGCATCTGGCGCCTAAATCTCCGCTCCGGAAAGCAGCAACTGATTCTGTCGTTCGCCCAGGCGGTCAAAATCACTGATCCCAGCGCCGACTGGACCGGCGCCAAGCACTGGTTCAATCACCTGCTGGTCTCCCCCAACGGTTCGCGCTTCATCTTCCTGCACCGCTGGCGAGGTCCGAAGGAAGGCAAAGGCTTCGCCACACGGATGTTCACCGCCAACCCGGACGGGACGGGTCTGTACGTCTTGGATCCGTTCGGAAAGACCTCTCACTTCATCTGGCGGGACCCGCGCCACGTGCTGGCCTGGGCCTGGCATCCTTCGCACGGGGAGAAGTTCTACCTGTATGAAGACCGCACCGCCAACGTGCAAGTGGTCGCGCCGGAGGTGATGACCGTCAACGGCCACTGCTCCTATCTGCCCTCGAACCGCTGGATCCTGAACGACACCTATCCCGACAAACAGCGCAACCAGAACCCCTATCTCTACGACACCCGGGGAGGCCGGCGCGTCCCGCTGGGGCATTTCCACTCGCCCCCCGAATACGCCGGCGAGTGGCGCTGCGACCTGCACCCGCGCTTCAGCCCCGACGGGCGCAAAGTCATCATCGACTCCCCGCACGGCGGCCAGGGCCGGCAGATGTACTTGATCGATGTGAGCGGAGTCGCGAGCTAAGCCTCGGCACCAGTTTGTCATCCGGCTGCAATTGAGACTACACTCGAAAGTGCCTGGTGGATGCAGAGCTGCCAATGCAAAGAGATCGCCTGAACATCATCCTCGAGGAACTGCGGCGCCGGATGGAGGGTCTCTATTGCGACCGCCTGCTGCGAATGATCCTATACGGTTCGCACGCCCGAGGGGAAGCGCGCCAGGACTCCGACATCGACGTGCTGCTTGTGCTCAAGGGCGAGGTGCAGCCCTTACGAGGAAAGCACGCGGACTGAGTTCATCGTAGCGGAAGTGGCGCTTCAGTTCGATGTGGCCATCAGTTGCTTCTTCGTCAGCGAACAGCGGTACCTCAATCCGGATATCCCGCTTCTTCGCAATGTCGAACAAGAAGGAATTGCGGTGTGACAGACCGGCAGCGGAACCTCCTCAGAAAGAGCAGACGGAAGCTCTCCACGGCTAGAAGAGACTTCGAATCCGATTCGTTCGAGGACAGCGTCTCGCGAGCGTACTATGCGATGTTCTATATCGCCGAGGCTATCCTCGATTTGGAGGGATTGGCATTCTCCTCCCATTCGGCGGTTATCGCCGCTTTCGGCCAGCGCTTCGTCAAACCAGGAACGGTGCCTGCGGACTTTCATCGCTATCTGCAAAAGGGACAAGATCTTCGTTTGCGCGGAGACTACGACGAGGCCTATCAGGTTACCCGGGAGGAGGCCTTGGAACAGATGGCGCGGGCCGAGCAGTTTCTGGGTTTCGCCGACAAGTTTCTATCCAGTCGGTGAAAGCCGCCGCCCGGCTACCCGTGGCCCAGGTACATCAGCCAGCCCAGCACAAACAGTGCCAGCAGGAAGGAGCCGAAGCAATACAGCCCGTAGATCACGCGCTCGCGATCGGTGCGCTTGGTGACCACGCCCAGCACAATCGAGGTGAACAGCGAAAACAGGAAGGCGGCCTCGAAATGGGTGAGGTTTACCTTGGGCATCAGTTCTTCTTCCCTACCGCGATCTCGTAGGCGTCCACCATGGCCAGCACGTTCAAAAGCCCGGCGGCCACCAGGAATTTCGTTCCGTAATCGTGCACCATGCCCGGGACATCGGGTTGCGCATAGCCCAGCCAGACTGTCAGAAAGTACAGCAGTCCGTTGGCCAGATTACCCACAAACCCGCCGCAATAGATCAAGGTGGTCAACAGATCTCCGGTTTGCGGCTTGAACAGCGCGCCCCGCATCATCAGCCCGAACAGGAACATGCCCGTCACGGCAAACAGCACCAGCGCCGCTCGCCCGTAGCGCTTGAGCAGACAATGGCCCCCGCCCGGGATCAGCCAGGCCACCGAGACCGCAGGGCCCCACAACCTCAACGGCGGCATCGGTTCCTTGGGTTTCTTCTGCTTGGGCATCTGAGAATTGAGTGTAGCAGAAAGAGCCGGCAGCGATTAGCCGTCAGCGGCTTCCAGTGCGGAGACTGCCCACAGGTAGTAGGCGTTGTGCGGGCTCCAGTACTCCGTGGTGCGCCAGTCGAAGCCGTACTCCATATCCAGCACCGGCTCGTCGCGGGTGTTGCCGGCGATGCCGTTCATGATGCCACCTGGAATCAGTCCCACAAAGCGGGAATGCGGGTAGGGATTGCGCATGCCTTCGCCGGTCATCAAGCAGGCGCCGAAGGGGTTTGCCCCCATCACCCATTCCAGTTGCCGATAGGCCAGATCGCGGTAGCGGCTTTCACCGAAGGCGCTGGCGGCCTGCGCCAGCAGCAGCGCGTAACACTCCAGGTGCGAAGTCATCCCCAGCCACCAGAACTGCTTGCGCACGGCCATGAAGTAGCGGTAGGTCAGCTCGCCGGACAGCGGACGGTAGTGCTCCGAGGTGGGCGAGCCAACGAACACTCCGAACGGCACGATGCGGTAAGCCGAGCGCGCGCTTATGGGCAGCACGTACTCGGCCAGATGACGGCGCACGGCGTCGCGCCAGCGGCGCGCCTCGGCGTGCTCGGGATAAGCGGCCGCCAGTTCCAGCAGCACCAGCGGCGGCAGCGCGGAGTGGACCGCATCCGTGTACGGCGACCCGTCCGACGGGCTCGCACGCCAGAAGCCGCGCACCACCTTCTGCGAACCGACGTACTCAGTGTTCTGGAGCGCCAGCAACTGCCGGCCCAGCGCCGCAGCCTGCGCCGCCCAAGCCTCCTCGCCGGTGGCGCGATGGAGTTCCCGCGCGGCCCGCGCCCACCAGGCCACGTCGCCCGCAGAGGCGCCACGCTGCGCGGCTTCCCAGCAGCGCAGGGCGGCCGAAAGGCACTTCCTGGCATAGTCGGAGTCCACTTCGCGGAACGCATCCGCCACCGTGGCCTGGAGCGCCACAAACATGGCTTGGATCCGGCCGTTCTTGCTGGGATTGATGTAGCGATCGTCCGCGCTGCCGATCTTGTTGTCGGTCCAGTGATTGTCGCTGTTGTCTCCGTTGACCCCGCCGGCCGTGTCGGCCCACACGCGCCCGTCGGTGTCCTGCATATTGAGGAAATAGCGGTTTCCCCAGCGCATCTCGTCCAGCAGCGGCCCCAGGCCCGATCCGGCCAAGTCCCAGCCTTCGCCCAGGTTGCGCGCCAAGTGGAGCAGCGCGAAGCCGTTCATCATGGTAGCGCTCATCCATTTGCGCAAATCCCCGGCGTCGTGCCATCCACCTGTGACGTCCACGTGCTCGCCGGTGTCACGCCGGCGCGCATCATCCAGGTGGCAGACCGGGTGAACGTTGGGGACCTCGGTCCCGCAGCGCTGGGCGTGAATGTAACTGACCGCCTTCGGCAAGGTGCGGCGCCACAGGTCCGGCCGGATGAAGAACGGCACCGAGCGCTCCTGGCCCACCGTGACCTGGTACATGGCCTCGCGCTCCAGTTCGCTGAAGTCGCCCACCAGACAGTCTCCGAAATCGCTGGCGGCTTTCTTCAGAGGCAGGGCCAGCCGAAACGGTTTGGGCGGGGAGCCGATGTCCCGCATCACGAATTCTGTGGGCGCCCCGTCGCCCGAGGCCCGCACAATCAGAATCTTGCGCGCTTTCGGCAGAAAGCCGAGATGATTCAGAGCGATGGTGGGTGTGGGACCGGCGGTGAGGCTCTCGACGCGCTCCTCGCGCGGCGGACCCTGCTGGGAGGTGGCTACGGCGGGCGCCGCAAGGCCCAGGGTGCCGAGAAAGGCTCTACGGTTCATAAGGGAGGCTCCCGGCGGAGGGCTTCAGATCAGCTCCAGCCGCTCGGGGTCGAAGCGGATCCGGCGCCCGGTTCGCAGGGCTTCGGAAGCCATCACCCCGGCCACGGCGTGCGAGAAGCCGGCCTGGATGTCGGCCCGCGGCGTTCCGCGGCTGCGCACGCACTCCAGGAAGTTTTCCATGTGCGAGCTGACTTGCTCGGGCTGGATGCGGGTCTCTTTCTCGATGCGGTCCGGCATCTTGCTACCGGCCCCGGAGATTGTCAGGGCATCCATGTCCAGGGTCCCACGCGTCCCCAGCCACAGGTTGCGGCTGCCGGCCGCATTGGTGAGGCTCATGGCGAAGCTGAACAGGAAGCCCTTCGGATAGTCCAGCAGGGCGTGGAATACGTCGCAGGTCTCGCGCCCGTCTTTCCAGAAAAACACGCCTCCGTTGGCCACCGCGCCGGTCGGGTAGAGCTCCTCCATGAACCAGTGCACCACGTCGCTGAAGTGCGACATCCATAGCCCGGCGATGTCGTTGGTGTAATCGGAGAACAGTTGCCACTCGCGCAGGCGCCGGGCGTCGAACGGCCGGTCGGGATGATACATGAGGAACGGTCTCCAGGCCACATCCGCCTCCTGGACCTTGGAATAGTCGCGCCGCCAGCGCGGCTCCTGGAAATTCACCGAAACGTCGATGCGCGTGACCTGCCCCAGGATGCCGGAACGAACCAGTCTGGCGGCGGCTACGTAGGCGCCCTCGCTGCGCCGCTGGGTGCCGATCTGCACCACCTGGCGGCTCTTCTTGACGGCCAGGTAGGCGGCCTTGGCGTCCGCGAACACCGTCCCCATGGGCTTCTCGCAGTAAACATCCTTGCCCGCTTCGACAGCGTGCTGGAGGATGCGGCTGTGGCTGAAATCGGGGGTCGAGATGATGACGGCGTCCACATCGCGCCAGGCCAGCACTTCCCGATAGTCGGCGGTCTGGCGCGGGGCCGTCCCCCAGGTTTTCGCCGCCATCTCGACGGCCCGCTCGCGATTGGGACGGTAGACGTCGCAGATGGCCGTAATGCTCACACGGTCGGACAACTTCTGGAGATCCCGAACGTGAGACTGGCCGCGCCCGCCCGCTCCGATGATGGCGATCGAGATGCGGTCATTGGCGGACTGCGCCCGGACCAGGGAGGAGGAGACCGCAGCGCCCACAAAAGCGCGGCGGGAAACAGTAGATGGACTCATGAGGACAATGGAAGCGCATTCCGGGGCAAACCGCAAGGGGGGCAACAGCGCGACTTCCCTGCAACTGTGGCAAAACAGCCTCGACCGGGCACCGTCTGCGTTTGGGCGCACTAAACCTTCGCTCTCGACCTTGAGGGTCCAGGGAAGAAGGTGAAGCCTGCGCTGCTGATACCGCCAGGAAGGCTGGTCCCCGCAGGCTCGCTCGGTTCCAGGTGCGAGGTCAGCCTTAACGAACCGCCGTCGTGGACACCGCCGGCGAGGGCGCGAACGCCATCTTCTTAGCGGCACACCCCAGAAGGGTCACGGCCAGAACAGCAAGGCCAACAAATCTAAGAGTCCTAATCATCTTGCTTGCCTCCAATGAAACTGCTTGATTGCATCCCCGTGAGTCTACTATCCGGGCTCAAAGGCTGTCAAGGCGAACCCGGCGAGCGGTGGTGCGGATGAGAGGACTTGAACCTCCACGGAGTTGCCCCACCAGGACCTGAATGTCCGAACACAGCTTCCCTGGGTCTGTCTGGAGCCCAGCATATAGCTCAGCTTACGAGATCGGCGCTTTCGTGGTTGTCCTGGTTTCCCAGGAAGGCCCGCTGGTCTCATCCATCCGCAAGACCGCGAGAGCGCGTTTCCCAAACGTAAAGTCGGGCGAGTTTCTGCCAATCTTGAATCCAGCGCACGAGTGTGCTACGCATGAAGAGGCAAACAGAATCCCAGAGGCTGAAGAGGCGTTTCCGCAGCATGCCTAATGTGAAGCAGGATGCAATTTCCCACCAAGATCTGCGGCGGGATCCGAGTCTGCCGAAAATTGCGGACTTGCCTTTTGAGCCGACCATGGGCCGCCAGGTACTGGCAAAGGCCGTGAAGAGGGTAATCAAAGAGAGGCTGCGGCGTCCCGCGCTCAAGGCGAAAAGTGCCGGCTCAAATCGGTAGCACATCTGTCTTCCTGAACTGCCCTTTCGATCCGTCCTGCAAGAACATCTTCACCGCCATCGTCTTCTGTGTGCTGGACGCCGGTTTCATCCCACGTTGCGCTTTGGAGCGCGATGATAGCACTCAGATCCGGGTCAACAAGATCTGTGAAATCATTGCCCAATGCCAGTACGGAATACACGACATCTCCTACGTCCAACTGGATCCGGGAACCGGTCTACCCCGCTTTAACATGCCCCTTGAGTTGGGCATTTTCTTGGGCTGCAAGAGGTTCGGAGGCGAGGAGCACTCAGGGAAGCGCAGCCTCATCCTCGACGCTGAGCAGTATCGTTACCAGAGATTCATATCCGACATTGCGGGCCAGGACATACATTCCCACGATGCTATGCCTGAACAAGCCATCCACCGAGTGCGTGACTGGTTGCGCACTGAGTCCGGGCAAAACATCCCCGGAGGAGTGGAGATCGGGACACGCTATGCTCGTTTTCAGGAGGATCTACCAAGGATTTGCGAACAATTCAAGCTGCCGCCGGACGGGCTTGCACATAAAGATTTTGTATCTTGCGCGAATTACTGGCTTAGATTCTATCCCGGTTGATAGCTGCCCCCCAGTTGTTGCCGGCCCTTGGCGAGTGGTACAGGAGTCCCTGAAGTGGGCGTCCCTCCGACTGCCAAAGTGCATGCACGAATGTCGATCCTTGATTGGCTGTGTGTGGTGCGGATGAGAGGACTTGAACCTCCACGGAGTTGCCCCCACTAGAACCTGAATCTAGCGCGTCTGCCAATTCCGCCACATCCGCAGCGGCTACACACCATTTTCTAAGAGTCTCGGCGGTCTGTCAAATGGGCGCCCTGGGCGCGCTGAGAGCGCAGCTCGAGAATCAGCCCTTCGACCAGCCCCTCGATCTGGTCGCGGATGCGGCGATGGCGCTCCAGGCTTGACCCGAACGGGTCCTCCACCGCCCACTCCCTGACCGGAACCGAAACCGCATATGGAAACGGCCAGCCACTCAAGTTTACGATCAAGTCGAAGCTGGCCAGCTCAACCGGGTCGATTCCTTTCGAGACGCAGCCCTCCAGAGAGATGTTCTTTTCCAGCATCACCTGCTCGGTGGGGGGAAAGATGGTCCCGCACGGGCTCAGGCCGGCGCTCTGAGCCAGCAACACATCGCTCCCATAGGAGCGGGCGAAAGCCTCGGCCATCTGGCTGCGGCAGGAATTCCCGATGCAGACGAACAGCACCCGGCGGCGGCGCACCCTCAGAGCCTCTCGACAAACAGCGTGTGGACGCGGGTGTCGCTGGACAGCTCGGGATGAAAGGTGGCCGCCAAGTGCGCACCCTGGCTCACCAGCACCGGGTCCCCCTGGTAGCGGAAGTACACGTTCACCTCGCCGGCCCAGCGCCGGATCCTGGGCGCACGGATGAAGACCGCCTCCACCCCGCCAGGCCCAGCTTTACGGATGAACTCCTCCTCGGGCAGCAGGCGGGCCACAGGCTTTCGAGCTGCCGCCCGTAGGAGTTGCGCTCGACCCCCATGTCGATCAGGCCCAGCGACTCCTGCGCCGGGTTCCAGACCTCGGAGGCCAGCAGGATGGCGCCGGCGCAGGTGCCGAAGATGGGCCGGCGCTGCCCGAACCGGCGCAGCGGCTCGAACAGCTCCTCATCGCGCAGGATGCGCAGCATGGTGGTGCTCTCCCCGCCGGGGATGATCAGCCCGTCCAGGCCGTCGAGTTCCGCCGCCGTGCGCACTGCCACGGCCCGCGCCCCCGCGCGCGCTAGCGCCTTCTGGTGGGCCTCGAAATCGCCCTGCAAGGCAAGTACGCCAACTGTCTTCATGGCTACGGCTTGTAGTTTGTAGCCTGTAGCTTGTAGGCCAGCCGAATCCGTCGCTCCACAAGCTACGAGCTACAAGCTGCCCATCTACCAGCCGCGAACCGCCAGCCGCTCGGACTCCGGCATGTGCGCCACGTCCAGGCCCAACATCCCCAGCCCCAGCTCCTCGCTGGCCTCCAGCAGCTTGGCCGGGTCGTTGTAGTAGGTAGTGGCCTTGACGATGGCCCGGGCGCGCGTCTCCGGGTCCTCGGACTTGAAGATGCCCGAACCCACAAACACCGCCTCGGCGCCCAACTGCATCACCAGCGCGGCGTCGGCCGGGGTGGCGATGCCGCCCGCCGAGAAATTCGGCACCGGCAGCTTGCCGTGCTCGGCCACCCACTCGACCAGCTCCAGCGGCGCCTGCAACTTCTTCGCTTCGGCCACCAGCTCCTCCTTGCCCAGCACCGTGAGCTGCTTCATCTCCTTCTGAATGGTGCGCATGTGCCGGACCGCCTCGACGATGTTGCCCGAGCCGGCCTCGCCCTTGGTGCGGATCATGGCCGCGCCCTCGGCGATGCGCCGCAGCGCCTCGCCCAGATTGCGCGCCCCGCAGACGAAGGGCACCTGAAAGCCGCGCTTGTCGACGTGGTGCTCCTCGTCGGCGGGGGTCAGCACCTCGCTCTCGTCGATGTAGTCCACCTCGAGCGCCTCCAGGATGCGCGCCTCCATGAAGTGGCCGATGCGGCACTTGGCCATCACCGGGATGCTGACCGCCTCCATGATCTCGCGGATCCTGCGGATGGGCGCCATGCGCGCCACGCCGCCCTCCTTGCGGATGTCGGCCGGCACGCGCTCCAGCGCCATCACCGCCGCGGCGCCCGCCTTCTCGGCGATCAGCGCCTGCTCGGCGTTGGTGACGTCCATGATCACGCCGCCCTTGAGCATCTCCGCCAGGCCGACCTTCACCCGAAACGTATCGTCTAGGTACATCGATTCCCTCCGCATCGTCCTAAACCATCGCCGGAGCGGGTCCGAATCGCCTGGAAGCCCGCACCCGCTCCAGCTCGCCGGAAAAAACCTGCCCAGGATGGCCAGCCCGGCCCGGATCTTCTCCGGCGCCAGGCCGGCAAAACTCAAACGCAAGCCGCCCGGATCGTGGCGCGAAACCTCGAAATACTTTCCCGGCAGGTAGGTCACGCCCTCGCGCTCGGCCCGGGCCAGCAGTTCGCCGGCATCCAGCGGCTCGGGCAGCCGCACCCACAGGTTCATGCCGCCCTGCGGCCGCGTGAAAACCGTGCCAGCCGGCAGGTGCTCCTGGCAGCTTGCGAGCACCGCCCCCAGCCGCTCGGCGCCGGCTCGCGCGTACCCGCGCGCGGTGCGCCTCCAGCCGCCCGGATTCGGCGAACCGCAGCAGCACCGCCTGCGCAAGCTGGTCGGTATGCAGATCCGACCACTGCTTGGCCTCGGCCAGCCGCGCCACGAACGCCCGGGGCCGATCACCCAGCCCACCCGCAGGCCTGGAAAGGTGATCTTCGAAAAGCTCCGCAGCAGGATCGCGTCGCCCGCCTCATCCAGTTGCTTGATGGGCGGAGCCGGCTCGCCTTTGTAGCGCAGCTCGCCGTAGATGTCGTTCTCGACCACCACCACCCCGGCCGCGCGCGCCATCCGCAGGATCGCCAGCCGCGCGCAAGCCGGCAGCGTCGCCCCGGTCGGGTTCTGGAAATTCGAAGTCACCACCAGGAGCCTGGCGTAGTTCCCCGCCAGCCGGCGCTCCAGGTCCGCTACATCCACGCCGTCTGGCCCCACCGGAACCCCCACCAACTCTGCGCCCGCCCGCAGGAACAGGTTCTTCAACCCCGGATAAACCGGATCCTCCACCAGCACGCGGTCTCCCGGGCGGATCAGCAGGCGCCCGATCAGGTCCAGAGCCTGCTGGCATCCATTGGTGATCACGATGTCGTCGGAAGAACGCGCCACGCCCGCCCGCCGCGCCTCCTCCAGCAGGTACTCCCGCAGCGGCTCGTATCCGCCGGGAGATCCGAGCTGAAGGATCGCGGGCATCTGCGGGTCGCGGAGCACTTCCTGGCAGCTCAGCCGGAAGGCTTCCAGCGGAAACAGGGCCTCCGCGGGCCTGGAGGTGGCAAAGCTGATGAGGTCGTCGCAAGACAGCGCCGGTGGCGCCGGAACGGCCTTCCAGGCCGGTAGCAACTGCTCCCAGTCAAGACCCGCCAGTTCCGCCGACGGGCCGGCAGAGACGAAGCTCCCACGCCCGACGTGCCCCCTGATCAGCCCTTCGGCTTCCAGCATCTCGTAGGCGGCCGAGACAGTGGCACGGTTTAGTCCAAGTATGCCAGCCAATTCCCGAGTGGCCGGCAGCCGCTCCCCGTTCAGCAACCTCCCCACGCGGATGAATTCCTTGATCTGGGCGTGCAACTGCCGATAAAGGGGAACCTCGGAGGCCAGATCGAGTTCAGGTCTGGGAAACATCTCGCTGGTGGCTTAAGATACCATATTGGACTGTCTGAAGCAAGCCATTCAGAGCCTGCGGGGATTTGGTACAATCAACTCCGAAACAGATGAAGCGCTGGGCGTGGCTGGTCGCGCTGGGCATCGCCGTTTCCTTGGCCGCTTGGCCTGCCGAGAAGAAGAAAAAAAAACGCGCGGAGCCGGAGGTTACCCAGACCTTGGAGCTCCCCAAGGAGCCCGCCCAGTGCGGTCACCGCGGAGACCCAGAGGCTGGTCTTCGAGGTGACGCCGCTGTCTTCTCGCGGCTTGCTCTCCCAGCAAGTGCGCGACGCGCTGAAATCGTTGCTCCACCAGGTGCGGGGCGCGACCGTCGTCAAGCTGCGGGCTTTCGTGGCCGGGAGCGGCGACCTGCGCCGGGTGCAGGCCATCGTGAGCGAGACCTTCACCGATCGCCGCCTTCCGCTGCCCGCACTGAGCGTGGTCCAGGTTGGTGCGCTGCCCCAGGAAGGCGCCCAGGTGGTGCTGGAGTCTATCGCGGTGGACAAGAAGCGGGTCAACCCCCACGGGCTGGCGTTCCTGTCCGCGCAGGCAGCCTCTGCCGAGCAGCCCCTGTTGCCGGCCGCGCCGCTGGCGGAGAAATCTCTGGCCCAGTTGCGCACCGCGCTACGCGGCGCTGCTCTGGAATCCAAGGACGTGCTGCGCGCCACCTGCTACCTGAGTTCGCTCGAGGATGTCCTCGCGGTCCGCCGCCGCATGGCCGCGGAGTTCCCGCAGGCCGCGCTCAATTTCTTGCAGCGGGAGCGCGCCTCGGCGCACAGCGCAGTCGAGTGTGAAGCTGTGGCCCGTCTCCGCGCGCCGCTCACGGAGCCCTTGCGTTTCTGAATCTGCCCGAGCTGCCACCCGCGCCGGCTCACTCCCAGGTGGCCCTGGTGAGCGCCCCCAGGCTGGCGATCACGGGAACCCAGCTCGCTTTTGGCTACACCGACTCCGATGCCCGGCTGGCCTTTCAGCGCCTGGGAAAGGCCCTGGACCAGGTGGGCGCCTCCCTTCAGAATGTGGCGGTTTCCAACGTCTACCCGCTTTCGGATCCTATAGCCGCCCTGGCCGGCAAAGTCCAGGCCGAGTTCTTCGACCGCACACATTTGCCGGCTGGCGCCATGCTGCCCTTCGAGGGCCTGCCCTCGCTGGACGCCGCCTTCGCGGTGGAGGTCGTGGCGGTCCTGCCCAAGTAAAAACGTTTCGCGCAAAGACGCAAAGTTTCGCAAAGGCGCAAAATAATAGACAATAAAAGATCACCTTTGCGCTCTTTGCGCCACTTTGCGGCTTTGCGCGAAATCTTGAGGGGGTTTTATGCCGAAACCAGTGGTCACTTTCGGAGAGATCATGCTGCGCCTGGCGCCGCCGGGCTTCGAGAGGTTCTTGCAGTCGCCGCAGTTGGTGGCGACCTTTGGAGGCGGAGAGGCCAACGTGGCGGTGGCCTTGGCCGGCTTCGGCATCCCCGCGCGCTACGTGACCGTACTGCCCCCCAACAGTCCCATCGCGGAGGCGCTGATTTTCCAGTTGCGCGGCTTCGGAGTCGATACGGCGCACATCGCGCGTGCCAAGGGCCGCATGGGAGTCTACTACGTCGAGGCCGGCGCCAACCAGCGGCCTTCCAAGGTGGTCTACGACCGAGACTCGAGCGCCATCGCCCTGGCCAAGCCAGGCCAGATCGACTGGGAAAAGGCGCTAGCCGGCGCCGGCTGGTTTCACGTCACCGGCATCACTCCGGCCATCAGCCAGGGCGCCGCGGACCTGGCGCTGGAGAGCGCCCGCACAGCCCGCGAAATGGGCCTCACGGTCTCCTGCGACCTCAACTACCGCAAGAACCTCTGGAAATATGGCAAGTCCGCCCCCGAGGTCATGCGCGAGCTGGTGAAATCCGTGGATATCGGCATGGCCAACGAGGAGGACTGCCAGATGGCGCTGGGCATCCAGGCCGATGTGGATGTGCACTCCGGCACGCTGGATGCCTTCCAGTACCGGAAGCTGACCGAAAAGGTCATGGCGGAGTTCGCAAATCTCAAGATGATGGCCATTACGCTTCGGGAATCCAAGAGCGCCTCGCACAACGGCTGGTCGGCCTGCCTGCACGACGGCAAGGATTTCCTGGTCAGCCGTCACTACGACATCACGCACATTGTGGACCGGGTGGGCGGCGGGGACTGCTTCGCCGGCGGGCTCATCTACGGCCTGCTCGCGCTGCCCACCCATCAGGACGCTCTCGAGTTCGCCGTGGCCGCTTCCTGCTTGAAGCACTCCATCCCCGGCGATTTTGCGCGGCTGAGCGCGGAGGAAGTCAGCCAGTTGATCAAGGCCGGCGGCTCCGGCCGAGTGCAGAGATGACAAGAGGTATAATTTTCCCAGGTAGGAGTTTATGCGGGGCTGTGTTCTAATTGTGCTGCTGGCCGCCGGCGCTGCGGCGGCGCAGGAGAAGCCGGCCGCTCCCAAGCCGGCGCAAGAGCCCGAGCCGCAGCCCAGTTCCTTCCGCGTTCAGATCAACGAGGTGGTGGTCCCGGTCACCGTCACCGACGAGAAGGGCCGCTTCGTCTCCAACCTCGAAGCCCGGGATTTCCGCATCTACGATCAGAACAAGGAACAGAAGATCGTATACTTCAGCCGGGAACAGAGCCAGCCCGTGGTGGTGGGCTTTCTGCTGGATATGGGCAATGCCACCCGTCTCCACTGGAAGACCTTTCAGGATGCGGCCCTGGAACTGGTGTGGACGCTGCTGCCCGGCGACAAGCGGTTCAGCGGATTTCTGGTCACCTACAGCAACGAGGCGGAGCTGGTGACCAACACCACCAGCGATCCGGAGAAGATCGTCGAGAGAATCCGCAAGCTCAAGCCGGGCGGCGGTTCGGCGCTATTCGACGCCATCTATCTGGCCTGCACCCGGCGCAACCTGGTCCAAGGTGAACCGATCGAGCCGCGGCGCGTGCTGATCGTGATCGGGGACGGCAATGACAACGCCAGCAAGAAGAGCCTCGAGGAGGTCATCGAGATTGCGCAACGTAACCTGGTGACCATCTACGGCGTGAGCACGGTGGCCTTCGGATTCACCAGCGAAGGCGAAAAGACGCTGAAACGCCTGGCCGAGGAGACCGGCGGGCGCGTCGAGTACCCGCTCCAGGGCCTGTATTCCAGCGTCTCGGGCTACCTCTCGACTCCCTCCGACGAGGGAAATTACGCTCTCAAAGTCGGCACCGGCGGATACGCCGCCGAAATCGCCAGCGGCATCTTCAAAGCCGTCTCGAACGTGGCCGGCGAAGTCACCACTCAGTACGTCCTACGGTACGTGCCCGACAACCTCGATTCTCCCCGCCAGTATCGCGCCATCCGCGTGGACGTGAGCCTGCCCAACGTCACGGTCCGCGCCCGCAAAGGCTACTATCCGTTTGCGCCGTAGGAAGCCGCTAGCAAAGGCTGGTGTCCGAGGCTAAACAAAACGCCCCGCCCCGCCGATCTTTCAGATAAGCTATTAGCTGTGCCAACAGCCCAGAGGCTGAGGGCTAAGGGCTAGTGGCTAAAGGCTAATGGCTGCCTTACTCACCTCCCGCAAGGCCGAGTACCTATTGGTCGAGCTGGCGCTTCCTGGCCGGCCCGTTGCCAATCTGGGTGTCCTGCTGTTTGACCCATCCACTGACCGGGTTGTTTTCAAGCTGCGCCAGGACATCGAGGCCCTCGCCGAGCCGGAGGACGCCGAGGTCATCTCCCAGCTCACCGGAGATTTTGGGCGGAAAATCGAGGAGCTGGGCGGCCGGCGCTTCCTGGAGTATCTCGAAGACAGCCTCTCGAACGTGCTGCGCATCAGCGAACGCCGGCCCGTGGAAGCCCGGAGCCTGCATTGGAGGCTCCACCAGTTGTTCAACGAGCATGTCCGCGGCGTGGTCCGGGAACCGGTGACGGTCATTCCTTTCGTCACCCATCTGCCGGTGTGGTCGCTGAAGGCCGCCGCCGGCGGATTCGGCCAAGACGAGGAAACCGAACTGGAGGACTGGATCGAAGCGCCGCCGGACCTGCGGATGACCCCCGACATGTTCGTGGCTCACGTCACCGGCCGCTCCATGGAACCGCTCATTGCCGACGGGAGCCTCTGCCTGTTCCGCCGCCATGTGACCGGGACGCGTCAGGGCAAGCTGCTCTTGATCCAGAGGCTAGGCGCCTCGGAAAGCGGCGGCGAGTTTACCGTCAAGCGTTACAAGAGCCAGAAAGTCCCCACCGGAGAAGGTTCCTGGCGTCACGAAATCATCCGCCTGGAGCCGCTCAACCCCGACTTCGAAGCCTGGGAGCTCGAAGAAGGCCGCGACTTCAAGGTCTGCGGCGAATTTCTCCGCGTCTTGGCACTCTGATTCGGAATTGCGGAGCCCCGCGCAATCAAGGTTCCGAGCGGGCGCAGCGGAAACCGATGTCGTCGTAGCGGTGCTCGTAATTCACGGGGACCTTGTAGTACTTCGACAGGCCTATGAGGGGAGAGGGCGGCTTGCCTGGCTCCGGCTCGATGTTCTCGCAAGCGATCCAGGAGCCGCCGCGGCGGTTGGCCAACGCCTCGCCCTTGACCGGTTCCGAAATGGCCCACTCCCAGACGTTGCCCTCCACGTCGTAGAGGCCCCAGGCGTTCGGGCGCTTCTTCCCGACCGGGTGCGGCCGGCCGTCTGAGTTGGCGCGGTACCAGAGATAGCGACCATCGATGGCGTCGCCCCAGTAGTGCCAGGTGGTGGCGCCGGCGCGCGCCGCGTATTCCCATTCGGCGTCGGTGGGCAGGCGTGCGCCGATCCACTCGCAGTAAGCGGCCGCGTCCTGGACGGTGACGTAGACCACGGGCTGGTTGCCGAACACTTTGAAGCCGGGCGTTTTCCAGGTGCGCGCCGCGTTGGCGCGCTCGGCCGCGGTCCGGTAGCCGGTGGCCTTGACGAACGCGCCGAACTGGCTGACGGTGACTTCCGTCTTACCCATCCGGAACGGACGATCGAAGCGGGTGTCGTGGAAGGAGCCGGGCGGGATGCGGACCAACTCCGGCCGCTGGGCCAGCGCCGCCGCGGACAGCAGACACGTCGCGAGCCACAGCCGGATCATGCCTTCTTCTCGAGCGAGATTTCCAGGCGCGTGCCGGCCAGCCGCACTTGGTAGCTGCGCAGGTTGCCGTGCGTGCGGCCGTGCAGTAGGGTTCCGTTGAGGTCGTACTCGGCGTGATTGAGGCTGGTGCACTGGAGGGTGCGGCGCTTGTGGTTGTAGGCGCACTGCGCACCGCCGTGGGTGCAGGAGCGGTCCAGCGCCACGAAGCGGCGCTTCTCGATGTGAGCGACGATGATGTTGAGCTTGCGCGCAATGTCAACCACAGCGCGGGCCGAACCGACCGGGCGGAGCTCAGGGGCCTTGTTCAGGTCCAGGATGAGTGTGGCGCCCTGGTAGCTGACGCTCTCGTGCGAGACCTCGGGGGCGGTGCAACAGAGCGGCGGTACGCCGACAAGCATCAGAGATGCCTGGATGAGCTGGCGGCGGTCGAGTCCCTCGCCGCGCTCCGACGCCGAACTGCGGCTGTTGTGTGGCATGGAAGAACCCAGAATACGGCAGCTTGCCAGGATGGCGCAACCTGTGGTTGTCGCGAGGCAGGCCGTCAGCGCAGGGGCACCACCGTCCTCACTGCATCTCAAAGCCCTTCACGATGACCTGTGGCATCATTTCGATGCACGGGAATGCATCAGGATGCAGCCGTGACCCGTTCAGCGGCGCTACAGCAGCCAGGTGCCAAGGTCAAGGTCGCCGGAACTGAAAAACGGGCTGGCATGCAACAAGCGGATACGGTCGGGTCTATACTATCAACTGATCGGGGACCCAAAATGGCAATTCCCTTTTAAGAACGAGCTGCTGCCGTGGAAGGACCTGCCAAAACCCTTGTCTTTGTGTGCGCGCCAATCGTCGCCGGCTCGCTGGTCTGCTGCGGCGCCCTCCACTTCTGGCGCGCTGGGCGCGAGGTACGCGAGCGTGGCGTAACCACCCAGGCCACCGTCGCCAAGAAGCTCCGCAAGGGTGGGGGCCTTGAGAACTACTATGCCCGTTTCACGTTCGTCAATCTTCAGGGAAGGCAGGAAGAACTAGAACTCAAGGTCCGTTCGCGAGCCTGGCGGATGCTGCGCGAGGGTGGCATTGAGACCATCACCTACCTGCCCGACCAGCCCGAGAAAGCAGAAGTGGGTCCGAAATGGGGCAAGCAGCTCTTGGGCTGGGTCTTTCTGTTTTTCGCCCTGGTGGGAGGCTCGATGGCAGTGACTGGCCTCGTTCTCTTGATCCGGCTTCTCGTCGGCAAGCTTCAAGCGGCGAATGGCTGAGGTCTCGCTTTCACATTGCTCGGGGTAGAATCGCAGCCGTGGCAACACGCACCGGAGGCAAAATGGATCGTACCGCGATCATCGTGCTAGCCATATTCGGAATCGCCGTGGTCATCATCCTCATCCTCTCGTTGCGCCAGACCGCCCAAGGAAAGGCCGCGATGGAGCAGTTCGCCATCGGCCATGGGTGGAGATTCCTGGGACGCGACCAGTCCCAACTGAAACCCATACTGGAGCAGCTACGCCCAGACTGGTCCTGGAACGCATACGACATCGTCTCGGTTCAGGGACCACCGGCGAGCGTGTACCTGTTTAGCTACAGTTCCTCCCTGCGTGCGTGGCGGTTCTATGAATATGGCTTTGGGTGTCTGGCGGAAAATCCGGGCGGGAGGAGCGAGGAGCCGGTGACCATTTACCGGCGGGTACCGCTCGTGGACAAGACGCTGAGTGACAGGGTTGAAGTAGGCGGGCCGGAGTTCCACCGCGAGTACACCGTTGTGTGCCGCCGACTGGATGTTGCGGCCATAGTCGTCAACAACCAGGTACAGAAGATCCTGCTGGAGCACGCCTCCAGTCCTCAATGGTTCCTCGAGGTCAAGATTGTCGGCCAGCGAGTCCTGGTAACAACCAAGTGGGCGCAGAAACCGGAGGAGTGGGAGTATTTGATCGCGATGACTACAAAGCTGCGTGCGGTAGTCCCATAGCTCTGCCGCCTTGGCAGTTACCGTTGAGGAAACCCACGCTCAGATAGCCGGTCGCTGCGCAGTCCGCTTAACGCGGCTCACTTGCCAGCGCTACCGTATAAAGGCATTGAACAGCAGCTTGAAGGTGCCGTGGGTCTGGGCGCGGTGCTGGGCGCCGGAAGCCGATGAGGACCACCCGGCCCTCCCCGTATTTGGCCGCGATCATCCCGGCTTTCTTGGCCAGGGTCTCTTCCCCGATCAGCCAGCCGCTCTGAAGCAGGTCGCGGTCGGCGTAGCGGACGATGACCTCGTAGCGCTCGTTGTGCTCGCTGGGGGTGATCTCGAAGGCCGGGTTGCCGCCCAGGTAAAGCGCCAGCCCCTCCGACGGCATCCCGTAAGCCAGCGGGTTGGCGTTGTCGAATTTCACCCTGAGCGTGGACCCCGGGCACCAGAACTCCTTCGAGCTCCTGCCTGCCACCACGTTGCGGACGTTCAGCCCGAGTCTCTCGATGGCGAAGTTGCTGGCCCCGCCCAGCGTCACCAGGGTTCCGCCCTTCTGGACGAACGCTTTCAGCGCGTTGACGCCTTCGTTGCCGATGCCGCTGCGGTACTCGGGGGGATAGGCTCTTCGGGCCGGTCGGGCGCCTCGCCTCTTGCGCCTCTTTCGCCGGTGGCTCGGCCGGGCGCCGCGGGTCTCTCGCCGGTGATCCTGGCCGTCGAATCGTCGGGCAGGATGATGACGTCATAGCTTGTCGTTGAGGCCGCCCTTCTTGATCTCGGCATCCATCAGCGTGGTGTAGGGGAAGCCGAACTGCTCCAGCAGCAAGCGCGTCCATCCCTCGTCCATATTGCCGCCCCAGTAGCGCTGGTACATGCCGATGCGCAGCCGCTTGACCTCGTGGGCAATCAGCGGGACTTCGGGTTTCAGCGCGATGAAGTCAACGCCTGTTTCTTTCGCGATCGGCGCGCAGCACCGCTTCCGATCCCGGCACGACGACGAAATCGCCGGGCCGGAGGCCCTGGCCGGCCTTGTCGACGCGCCGCACCGCAACGCCTTTGTCGAGCAGCAGGTTCAGCGCTTTGAAGCTGTCGTTCAGCCTGCCATCGAACGCGTATCCGGCCGCCGGGCCACCTTCCCTGCGGCCTCGACGGCGCCGGTGAGTTTCCGGAGGTCGCCTCTGCACGGTCTCGTCCAGCGGGTCGACGCGCACGCCCATGAACTCGAACATCGTGTCGGTGGCCATGTCGTAAGGCCGCATGGGAGAGCCGTCTCGGCCCGGGTCCACTCGTTGTCGGGATAGAAGGTGCGGCCCAGCAGATACCGGATCAGGCCCATCTTGGGCTGGGCCAGCGAGACGACGTAGGAGCCCGCCGGATAGCTCACACCGTCCGTGGTGGTGAAACCCTTCGGGCGCCTGCTGGATCTCGATGCCCTGGAGCAGCAGCTTGTTGACCAGCTTCACGGCGGTCAGCGGATCGTGCTGGGTTCGGGGAATCACATACGCGGCGGGCTTGCCCTGAGCGCCCCGCTCGGTCTGCCGCTTGGCCTTCAGGTAGGCGTTCCAGAGCACGGTCTCCTTGTTCCGCGCCGCCAGGTCCAGCAGCGCCCAGGCCGAGACCTTCTGCCGCTCGACGATGTCCCGGAGCCTCCACCAGCCGCCCGGCCAGGGATTGGGGAAGGTGGTCTGGGCCTCGTAGGACGGCAGGCCCCGGGTTCCGCCCCGGAGCTGGTCGGGATGAATGTAGATCGGCGTCGCCAGTTTCGCGCTGGCCGACTCGGTGAGCATCCCGGCGATGTTGTGGAACGGGGTGATCCAGTGAAACCCGAAATGGCCCCAGCCGGAATACTGGGCCATGTTGATGATGCCTGACAGGCCGGCCTCCTCTTCCTTGTAGGCGATGTGCGCCCCGTACCAGCTCATCTCCCGCCAGATCAGGGGATCGGCGTAGGGACGAACCGGCTCGGCGTAGGGCGGGACGTAGATCCGGGCGCCGTAGCTGCCCATGTGGTGGTGGTCGAGGTAGGCCTGCGGGATCCAATCCCGGAACATGATCTTGGCCATGTACTGCGACTCGACCAGGTTGGTCTGGAAGGCGTCCCGGTTGTTGTCGTGGCCGGCGTATTTGTGGTACAGCCAGGGCAGATTCGACCCCTCGTACTCCGTGCCCAGCGTCTTCTGGTACCAGTCGGCGACCATGATCGCGCCGTCCGGGTTGAAGGACGGCACCATGAGGAAGACGACGTTGTCCAGGATGCGCTGGGTCTCCTCGTCCTTCCGGGACGAGGAGGTCATAGGCCAGCTCCGGCGCCATCTGGGTGCCGCCGATCTCCGTGGCGTGGAGGCTCATGGACTGGCAGATGACTGCCTTGCCCTCCCCGACCAGCTTCTTGACCTCTTGCTCGGCCAGCCCGCGCGGGTCGCTGATCTGCGTGTTCACCTGCCTCAGCCGTTCCAGCCTGGCCAGGTTGTTCGGGGAGGTGATGATCACCAGCAGAAAGGGGTTGCCCATGGTGGTCGGCCCCATGTTTACCACCTTGAGCTTGCCGCCACCCTCCTTTTCCAGCAGCTTGAAGTACTCGACGATCTTGTCCCAGCGGGCGATCTTGCGGTCGCTGCCGAGCTGGAAGCCGAAGAACTTCTCGGGAGACGTGATCGAGCTCTGTGCCTGGGCGCTTCTCTCCAGGGGCACCAAACCAAGCAGTGCCAGCGTCAGCAGCCCAGCAACCGTGTGAACGAATCTGCCTTTTGCTTTCATTGGGATCCTCCGCGGTCAACGTTGCGAAACTCGAATCCACAAACCGGCAGGCGATTGTAACACATCGCGGCATGGCCGCAACCGAACAACCGAGCGAGCGGCTGGCGCGGGCAGAGCGGTTGTGCCGCGGGAATTGACGATTGCGGGATTGCCGATTGACGATTGCTGTGTCTGGCGCGGCGGGACACGGAAATCGTCAATCGTCAATGAGCAAATCGTCAATTCAGCCTTCAAGGCCTTGTCGCAGCCTGCCTTCTGTAAAGGCGCCCTGACGAACTTTTACAATTCCTAACATCCGCGCTCTCTCTGCTTTCATCTTTACAGGTAGGAAACCATAGTTTCCGAAATCTGGGCAAAGGAAAAACAAGACTATGACGCTGAGATCCCTCACTTTAAGCGGTTGTTTGGCGGCGGCCATGGTGGCAGCGCCAGTGCTTTCGCTGGCGGCGACCAAGCCCACGGCTCCGGAGCGTGACCGGCGGGGCGCCCGCACGGAAGCGCTCGAACTCCTGAAACAGCTTCAAGGCAAGGCTTACCTTGCCGCGGAGCATGCCTCGGAACTGCAAAGTACCACCCACAGCCCTAACGCAAGCTGGCAGATTCATGCCCTGAGGTTGGAGGCCCTGAAAGAAGATGTCAACACTATGGGGCGGCAGCTCTCCCAACTCGAGACCATCCGCGACTCGGCTACGCCCTGGGAACGCAAGGCAATCGATGAGGCGGCTCCGCTACTGAGACTGATGGCGGACAACATCCAAGCCGCCATGAAGCTGGTGAGCGACACGCCGGGGACCTTGTGGGTGCCGGCCTACCAGAAGCACGTTGACAACCTGGCCGGCGAATGCGACCGGCTCCACAGTTCGGTGGGTCAGGTCGTCAAGTTCGCCAAGGTTCATGCCAATGAGCAGCATCTCGAGAGGACTCTAGGCATAAGTGCCGCCTCTTTGTGAGCAGAAGCAGCGCCACTCGGATCACGACAGCCTGGCTGCCGGACTGCCGTGGTCCGAGGTTTCCCCTCGCGCGGCCCGGCGTCGCCTCTCGATGATTGTGCGAGTCTCTTTCAGGACGCCGGGGTTTAACACAGTAACGGGCTGGTGATGAAAGGTATTGGCCGACTTTGCGGTTTCGGATTTCTGCTCAGCCTGCTGGCCGGCGTTCCGGCCTTTTCACAGACCGGACGCGGCCGGGCAGCAGGCTACCCGTCGGACCGTTCGCCCTCCCAGAGCCGTGGTGGCGGCAGGCAATCGGGAACCACTACAGACAGGTCTGCGGTGGAACCGTTGGCGAGTTTCACCGGAGTACTGCGAGGAATCGGCAGGAAAACGCTCACCCTGGAAAATGCGGCAGGCAATACCATCGAGTTCCGTTGCACGAAGAAGACCAAGTACTACCACGGATCAACCAGCCTGAAGCCCTCCGGTCTCCAGTCCGGCGATCGCCTCTCGGTGGAAGCCAAGCGCGCGCTCGATGGATCGCTTGATGCCGTCAATGTCCGTCTCGAACATCCGAAGCCGTAGCGGAGGTCACTAGAATCCATGAAAATCACAATTCGTTTCTGTTTCCTGCTGTTTTCTCTACTTCTGATCGGAGCAGCGTCGCCGCTGTTTTCCGCCGAAGTGCTGTCCGGCCGTTATGCGTTGATCCTGTCGGACCCGCCGGCGGTGCAACGCTTCGCCACGGCGGAGGGGCTTCGAAGCGCGGCTGGGCGCGACTACCGCCAGCGTGTCCAAGCGGCCCAGTTGACCTTGCGCCGCGAGCTGGAGCGCCGGAGCTTTCGTGTGACTGGCTCGGTTCAGGTGTTGATGAATGCGGTTTTTGTGCAGGCCTCCAAAGACCGGATGGCCGAATTGAGCGGCCTGCCAGGCGTCCAGTCCGTGGTTCCCGTTCGCCTGCTCCACCGCCACCTCGACAAGGCCATCCAGTTGGAAAATGTGCCGGCGGCGTGGTCCGAGCTGGGAGGTTCCGCAGACGCCGGCGCGGGAGTCAAGATCGCCATTCTCGATAGCGGCATCGATCAAACTCATCCGGCTTTCCAGGACTCTTCTCTCGCGCTTCCGCCCGGGTTCCCGAAGTGCCAGGGTTCAGACTGCGCCTTCACCAACAGGAAGGTCATCGTGGCCCGAAGTTATGTCGGCATGCTGGCGGCCGGAACGCCACCCAACCCGGCGGCCGATTCCAGGCCGGATGACCTCTCGCCGCGCGACAGGGTAGGCCACGGCACGGCCCTGGCGACGATAGCGGCCGGGGCTACCAATACAGGGCCATCCGACACCATTACGGGCGTCGCTCCCCAAGCTTGGCTGGGGAGTTACAAAATCTTCGGTTCCCCGGGAATCAACGATTACACCGGTGGCGATATCATCGCTCAGGCCCTCGAGGATGCGCTCAACGACGGAATGGACATAGCCGTCCTGTCTCTGGGGGGACCTGCGCTGTCGGGACCGCTGGACCAGGGGCAAGCCTGCGGCGCCCCGCTTCCACCCCCTGCGACTTCGTAGCCGCCATAGTCGAGAACGCGATCCACGCCGGACTCACGGTGGTGGTGTCGGCGGGCAACAGCGGCGATTCGGGGAGTAGCATCCCGACGGCGAACACCATCGAATCGCCCGCTACCGCGCCCTCGGCAATCGCGGTCGGGGCCTCGACCAATTCGCATGTCTTCCTTTCCAGTGTGCGCGTGGTAGGGGATAACATCCCCGCAAATCTCCAGGCCATCCCTTCAATTTTCGGCGACGGGCCGGTGTTAACGACCCCTCTGACCGCCCCCTTCCGCGACGTCGCCCCGCTGGACGGCACCGGCCGGGCCTGCTCAGCGCTGCCCACGAAGTCACTCAGCGGCGCCATTGCGTTGATCGTGCGCTCCTCAACCGTCTGTAGTTTCGCGGTGAAGGTCACCAACGCCCAGAATGCAGGCGCGGTCGGCGTGGTTATCATCCAAGAGAGCGGAGCGACTTCGATTTTCGCGCCCGGCGGTCTCGGCAACACCTTGATCCCGTCAGCCATGATCGGGAGCGCCGATGGCGCGGCGCTGAGAAGCTACGTAGCGGCAAACCCTGGCGCCCAAGGCACCTTGGATGCCACCCTTACGCCGTTCGATGTCTCGCTGTTTAACACCGTCGCTGATTTCTCGTCCCGCGGGCCATCGATCGACTATCTGCTCAAGCCGGAACTGGTCGCGGTCGGCACCGACCTTTATATGGCCACCCAGCGCTTCGATCCGAACGGCGAGATGTACGATCCATCCGGGTACACCGTAGCCGCCGGAACCAGTTTTTCCGCGCCCATGGTGGCTGGCGCAGCCGCCTTGGTGAAACAAAAGAATCCCGGCTTCAGCCCGGCGCAATTGAAATCGGCGGTGGTCACCAGTGCGACACAGGACCTCACAGACTACGGCGCGGTGGCCGGGGCTGTGGCTGCGGGAAATGGCAAGCTGAACGCCGGCGGCGCCGTTGAAACGACGATTACCTCTGAGCCCGCCACCGTTTCTTTCGGAGCGCTGGACGGGCAGACAAGACTCCCTTTGAACCGGCAGCTCGTTGTCCATTACGCCGGCTCGGGGGCAGGCTCGCTCACACTTGCCGTCGCGCCTCGGAGCAGCAACCAGAGCGTGCCCGTCCTGGACAGGACCAGCCTGTCGTTCACGCCTGGCCAGCCGGATCAGATGGTCACTCTGTCCCTGCGCGGCACCCTGCCGCCGACTGGCTTCTACGAAGGCGCCGTCACGATCCAGGGCGCAGGTTCCTCGATCCGCGTGCCCTATATGTATGTCGTCGGAGATGGCGTTCCGTCCCAGGTGGTCCCCCTGCTGGGCTACAGCTTTGACGGCCCCGTGGGCCAGGACGTGCCCGACGGCGCCATCGCCTTCAAGGTCCTCGACCGTTACGGGGTCTCTGTCTCGGGCCTCCCGGTGCAGTTCGCGGTCACGCGGGGAGGCGGCGTGATCCGGAATGCCGACCGGCAGACTGACTCATACGGAATCGCCGCCGCAGAAGCCATCCTCGGCCCCTCCCCGGGCCCCCAGCAGTTCATGGCGCGCGCCGGCGGTTTCACTGTCACCTTCGACGGAACCGC
Organism: uncultured Acidobacteriota bacterium; assembly: GCA_963725415.1. Lineage (GTDB taxonomy): Bacteria > Acidobacteriota > Terriglobia > Bryobacterales > Bryobacteraceae > CAVRZY01. The sequence continues at coordinate 30,713 of CAVRZY010000223.1, read as the reverse complement.
CCGCCTGGCGCCCACCATTGCACCCGGCGGTGTCGTCAATGCGGCTAGCTTCCAGACCGGCCCGGGCATCGCCCCGGGATCCTACATCTCGATTTTCGGAACCGGGCTCAGCGATGTGTTGCAGGTAGAGAGCACCCTCTCGTTGCCCTTGTCGTTGAGTGGCGTTAGTGTGAGCTTCGACGTGCCGGGCGCGGGCCTGAGCCTTCCCGGCCGGCTGGTTTTCGTCAGCCCCCGGCAGATCAATGTTCAGGTTCCCTGGGAGTTGCGCGGGCAGACCTCGGTGATGATGAAAGTGAATCTCGGCTACACTTCCGGAGGGCTCCTCACTGTGCCCGTGTCGGACTACGCTCCGGCGGTCTACGCCGACACCCAGGCATTCGCCGCCGCTCTGGACGGCAACTTTGCGCCCATCAGCACGGCCAATCCCGCGCGCCGGGGCAGCACGGTTCAGATTTACATGAACGGCCTCGGCCCGGTGGACAACCAACCGGATACCGGGGAACCGGCGCAAGCTCAACTGCTCTCCCGCACCCTTGCGACTCCGACCGTGACCATCGGCGGGGTGCTTGCTCCAGTGCAGTTCAGCGGCTTGGCGCCCGGCTACCCCGGCCTCAATCAGGTGAACGTCGTCGTACCTTCCGGCGCTCCAACGGGGGTGCAACCCCTGGTCGTGACGATTGGAGCAGTATCTTCGCCGCCCGTGAACCTGCCTGTGCAATGAGCCGCTTCATGAGGCGCTCAGCGCGGGTAACTGCCGGCGATCTTCATCACCCACCCGTGCAGCCGGTGGAACCAGGCCGCCTTCGGGAAGAACATGTACGGGCAAAATCCCGGAATCACGCTGATGCCGTGCTGCCGGCAGAAGTCGATCGCCGCCTGGCTCACCGCGCCTTTTCCTGACACCCCATGCATCCATACCCGGCGAATCCCGGCTTCCGCGCAGTCCCGAACCACCTGTTCGGTGATCTTCGGAGACGTCATCAATAGGGCGCCTTCCACCGCAGGCGCTATGTCCTGCACCCGCGCAAAGCAGCGCAGTCCATCGATCTCGCTGACATGTGGGTTCACCGGCGCCACCTCGTATCCGCGCTTCCGGAATTCGCGCAGCAACCCCGCGCTGAAGTCCTTGGGGTTGCGCGACACGCCCACCACCGCAATCCGCTTCTGCCCCAGGAATTCGTCGATCAGTTCGCGTGTTCCCTTCATGCGCAGCCTTGTAAGCCAGCGGCGTGCTCAACTCAGCCGCTTCGGCCCGGACTCCACCACGTGCTTGGGGCAGCCGTCCATCATCAGCTTGAAGTTCTCGATGAAGCGCGCCGCCAGCGCGTCGTATTTCCTGAAGTACTCGTTGCGGCTCCCCCAGGTGTTGGCCGGATCCAGGATCTGCGACGGCACCCCTTCGCAGCTCTTCGGCACGTCGAACCCAAACACCGGGTCCTGGTAGTATTCCACGTCCAGCAGCTTGCCGCTCAGCGCTTCGTTCAGGAGGATCCTGGTCCACTGGATGCTGATGCGCTTGCCCACCCCGAACGAGCCGCCAGTCCAGCCGGTGTTCACCAACCAGCACTGCGCCCCGTGCTTGAGGACCCGCGCCTTCAGCATCTCGGCGTAGGTGTACGGGGGATGCACCATGAACGGCCCTCCGAAGCAGGTCGAGAACGTGATCTCCGGCTCGATTCCCAAGCCGATTTCCGTCCCCGCGATCTTGCTGGTGTAGCCGGAAATGAAGTGGTAGATGGCCTGGTCCGGCGTCAGCCGCGCAATCGGCGGCATCACCCCCTGGGCGTCGCAGGTGAGGAAGATGACGTTCTTGGGATGCCCCGCCATTCTGGGCGGCCAGTAGTTGTCGATGAAGTCGATCGGATAGGCGCCGCGGGTATTCTCGGTGATGATGTCGTTGTCCAGATCCAGGTGCCGCGAGATCGGATCGTAAACCACGTTTTCCAGGATGGTGCCGAAGCGCCGCGTGCAGGCGTAGATTTGCGGCTCCGCATCCTCCGACAGGCGGATCACTTTGGCGTAACAGCCGGCCTCGAAATTGAAGACTCCGTTGTCGCTCCAGCCGTGCTCGTCGTCACCGATCAGGTGGCGGCTGGGGTCGGCTGAGAGCGTGGTCTTGCCGGTTCCGGAGAGCCCAAAAAAGATCGCGACATCCCCCTCATCGCCCACGTTGGCCGAGCAGTGCATCGGGAAGACGCCCTCCAGCGGCAGCAGGAAGTTCAGCACCGTGAAGATGGTCTTCTTGATTTCACCGCCGTAGGCCGAGCCGCCGATGATGGCCAGCCTCTCGGCGAAGTTGAGAACGATGAAGGTTTCGGTGCGCGTGCTATCGACGATAGGAGAGGCCAGGAAGCCCGGAGCGGCGATGACGGTGAAATCGGGGAGGTGCCGCTTCAAGGCATCCTGCGTGGGCGGCCGCATGAACATGATGCGCGCAAACAGGCTGTGCCAGGCCTTCTCGGTGATGATGCGGATAGGCATGAGGTAGTCCGAGTCGGCGCCCGCGAAGCAGTCCTGGACGAAAACGTCCCGGCCCTGCAAATAGCCCTGGAGGCGCGCCAGCAGCGCGCTGAACTTGTCGGGCTCGAAGGGGCGGTTGTACTCCCCCCACCAGATGCGGTTTTCCGTCGTTTGCTCCTGCACCACAAACTTGTCGGCGGCGGCCCGCGCGGTGTGCTTGCCGGTATTCACCACGAACGATCCGCGGTGACAAATCTGGCCTTCGCCCCGGAACACGGCCTCTTCAAACAGGGCCGGCGTGGGGAGATTCCAGTACACCTTGTGAAGGTTGGTGAGGCCGTGGTTTTCGAGGCCGTAGACGCTGGCGGTCTCGGTGGCCTGTTTGGCGGCCGGGGAAGGGATATCCAGATAGAGGTTCATGCCCAGTCCCTCATCAGTTTTCGGTCGCCCAGGTAAAGCTCATTAGGAGAATTCGGATCCAGCGCCCACTTGATGCGTTCGACGCCCTCGGTGATCTCCTTAATGGTCCCGCAGAAGCTCACCCGCAGATGCCCCTCCATGCCGAACTCCTTGCCCGGCACCGTCACCACCCGCACCTTCTCTAGCAGCAGGTTGGCCAGCTTGTTGGAGTCCTGCATGTAGGCGCTGAAATCCGGGAAGGTGTAGAACGTGCCGTCCGGCTTGGTGACCTTGACGCCATCGAACGCCCGTAAGTGCTTGACCAGCACGTTGCGGTTGTTCTCCAGTGTCCTCCGCAGGCTTTCGATCGAGGATTGCACGCCATTCAGCGCGCCCACCGCTGCCCACTGCGCCGGCACCGAGGGGCCGGAGGTCTGCTGCGACTGGATGTTGATCATCGCCCCCACCAGTTCCTTGCTGCCGATCGCCCAGCCCACCCGAAAGCCCGTCATGGCGTACATCTTCGAGACACAGTTGACTACCACCAGCTTGGAACTCTCCGTCTGATTCCGCGCGTACTTGTAGCAGTTGATGGGGGCCCTGCCGTCGTACACCAGCCGGTTGTAGGTGTCGTCCATAATCAGATAGAGGCTCTTCTTCTCGCAGAACTCGACGATCCCGGCGATGAACTCCTCCGAGTACATCACCCCGGAGGGGTTGTTGGGGCTGTTGATGATGATGGCCTTGGTATACGGCCCCACCGCCTCCGCCATCTCCTCCAGTGTGGGACGGAAGGTGCCGTCTTCCGGCGTCACGATCACCGGCACCCCGCCCGCCAGCTTCACCATCTCCGGGTAACTCACCCAGTACGGCGCCGGAAAAATCACTTCGTCCTTGGGTTCCAGGATCGAGTACAGGGTCACCATGATGGATTGCTTGGCGCCGTTGGAGACGATCACGTGGTCCGGGGTCACCAGCTTGTCGTAGTTCTCCTCGGTGTACCGTATGATGGCCTTCTTGAGCTGGGGAATCCCGTCCGGCGGCGCGTACCGCACCTCGCCCGTGTTCAGCAGCGCCGCGCAACTGACGATCGCGTCAATCGGCGCCTTGCCCTTGGGTTCGCCGCCTCCCAGGTGAATCACGGGTTCGCCCTTCTCCCTGAGGAGGGCCGCCGTTTCGTTCAGCTTCAGGGTAACCGATTCATGGATCGATCGTGCCAGTTGACTGATGCTCACCGCTTTGTACACTCCCTTTGCATATAGTTTTAGCGCTGGAGCGCTTTCGGGTATTTCTACAAGTATAAGCGAGATCCACCGTCCGCGTGCAACCCTTCACCCAAGAAACTCACAGAAAGCCCTTTACATTGGGATCCGGATGTATTAGGATCATGGAGACAGGAGATTTTGGCCCTCATGCCGACACAAAAGCGTTTCTTGCCTGTTCTGCTGACCCTCACGATCCTCGTCGCTGGATTTTTCCTTCTGCCGACGGGCTTACAGGCTGGCACGATTTACACGGACTTGCCGACGTTCCTGGCGAGTATTCAGCCCGGATATTACCTGGAGAACTTCGACACGCTGACCGGCCCCGGCCTCATTCCCAGCCCTATCAACTTCTCGTCCCTTGGTTACGCCTATTCGGCGTCCGCGCCTAATGATTTCTACGCTACGCAGACGGCGGGCGATTGGGTCCTCTCGACGAACAGCGCTCCCGATCCGATCACCATAACTTTCACCAGCGGCAATGTGACCGCCCTGGGGGGGTACTTTTTTCCCTCTGACATAAGCGGCAATGTAGTCCCGGGCAGCATCAGGCTGGACCTGAGCGACGGAACCTCGGTGACCCTTGTGAACGCCACGAACTCCACGTTCACCGGCTTCACAACTTCGGGTGTTCTCATCACCTCCCTGGTGATCACAACAATCCAGCCAGTGGGGGGCCTTATCTGGGCCACGGCGGATGACCTGTACGTTGGTTCCAGCGGTGTCCCCGAGCCTTCCACCGCCATTCTTTTTGCCGCGGGGGCGTTGCTGCTGGCGGCCGTGCGCGCCCGCCGCAGAAGAACGTAGAGCCAGGCCTTACGCCAGCATACGTACGTCCAGCGGGATTCCCTTCTTCTCATCCCGCACCAGCGACACCGCCTGCGTGGCACATTTCACCTCGCACACTCCGCAGCCCATGCACGCCTCCCAGTTTCTCGCCACGCTCGAATCGTTCAGCGACAGGGCGTTGAATGGGCAGGCCTCCACGCACGTCCCGCACTGATTGCACAGCTCCTGGCTCACCTCCGCGACGTAGCCGGAGGAAGCCATCATCGGCAGGCCGTTCTTGGTCATGGCGGTGATGCCGCCGCAACAGCACTTGCAGCAATTGCAGATGGCATAGAACCGGTTCAGCATGGCGTCCTTGAACCAGGCCGAGTGCACGTGCCCGCGCTCATGCTCCGCCTCCAGCAACTCCAGCGCCTCCGCCTGGCTCAGCCGCCGGCTGGTTTGCGGATGGTGTTCCAGGATGAAATCCACGAACGGCTGCCCGATCACCATGCACACCTGGGTTGGCTGGCAAGCATTGCCCCGTGCGTGCCGGCACACGCATTCGTAGGCCGCTACATCGGGTGGGCCTTTCAGCACCAGATTCCGCGCCGTCGGATACGGGATGATCTGCTCCAGGTCCCGCAAGGGAATGTCCTTTCGCGAGCTCACGATGGCCTCGGCGTGTTCGTGGGTGAGAACCTTGCCGTGATAGTGATCGGCCAGCCACTTGCCCGCTCCCGGCGTCGGGCGAAGATGATTGAGCAGCACGTTGATGTACTGTCTGGTCCATCGGCTGTAGACGTACCCGTGCAGTCGCCCGCCTTCGCGCAGGAATCGCCGGGTGGATGGGCGCAGCAGTCTTCCCCGCTCACCCACCATCCACAATCCCGCGATCAGAACTAGCAAGGCGCCAAGGACGATCAAAACCACGGTGCTGAGCATGGGCCGGCCTCCCTTCCGGTTCCATGGCATTATACTCTCTTGGCAGATCTCGTCCGCATCCGCTTGCAGCCGCTGGGGGCCTCCTTCGAGGTCCCGCGCGGGACCCCGCTCAAGGAGGTCCTGTTCGCCTATGGCGTCGAATTCCCCTGCGGTGGCCGCGGGCGCTGCCGCCGCTGCCGGGTCAGGGTGCTGGAAGGCTCTCTGGCTGTCACACCCGAGCAGCAGCAGCTCCTCAAACCCCAGGAACTGGCTCAGGGCTGGCGGCTGGCCTGCCACGCCAGCGCCGATACCGGCCTGATCTTAGACATCGCACAGTGGGATGCCGCCATCCTGGCCGATGACTCGACCTTCGAGTTCACGCCAGGCGAGGGCCTGGGCATCGCCGTCGATCTGGGCACCACCACTCTGGTGGCCCAACTCCTCGACCTGAGCAGCGGCCATGTCCTCGCCGTGCGCACCGGCCTCAACCCCCAGATCGGTTACGGCAGCGACATCATGAGCCGCGTCCAGTTCGCTATGACCGCCAGCGGCAGGCTCCGGCTCGCCGAGTTGATCCGCACTGGCATCGGCCGGCTCATCCTGGAATTGCTGGCGGCAGCCGAGGGCCCGATCGGTAAGGTGGTCATCGTCGGCAACAGCGTGATGCACCACCTCTTCTGCGGCATCGATGTCGAGCCGCTCTCGCACGTTCCCTTCGAGCCGCTCCGCGACGGCCTCGAAGCCTTTCACGCCGTCGATCTTGACTGGGAGATTCCCGGTAATCCCGTTGTGCACTTCCTGCCCTGCCTGGGCGGCTTCGTCGGTAGCGACATCCTGGCCGGCCTGCTGGCCACCAGGATCGCCGAAAGAGGGGACCTCATCGGGCTGATCGACCTGGGCACCAACGGCGAGATCGTTTTCGGGAACCGGAATCGAATCGTGTGCGCCTCCGCCGCCGCAGGTCCCGCCTTCGAAGCCGGCCGCATCAAGATGGGTATGCAGGCCGCCACGGGCGCCATCGCGGAAGTCAACGTCGTGGAGGGGCAGCTCGAATGTCGTGTCCTGGGCAACGTTCCGCCTCGCGGGATCTGCGGCAGTGGCCTGGTGGACGCCATCGCCGCGGGCCTTGACCTCGGCCTCCTCAACCCCGCCGGCAGGCTGGCCAGCTCGAACGGCGTTTTCACACTCTGCCCGCCCGTCACTCTCACCCAGGCCGATGTCCGCGAGCTCCAGCTCGCCAAAGCCGCCGTAGCCGCCGGAATTCGCATCGTGCTGAACCGCCTGGGCGCCTCGCCCGCCGAGGTCGCGCGCCTCTACCTCGCTGGCGCCTTCGGAAATTATGTCAACCGCACCAGCGCCCGCCGCATCGGCCTGATCGATTTCCCCGAGGAGAAGGTCCAACCCGCCGGCAATACGGCTCTCCTCGGCGCTAAGCTGGCGCTGTTCGGCACCCCCTTCGCCCACCTACGCAGCCGCGTCGAGCACATCCGCCTGGCCGCCCACCCCCAGTTTCAAGACATCTACGTCAGCGAGATGGGATTCCCCACGGTTTTTGAGAGCCCGCCTACTCCAAATCCAGAGCGGCCTTGAGGCCCTCCTCGACAGCCACCAGCAACTCTGACGGAAGCGTGCCAATCTGCTGCGATAGCTTGGCCCGATCCAGCGTAGTCACCTGATGACAGATCGCGACGCTCGCTTTCAGAAGCGCCCCGGCCCCACCCGGCAGCGGCACCGTTGTCGGGCTCCTGCGGGCTTGCGACTTCGACGTAGAAACTGGGACTACAATCACGGAGCGCCAGGTTGGCGTCTGGTTGAACGCGTCGTGGGACACGACAATCACGGGACGCCGCCCCGTCTGCCCGGATCCTGAGCGGGGAGTCAGGTCCGCCCAAAAGACGTCTCCGCGCTTCAACGCCCCTCCTACTCAAACTCGGCCAGATGTTCGGCTGATGCGGCTTCCAGATCGGCGTCAAGATCAAGCTTGGTACCCGCAGACTCGGCCGCGAAGGCGGCAATGGCTCGATGGCGGGCCGCCCTTCGACTCTGCCGGAGCCAAAGCTCGATCGCTTGGCGCGCCAGAGTCGTTGCTGGCCGGCGGGTACGATCTGCCGCCATACGCAGTTCCATGTAGAGGCTTTCGGGAAGAGGCACGTGTAGGTTCTTCATGATGGCAGCCTTTCTGCCACATATTATGCCACAAAAGATGGCATCGACGCTCTCATCCCCTGATTGGCGCGAACCACCCACGGCACGCCAGATCTCGCTGCGCATGTCAGTGCTGGAGATCTCCCACCGGATGCGCGCATTGTCTCGGCTCTGCGCTAAGCTTATGCTGGTAGGAAAAGGAGGATGCATGCTGTCTCGACGGGAAGTTCTGAGCGTGTTAGGGGCGCTGCCTGCTGCGGGTGTCCTGAGTCCTGGCCGCCTCTACGCACAGGCCGCTAAGACGTTTCCACGCCGACTGCTAGGCCGCACGGGTCGCTTGGTGACACCGCTGGGCCTGGGAGGACAAGCTTCCTTGCAGTGGACGAAACCCGGCATCGACCCGGCCGACATCATTGTGCGCGCGGTTCAACTGGGCGTCAATTACCTGGACACGGCGAATGCCTACGGCCCCAGCCAGGCCAATTATGGAGAGGCTTTCCGCCGGCTGCACTTGACACCCTCCGACCCCGCTTATGACCGCGCCTTGCGGCAGAGCCTCTACGTGGCCACCAAGACCGGCCGCCGGCTTGCGCTGGACCCGGCGAGCTCCGGTCCCACTGCGGTGGACGAACTGAAACGCTCCCTGACCCTCATCTTCGGAGACGGTAAGGGACAGATCCCCGAAGGGGCGTATCTCGATGCCATCCAAATCCACAACCTGACCGGCTTTGAACAAGTCAACCAGGTTTATGAAGGCCTGGCAGAGCGAGGCACGCGCAGGCCGGAGCGCATTGGCGCGCTGGCCGGCTTGCTGGACTACCGCGACGGCACCAACTACACCGGACTGAACCCCGAGCACCACCACTACGTGCGCCACATCGGCATCACGGGTCATCTGAGTTCTCCCGTGTTGATGAGCGCTCTGCGGCGGGATACCGAGGACATCATCGACACCCTGTTGCTGGCGCTCAATGCCAACGACCGCTTGTGCAGTTCCCACCAGAACAACGTGCTGCCGCTGGCGATCTCGCGAGGGCTGGGGGTCATCGCAATGAAGGTGCTGGCCGACGGCGCGTTTTACGGCAAGCAGCCGCGCTTCTCCAGGACTCCCGAGGACGTGATCCTTTCCGTCGGCAAGCCGGACGCGGTATCCTGCGCCGATCTGGTGCGATACCCGCTCTCACTGCCCGGCGTCTGCTGCGCGATCATTGGAACCGGCTGGATCGACCGTGACAAGCCGGAGTCCGACCAGTTAGTGGCCAACTTGACGGCGGCCCTGAAGGACATGCCCTCCCAGATAGAGCGGCGCCGCATCGAGAAGGAAGCCGAGGCGCGCCACGGGGCGGCCACTAACTACTTTCAGGAGAAAGCCAAGGGGCTGGTGCAGCCGAGCGACATCCGGGTGAAGCGCGACGGCGAGCGCGTGCTGATCCAGTGGAACACGGCCTTCGCGGGCGCCGAGCCCATCCGTTCCTACGAGATCCTTTCGGGAAACCGCCCGCTACTCTCGCTGCCATTCCGCCCGCAGATGACCGAAGCGCCCCTGTCGGTCTCGCTGCCGGCCTCGGTGGTCGGCGCCGACCCCGTCACGGTGGTCGCTTCCGAGGCGCCACCGCGCCTGCGGGTTGGCGTTTAACGCGGTGCAGTCTTAACTTGCCCCTTCGGAGAGATTTTGCACGCCACCAGTTCGATGCCTTCGCCCTTACCTAAGTTCCGGGAGTACTGCTTGTCGGTCGGATTGTTCCAATGCTCGTGTACGCCCAGGCTGGTCAGCGGCTTGCCGTCCTGTTCGGGGTCGTACACCGTCCCGGAAGGCGGTTTGCCGGCCAGTGCCGCTTCGTGCAAGTAGTTGTCCGGGTTGCCGCGGACCTGGGTGGCTCGAGGCTCGTTCCTCAGGAAGTCCAACCCAACCGAATCGATGGCCACCGGATCCTGCGACATGAACAGGCTGGAGGCCCAGTCGTCTCCGAACGACAGGAAGCGAATCACGTTCCCTTCGCTGATGCTCTGCCGGATACAGGCCATCCAGCATGTAAAGCAGCGTCTTGCCGCCCAAATGCCTGTGACCGATCAGGTCAACCAGGCAGTTGTACGATCCCATCGGCCTGCTTCTGGAGCCGGACCCATGCAGTGGCGATGGCGTCCAGCCGCCGTTGTCCGGGAAGTACATCGAGCCGAAATGGTTCTTCGCGGTCAGCGTCACGCCAAACAACGTGTGCGCCCGCAGCAATGCCAGATTGATCAGGTACTTGGCCTCGGTGACGCACTGCGGCAGGTACGCCGTCGGCACGCCTGGCTGGGCAAAATGAACGGGGTTGGCCTTGTCCCATTCGGCCGCCAGCCGTCCGCTGCCCGCCATTCCGGGACTTACCACGAACTTGACGGCCTGGAAGTTCGGATCCGAATTGGCCCTGACCTTGTCATACATGGGATCGCCGATGTACCGTGCGGCGTCATAAATGGTGATATCCTCGCCACGCACACCCACCACGTTGATCAGTTGGGCCAGCAATGCGCAGACCACCTGCGGGCTGGGCATCCCACGTCCTGTGCCCCATCCGGGGGGCCGGTCCTGATTCGAGTTGATCTTGATGGCCACCTTCTCTCCTGGCCGGTATCCGGTGTTCCCTAGGTTCCGGGTCTGGTTGAAGTGCCTGAACAGCGCATCCCAGGCCTGTTGGTCCGTTTCCCGGCCTGTCAGGGACCGCAGGGCTCCGGACACCATGGCGTCAACAAGCCGTCGATCGGTGTTGGCATCGTCCCACCAGTTACCGGTCTTGCCATCCCAACTGGTGGCGTCGGGCTCATGGACCCACACCACCCGGCCAGGGTGGATGCCCTTTCCCACGCCCATCGGCTGGTTGGGTGGATCGGCGGGGGTGAAGACCTCTTGTGCGTTCGCGTCACTGGTCACGCCCAGCGGGAGCCATACTGCCAGGATCGCCAACGCCGCCCCCACAGCGGCCAGGGCATACGGGGAACGCTGCGACAGCAGCTTCGCTCTTCGGTGTAGCGCCTTCGCGCTGACGAGGCCAACGATCCAGATGACAAATCCGCTCGCCAGCGGCGCCGCCGCCCGCTGACACGGATACGCCGCCCGCGAGGGCTTGGGGATCACACGCACCAGAAACCACGCCAGCGCTGCCAAGCCGGTCACGACAGACAGCCATTTCAATCGAGTGTGCTTCCTGACCGGTTGCTGCCCGCAGGTGGCTGCGCACTCTGGCTTATCTTGATTTATCCTCGCCGAATCCACGTCTCGACCTCCTCTGACCAGGCTTCTCGATCTTCAGCCCCGGTAAACTCGATCATACATCGAGTCCCAGTTCCTTAGCCTATCAGGGCATCGAACAGCAGCTTGAACGTCCCCTGGGCTACTAAACAATCGCCAATCTCCCCCGAGCCAGACAACTGTGGAGTACACTGTGGAACGGAATCCACATATGGAGACGATCCAGGTTGTACTCGATTCGAAGTTGTTGAGAGCGGCCGACCGCGCCGCGCGCCAGAACAATATCAACCGCTCTGCGCTCCTTCGCGACGCCCTCCGCAGCCATCTCCGACACCTGCAAGTTCGGGCGCTGGAAGAGCGTGACCGGCGCGGCTACCAGTCGCGGCCAGCGGACCAGGATGAGCCTTGCCTGTGGGAAACGGAGGCCGCGTGGCCAGAGGGCTGAGTCGCGGCGACATCCGGATGTACCGGTTTGCGCCCCCCGACAAAGAACGGCCCGTGTTGGTGCTCACGCGCGAAAGCGCCCTCGGGTACCTGACCACCGCTACAGTGGCGCCCATCACTTCGACCATTCGCGGTGTGCCTTCCGAGGTGATCCTCGGCGTGGAGGACGGGATGAAGGGTCCCTGCGCGGCCAACCTGCATAATGCGGTGACCGTTGCTCAGCGACGTTTGGGGAGGCGTGTGGCGCAGCTCAATCCAAGACGCATGAACGAGGTTTGCGCGGCGTTGCGTTTCTGTCTCGGATGTGACTGAATGACTCGCCCTGCTGCCCACTTATCCCTTATCCCGCCAACTGCCGCAGCACGTACGGCAGAATCCCGCCGTGGCGGTAGTACTCCGCCTCCTGCGGGGTGTCCACCCGCACAATGAGCTCGAGGTCCCAGCCGGCGACACCGGCGCAACGCCCGGACGCGGCACAGGGGGACCGGCGATATCCTCAGGTCTGCTGCCGTCTGTCAGGCGCCTGGCTCCGAAGTAGCCCATCACTGGTTTCTGGCTGGCCTCGCGACTACTCGATCTCCTCACCGTACGGTTTCATTCCTTTGAGAAGGACCGTCTTCGGATGCTCGCCTGAGCCGCACAGCTTGAAAGAACCGAAGTCCTTGTACCAGTCGCCATCGGGCGCATCCGGCTCCGATTTGACCCACGCCCGCACAAGGCGAAGGTCGTTGAGCGAAATTCGACGCTCCTCTACTCGTTCGAGAATGTGCTGCCACAGAGCGCGAGGGAGATCAGCGAACCGAATCTTCGGCAATGGCGTCCGTCCCAAAGATGGCGCGAATCAGGTCCTTGCCAGCTTCCTCTTTTTTCGATGGCTCCTGCTCCTTCAGGAATCGCCGGTAAGCGGCCCTGAGATTCTCTTTCGCCTCCCGTTCCGCTTGAACGCCCCGCTCCGCCAAGGTCACCAGCGCCCGGCTGATGGTGAGATGGCGTTCCTTTCCGACACGCCGCAGTTCGAGTGCCAGTGGCGCCGGAATCGTCACGCTCTGACGAATTGCCTTGGCAGGGGACCTTCGTGAGAGCGGCCTGGGTTGACGCGGCATACTTGTATTCTACCAGGAATGCACCACACTGGTTCACCTCATTGCGCCGCGTGTCGTTACTTGTCGTCTTCTCCGTCGCGTAGCGCTACACTTGTCCGGCCAACTGCCGCAGCACGTAGGGCAGGATGCCCCCGTAGCGGTAGTACTCGGCCTCCGCAGGCGTGTCCACGCGCACGATGACCTCGAAAGCGCGCTTCGGCGCCATCCGCTGCCACGGCGCGCACTCGAGCGCGCCGAGAACCGGCCAGCGCTGCCGCGACCCCCTCGATGTGGAACACCTCCGTGCCGGCGAGACCCAGCGATTTCACGTTCTCCCCGGGCAGGAACTCCAGCGGCAGCACGCCCATGCCCACCAGGTTCGAGCGGTGGATGCGCTCGAAGCTCTCGGCTATCACCGCGCGCACGCCTAGCAGGCGCACGCCCTTGGCCGCCCAATCGCGCGAGGAGCCGGAACCGTACTCCTTGCCCGCCAGGATCAGCAGCGGCACGCCTTCCTGCTGGTACTCGCATGGCCGCGTCGTAGATCCACCTGGTCTCGCCCTCCGGCAGATGCACGGTCCAGCCGCCTTCGGTCCCCGGCGCAAGCTGGTTGCGCAGGCGAATGTTAGCCAGCGTGCCGCGCATCATCACCTCATGATTGCCGCGCCGCGCGCCGTAAGAGTTGAAATCTTTCTGGGCTGGACGCCCAGCCCGATCAGGTACTGCCCGGCAGGGCTCGTCGACCGGAATCGAGCCGGCCGGCGAGATGTGGTCCGTGGTCACCGAATCCCCCAGCAGCGCCAGCACCCGCATCCCGCCAAGGTCGGTGACCGCCGTGGCGGGGTCCGCCATCTGCTCGAAGTAAGGCGGCTTCTTGATGTAGGTGGACTGCGCGTCCCACTCGTAGAGGTCACCGGCCGGGGTTGGCATGGCGGCCCACTGCGGGTCGCCGCGGAAGACTTCCGAGTATTCCTTCTGGAATTGGCTGCTGTGAACCGAACGGGCCACCGCCTCACGCACCTCCTCGGCGGAAGGCCAGATGTCGCGCAGGTAAACGGGCCTGCCGGAGGGGTCCGTCCCCAGCGGCTCGCTGGCCAGATCCACATCCACGCTCCCGGCCAGCGCGTAGGCCACCACCAGCGGCGGAGAGGCCAGGTAGTTGGCCCGGCACAGCGGATTGACGCGCCCCTCGAAGTTCCGGTTGGCGCTGATGACCGCAGCCACCACCAGCTTCTCCTTCTGCACCGCTTCCGCCACCGGCTCCGGCAGCGGCCCGCTGTTGCCGATGCAGGTCATGCAACCGTAGCCCACCAGGTGGAAGCCCAGCGCCTCCAGGTACGGCATCAGGCCGGCCTCGGTCAAGTAATCCATCACCACCTTCGAGCCCGGCGCCAGGCTGGTCTTGACCCAGGGCTTCGATTTCGAGGCCGCGCTCGACGGCTTTCTTCGCCAGCAACCCCGCGCCGATCATCACCGAAGGATTCGAGGTGTTGGTGCAGCTGGTGATCGAGGCGATCACCACCGAGCCGTCGTTTACCGTAGCATCCACGCCGTTGATGCGCACCGGCACTTGCTTGGGCGCCGCGCCCAGCGAATCCAGGAAGTTCTTCTTGACGTCCGGCAGATTGATGCGGTCCTGGGGCCGCTTGGGACCGGCCAGCGACGGCACAACGGTCGAGAGGTCCAGCTCCACGGTGTCGCTGAAGACGGGTTCAGGTGTCCCGTCTGTGCGGAACAGTCCCTGCTCCTTGGCGTAGGCTTCGACCAGCGCGATCAGCTCCGGCGGCCGGTTGGACAACCGCAGATAATTCAACGTCTCCTCGTCCACCGGGAAGAAACCCATCGTGGCGCCGTACTCGGGCGACATGTTGGCGATGGTGGCGCGGTCGGCCAAGCTCAGCGCGCTCACGCCCGCTCCGAAGTACTCGACGAACTTGCCCACCACTTTCTTCTTGCGCAGGATCTCGGTCACGGTGAGCACCACGTCGGTGGCCGTGGCGCCTTCCCTCAACTCGCCGTAGAGGCGAAATCCGACCACCTCCGGAAGCAGCATCGAGATGGGCTGGCCCAGCATGCAGGCTTCCGCTTCAATGCCGCCCACTCCCCAGCCCAGCACGCCCAGCCCATTGATCATGGTGGTGTGCGAGTCCGTGCCCACTACCGTATCCGGGTAGGCCACCGAGCCCGCAGTGAACACCACCGGAGCCAGGTACTCGAGATTGATCTGGTGGATGATGCCCGTATCCGGCGGCACCACGCGCAGGTTCCGGAAGGCCGACTGCCCCCAGCGCAGGAACGCATACCGCTCCTGGTTGCGCTGGAACTCCAGCAGCGCGTTGGCGCCGAAGGCCTCCTGCGAGCCGTAGTAATCCACCTGCACGGAATGATCGATGACCAGGTCCGCGGGAATCAGCGGGTTGGCGCGCCGGGGATCGGCGCCCATCGAGCGCAGCGCGTCCCGCATGGCCGCCAGGTCCACCACGCAGGGCACGCCGGTGAAATCCTGCAATAGCACCCGGGCGGGCATGAAGCTGATCTCGCGTTCGCCGCGTCCTGCCCAGTTCGCCACAAACTGAATGTCCGCGGCCGTCACCGTGCGGCCGTCTTCATGCCGGAGCAGGTTCTCCAGCAACACCTTGATCGAGTAAGGAAGCCGGGAAACGTTCGGAAGCGCGTTCACCGAATAGATCTCGTATTGCCGGTCGCCCACGCGCAGGGCGCTCTTCGAGCCGAAACTGTTGTTGGAAGCCATGGACAGATTCTAACATTGACTCGTTGATGATTGAGTCATTGACGATTGACGGCCTGTCACGCCAATCACATGTATTCCGGCACTTCTATGCCCAGCACCGCCAGCGTGCGCTCGAGCTGCGCGCGAAAGTACTCCGTCATCCACAGCAGAAAGACCTTCTTCTCGCGGTTTTCTTCGCTCAGGATCGGATACTGGTGGTAGAAGTTGTTGAAGGCCTGGGCCAACTGGAAGGCGTACTTGGCCACGTGCGCGGGCTCGCCCGAGGCCACCGCCCGCTCGATGGCCGCATCGGCCTTGGAGGCCGACAGCAACAACTGCCAGAAGTCCTCGAACCGTAGTTGCCGGTCCAGGGCTTCCGCGTTCAGCTCGCGCACGAACTCTGGCACGCTCTCGCCCCGCTCTTCCAGCTTTCGGAAAATGCTGCACGCACGCACCGCAGCGTACTGCACGTACGGCCCGGTCTCGCCTTCGAAGCTCAGGGCCTCTTGGAAATCGAAGGCGATGATCGCGTTGCGCGTATACTTCAGCATGAAGTAGCGCAGCGCGCCCACCGCGATCTGGCTAGCGATCAGACGCTGCTTCTCCGGCGGGTCCTCGGGATGCCGTGAGACCACCTCCTCCAGCGCCTTGTTAATCAACTTATCGATGAGGTCGTCGGCTTTAACCCCCTGGCCCTTTCGCCCGGACACCTCGACATAGGAACGCTGGCGGTCTTCCTCCGGCAGCTCGATGCCCAGCTCGGCGGCGCAGCGCTGCGACAGCGCCACCATTTCGTAGGAAAAGTGAGTGGAGCGCTCGGCCTGCTCGACGTAGCCCAGCGCCCTCAATCCGGCCACCACCACGTCTTGCAAGTAGGACTGGCGCGAGTCGATCACGTTGTAGACCCGCGTGCCGCAACCAAACACCGGCGTCTGCTCCCCGGACGGCTGATCCGTAGTCACCCAAAGCGGCCGGCCATCGGGATAGCGCTGCAAGATACGGTAGAAGAAATCCTGGCCCAGCAGGCCGAATTTCCAGAGCTGGTAGGCAATGTCCTTGCCGACATAGGTCACCGTTCCGTTGGACCGGACGATGACCTTGCTGTCCTCGCTCTCCGCTTCGGCGGAGAAAGCTGCCGCGGGCATCACCCAGCAGCCCGCGTTCTTGCCCCCGCTCTCCAGGTAGATCGCCCCGTGCTCCCGCAGCAGGTCGAACGCCCGGGCCCAAAACTTCAGGTGCAGAATTTCGCTCTCGCGCGGCAGCAGGTCGTAGACGATGCCCAGCCGCCACATCGTGCGCAGGTGCGCCTGCACGATGGCATCGGAAATCAGGTGCGCCAGCCGCGCCGCCGTTCCCTCCCCCGTCTCGATGGCGTGCAGAGCCTCCTCCCGCAGGCTGAGGGCCTGCGGATCCTCGTGGTAGTGCGCCGAGACCCGCGCGTAGAGGTCCCAGCAGAGGTAGTCGAATCTCTGCGCGCCCTCCGCGATCAGCCTCTCGACTTCCTCCGGCGTCTTCTTCTCCAGGCGCTCGAAGCCCACCACCACGTCAGCCACCTGCACCCCGGTGTTGTCTATGTAGTTCTGCACCTCGACCGTGTTGCCAAGCGCGCACAGCATCCGCGCGAACGTGTCACCCAGCACCGCATTGCGCAGATGCCCAATATGCGCCGCCTTGTTCGGATTGATATTGGTGTGTTCAACGATAATCTTCTCGCCCGGTGGGACATGCTTCAGCTTGTCCTCCCGATGCAGAAGAGCATCCCCATACTGTCCCCGGTCAAACCGTGCGTTGATGTATCCGTTCCCCGCCACCTCCAGGGCGGCCACACCCTCAATCGGCCCAAGCCCCGCAACCAGCTCCGAAGCGATGACCCTGGGTGCGCGCTTGAGCTGCCTGGCAAGCTGAAACGCGACCGGCAGCGCCAGCTCGCCAAACGCCGCCTGCTGAGGTTGCTCGACGGCCACTTGCGCCTCGATGCCGTACCGCGCCCCCACCTGCGCCGACACCGTCGCCCGGATTCGTTTCTCAAGCTGGTGGAACACTACAGGAAAGTATAGCAATCACCCCCGTCTGGGACGCCGGATCGGTTACACTCTCGAAGATGGCCATCAGACCCTGCCTGGTTGTTGCCCTCACTTGGTTCGGCATCTGCGCCGGCTCGAAAGCCGAGCAGCACTCCATCCGCCTGGTGGGTTCCGCGCAGCCGGACTGCTGGAGCGTCGAGGAGACCGTCGCGGAGGTTACCAAGGGTGCGACAACCGATCGGGAGAAAGCTCTGGCCCTGCACCGCTTCGGCATGGCGCACTTCATTCACTTCGACGGGCCGATCGAGGAGCGCGGCGAGTACGTCACCGACCCGCTGAAGCTCATCGGCGTCTATGGCTATGCCCTGTGCGGCAACAACAGCGCCGCCATGAACGCGCTCTACAACGCCGCCGGCCTGAAGGCCCGCACCCGTTCGCTCCCCGGCCACGCCGTCCCCGAAGTCTGGTTTGAGGGGAAGTGGAACTACATCGATACCGACATGTTCGGCTACGTTTTTCTCCCCGATGGCAAGACTATCGCCTCGGTCGATGAGCTGGCCAAAGATGCCGACCTGTTCCTGAAGCAGGCCAATCCTCCCAACCCGTACTACCCGTTCGACGAAAAGAAAGACATGGCGGACGTCTTTCGCAACGTGCGGGCCGAGAGGAACTATCACCCTTACGCCAACGCGCACCTTATGAACCTGTCGCTGAGGACCGGCGAGTCCGCCCAGCTCTATTACCGGCCGCAGGGCCAGGGCCGCTACTTTCTCACTCCCGCGTTTCGGCCCGACCTGGGAATCGTCTACAAAGACTACTGGCTCCTGGGCCCGGTGCGGAGAGGCTCTCTGGCGTGGTGCGACCGGCCGCCCGCCTCCTACGGCAACGGCGTCATCCACTACCAGCCGGATCTGCGCTCGGAGGCCTTCCGGCTGGAGAATCCCGCCCGAGAGGGAGTCGTAGTGCGCGAAGGCAACCAGTTCCCTGCCCTGGCCGCCGCCCAGCCCGGTCAGCTCGCTTCCCTCGTCATCGAGGTGAGCACGCCCTGGGTAATCGCCGGCCTCCAGAACGACCTCACCAACTTCGAGGACAACACCGACGCCGCCGTCGTCAGCGGGCTGTTCTGGCGCATGGACGCGGCGGATGAAAACCGCATCCTCGTCAGCACCGACAACGGGTGGAGCTGGAAGCAGGTTTGGGAGAACCGTTACCTCGGCGCGGTGCCCTTCCAGGTGGATCTCACCCGGGAGGTGGAAGGCGGATACGGTTATTGGCTGAAGTTCCAATGGCTCGATCGCAAAGGCACTGGCCGCGTGGGATTGGAAGACTTGAAATTGAAAACTTGCGTCGAGCTTTCGCCCATGGCGCTACCTCGCCTCAGCCCCGGAAAGAACACCTTCCGGCTCTCGACCCGGCCCCTGCGCGCCTTCTTCAACCACAGCCGCTGGGAACGCGGCGAAGGGTTGCCCGGAGAACGCCTCGAAAACTTGGCAGCGGCCAGTAAGGCGCCGTTTCTCCGTCCCCAGGACCCCAGCCGACCCGGCGTGCTCACCTTTCCCCTTGGACCCGATGGACAGGTTGAGGAGGTGCGGGTCAGCGTGCGTGCCCGGGCCGCGCGCGGCTCGCAGGGCGTCACCGTCGCCCTCTCCCTCTCCGAGGACGGCGGAACAACCTGGCGCCAGCTCGAGCAGTTCACCCCGCATCCCGAGCACACCATGAACCACATGTGGTTCAACCACGTGATCCGAAACCGCACGCTGACTGGAAACCGCACCTGGCTCAAGGTGGCTGTCTCCGGCGGAGGGTTCGAGAAGGTCATCGCCAATAGCCTCCTCCGCGCCAACTCCCGGGCCCCCACCGCCCTGCGCATCACGCACCTCTGGCGCGAAGGCGACAAGCAGCAGACTGCCACCCACCTGCTTGCGCCGGCGTCCAAACAAAGCACCTACGAAGTAATTACTGCCCCCTCCGGGCTGGTCAATGAAGAACTGCGAATCGAAGGAGTGGCTCCATGATGAAGAATCGCTTGCTGGCTGAGCTGTCGGCCGAGTTCCTCGGCACGATGGTCCTGATTCTCTTCGGCAACGGAGTGGTGGCCATGGTGGTGTTGTTCGGCAGCGGCGTGCCAGGTGAGGTGGTGCACGGCGGTTTCACCAACATCACCTTCGCCTGGGGGCTGGGAGTCACCATGGGCATCTATGTCGCGGGCAAGATCAGCGGCGCGCATCTGAACCCCGCGGTCACCATCGCCCTGGCAACCTTCCGCGGCTTTCCCTGGCGCAAGGTCATCCCCTACAGCTTGGCGCAAACCGCCGGCGCCTTCCTGGCGGCCGCGCTGGTCTTCTGGAATTATCGCCCCGCCTTTCAGAAAGCCGATCCCCTGCTCGATCACACCGCAAAAATCTTCACCACGCTGCCTACCTTTCCCCAACTGCCCTGGGCCGGCTTTCTGGACCAGGTCATCGGAACCGCCCTGCTGCTCTTGCTGATCTTCGCCATTGTGGACGAACGCAACCAACTGACGGGCAACCTGGCGCCCCTGCTAATCGGCTTGGTGGTGGTCGCCATCGGGATGTCCTTCGGCGGCCTGCACGGCTATGCCATCAACCCCGCGCGAGACTTCGGCCCGCGCCTCTTCACGGTGCTGGCCGGCTTCCGCAACAACGGTCTCACCGATGGGACCCACGCCTACTGGGTCCCCATCGTCGGCCCGATTCTGGGTGGCCTGCTTGGTGCAGCGCTCTATGACACCGGCATCCGCCGTTTTCTGCCAAAGAGCTTGTAGCCCGTAGCCTGTAGCTTGTAGTCCGCAGCCCGCCGGCCGCAGAGTCGTACGCATTGTAAACCGAGACGAGCTCCCACAGGCTACAGGCGACAGGCTACAAGCCACAGGCCACACACGCTATAATGAAATATCCTCGCCCATCGGAAATTCCGGGAAGTTGAGTCATGTTTCTCAGCATCAAAGAAATGCAGCGAGGGGCGGTCCGCTTCAAGGAAGTCTTCCAGCCGGGGGCCATTGAGTTCCTCGACGAGCAGATCCAGCAAGCCGGCCCGCTCGAGGCCCAGGGCACGTCCGAGTTGGTGGCCTCCATCATGGAAATTCGAGTCCGGGGGCATCTGGCGGTTCGCATCGAAGCCGAGTGTGATCGCTGCCTGGAAACGGTCGATTTTCCCATCGATACGGGCTTCGATCTGCTCTACCGCCCCACCCCGGCCCCTTCGGAAGAGGAAGTGGAGATCGATGACGCCGGCAGCGACATCGGTTTCTACCGCGGCGACGGCCTGGAATTGGCCGATGTTTTGCGCGAGCAGATCTTGCTGACGCTGCCCATGCAGAGGATCTGCCGCCAGGACTGCAAAGGCATCTGTCCGGTCTGCGGCCAGAACCGTAACCAGGTCGATTGCCGATGCTATCAGGAATTACCGGATGACCGCTGGTCCGGACTGGGCAATCTATAGAAAAAAAGCGGCTAGCCGGCTATGGCTAACAGCGAGTAGAATAAGGGAGTCATTATGCCGAATCCGAAAAGACGACATTCGGGCCGCCGCACGCAGAACCGGCGCGCACATGATGCTCTGCGCGCCGCGGCGAAGTCGGAGTGTCCTAACTGTCATGAACCGAAACTGCCTCATCGGGCCTGCTCGCATTGTGGCCAGTACAAGGGCCGCGAGGTGATCGAGGTGGCCGAAGAGTAACGGAGGATTCTTCCTCGAGCCATGGTGACCATCGCTGTAGACGCAATGGGCGGCGACACCGCCCCCAAGGCTGAGATCGAAGGTGCGATTCGGGCCGCCCGGAGCCTGGGCGTACAGGTCATCCTGGTAGGCCGGGAAGACATCCTAAGGCGGGAACTGGCCCAGCACGACGGCCAACGGTCGCTCCCTATCCAGATCGCGCACGCCAGCGAGCAGGTGACCATGCAGGACACCGCCGCCCGGGCCGTGCGGGGCAAGCGCGACAGCTCCATCCACGTAGCCTCCCGCCTGGTCCGCGATGGCCTGGCTCAGGGTCTGGTCTCGGCCGGCAACACCGGCGCCGTTATGGCCATCGTGAAAATGGTCCAGGGCGTGGTTCCGGGTGTCGATCGCCCCGCGCTGGCCTCGGTCTTCCCTACCATCAAAGGCACTCCCGCGGTCATGATCGACGTGGGCGCCAACGTCGATTGCACCCCCCGCATGCTGGCCCAGTTTGCCGTCATGGGCGACATCTACGCCAAGATCCTCCTCCGCAACGACAACCCGCGCGTGGGCTTGCTCTCCATCGGGGAAGAGGAGCACAAGGGCAACGACCTGACACGCAACGCCACTCCCCTGCTAAAGAGTCTCCCGGTGAATTTCATCGGAAATGTAGAAGGCCGCGACGTCTACACCGGCACCGCCGACGTCATCGTTTGCGACGGTTTCATCGGCAATGTGGCCCTCAAGGTCAGCGAGGGCCTCATCGACGTCATCAAGCAGATGCTCCAAGAATCCCTGGCCGCCACCATCAAGCGCAAGATCGGCTACGCCCTCTCCCGCACCGCCTACACAGATTTCCGCAAGCGGGTCGATTACTCGGAGTACGGCGGCGCGCCCCTGCTGGGCGTCAAGGGCGTCTGCATCATCTGCCATGGCCGGTCCAATGCCAACGCCATCAAGAACGCCGTCCGCGTGGCCGCCGAGTTCGCGGGCGCCAGAATCAATCAGCGCATTGAAACCGAGTTGCGCGATTGGGCCTGCGCGTTGGAGACTGTCCGGACGCACTGAAGTGAACCGCTGGGTTCCCCTTCTCCTTCTGGTTCTGGGAAGCGTCTGGCCCGTTCTGTCACAGAAGCTCGAGCCCGTGCGGTGGAGTATCACCCTGGAGCCTGCCCGCGTTCCCCCTGGTTCCCGTGTCCTGGCCCGCTTGGTCGCCAAGATCGAGCCGGGCTGGCACCTCTACTCCCTGTCCGTACCCAAACCCATCATCGCCACCACCATCTCTGTGGCCGCCAACCCGGCTATCCAGCGGTACAGGATCTTTCAACCCAAGCCCCAGGTGAGCTTCGACCAGAACTTTGGAGTGAACCTCGAATCCTACGAAAACGAAGCGCCTTTTCTGTTGGATCTTCAGGTGTCTCCCGACGCCCAGGCTGGTACAAGCGAGCTGAGGGCCCAGGTCCGCTTTCAAACCTGCAACAACAAGATGTGCCTGCCCCCTAGGCGGGTCACAGCCGCCGCCAACCTCGTCATCGACCCGGCAGCGAGGAAGGGTGAGCTGGTTATCCCGGCCGGATACAGCGAGGTCACCTCCGCCGCCCCAACGGCCTCTGCGGCCCCGCCGCCTCCGCCGCCACCCAGGCAACCAGCCACCCTGCCCGCCCAGGGGATCGTCATGTTTCTCCTGGTCGCCTTCGGTTTCGGACTGGCTGCCCTCTTCACCCCTTGTGTTTTCCCCATGATCCCGATCACGGTATCCTTCTTCCTCAACAAGCCCGCCGGTACGCGCCGCCAGAGCCTCGCCGACGCGCTCTTGTTCTGCTTCGGGATCATCGTCCTTTTCACCGCGCTGGGCCTGGTAACCACCGCCATCCTGGGACCCTTCGGGGTGGTGCAATTGGGTTCCAGCGTCTGGGTGAACTCCTTTATCGCCCTGGTGTTCCTGCTGTTCGGCCTGAGCCTGCTGGGAGCCTTCGAGATCACCATTTCCTCGCGCCTGCTGACCAGGCTAGACCGCGCCTCTCAAAGCGTCGGCATCTCAGGCACCCTGCTCATGGGCCTGACTTTCTCGCTGACAGCCTTTTCCTGCGTGGGTCCCTTCGTCGGAACTTTGCTGGCTGCCTCGCTCCAGAGCGGAGGCCTGCGGCCAGCGCTGGGCATGCTCTCCTTCGCGGCTGGGCTGGCCCTGCCCTTCTTCTTTTTGGCTCTGTTCCCTTCCTATCTCCGGCGCCTGCCCAAAAGCGGTGGCTGGCTGACCCGCGTCAAGGTAGTCATGGCCTTCGTCATTCTAGCCGCCATGTTCAAGTACCTTAGTGCAGTGGATCAGGTAATGCAGTGGAACCTGTTGACCCGCGAGCGTTTCCTCGCTGCCTGGATGGTGCTCTTCTCGCTGGCCGGCTTGTACCTGCTGGGCTTGCTTCGTCTCCAGGGAGTCAAGCCGGACGAGCCAGTGGGCCTGGGGCGCCTCCTTGTCGGCGCACTGTTTCTAATCCTCTCAATCAGCCTGCTACCAGGCATGTTCGGCGCCCGATTGGGCGAGCTGGATGCCTATGTACCCGCCGCCAGCGCTCCCTCCCCCACCGGCGAAACCAGTCTCACCTGGATGAAGAACCAGTACCACGAAGCCCTCGCCCAGGCTCGCCAGCAGAACAGGCTGGTTCTGGTCGCCTTCACCGGTTACGCCTGCACCAACTGCCACTGGATGAAGGCCAACATGTTCACCCGTCCCGAAATCGCGGCCGCAATGAAGGAGTATGTGCTAGTGGAGCTTTACACCGATGGTATCGACGAGCCATCCCGCCAGAACCAAACCCTCCAGGAAAGCAAGTTCTCTACCATCGCCCTTCCCTTCTACGCCATCCTCGACCCCAACGAAAAAGTCATTGCGACCTTCCCCGGCCTGACGCGCGAGCCCGCCGAGTTCCTGGCCTTCCTCCAGTCCCCTTTGCCCCAGCCACGCTAGCCCAATCTCACCTAGTGTCCTGTCCCGGCCAACTTCTGACGGTACACGGCGGTCCCGTGGCGCACGCTGAAGCGTGCGCCACCGATTGTTAAGAATTACATGGGACAGGACACTCGTCTTGGTGGAGCGGTCCCATAGCGCGGTCAAGCCGCAACCATGCAACCCTGCCAGCGCGGCCGTGCCGGGGAGACTGATGATTGCTGTGTCTGGCGCCGCAGGACACAGCAATCGTCAATCAGCCAATCGTGAATTCCGTTGCCACCGGGCCAGAAAGACCTCGGCAGCCAAGGACTCCTGTTCCTTGTCCACTTCGCGTGCCCACTCCGCGAACCGCCGCTGCTTGATCTTCTCCAGCAGGCGCAGGTTCTGCTCAGCCTTCCGCACAGCGTCCCGCTGAGCGGCGATTCGCGCGGCGCAGTCGGCCTGCTGCTCCCTCAAGCGCGCCTTTTCGGACGCGAGGTGAAGCCGATGCGCCTCCAACGCCCTCAGTTCCTGCGCCTCGACTACCTGCAAAGACAACACCGAGCGTTCGGCCTCCGCTTTGGCGACCTCCAGTGCCGCCTGTCGGGACTCCAGCCCGCGAAGCTCCTCGAGCAGCCTCTGTAGCTTGGTCTCTTCCAGCTCCAACTGGATCAGCCGCCATCCCAGGACACTCTCCAGCCGAAATCGAAAGCGCCGCATCCCCTCACCTCACCGGGGCCTCACAGCAACTTGGCCAGGGTCTCCAGTTGCGTAACCGTTTCCTCCAGCGGCCACTTGCGATCCGCCTCCTGCTGCAAGAACTCCAGCAGCTTGGGGCGCGCACGGATGGCGGCATCCAGCGTGGGATTCGAGCCCGACACGTACGCCCCCAGTTGAATCAGGTCCTCGGATTGCTGATAGGTCGCCAGGGCCTCCCTCAGCTTCCGTGCAGATTCTCGTTGCTCCTTCCCCGTTACCTGCGTGCTGAGCCGGCTGACCGAGTTCAAAACGTCGATCGGGGGGTAGTGCCCAACCGCCGCCAAATGGCGCGAGAGCACGATGTGACCATCCAGGGTGGCCCGCACCGCGTCCGAGATCGGCTCGGTGAGGTCGTCGCCCTCGACCAGTACCGTGAAGAACCCGGTAATCGAACCCCGGCGGAATTTCCCGGCCCGCTCGAAGACCCGCGGCAACAGATTGAAGACCGAGGGCGTATACCCTTTCTGGCTGGGCGGCTCGCCGGCCGCCAGTCCGATCTCCCGCTGCGCCATGGCCAGCCGGGTCACCGAATCCATCACCAGCAGCACGTCGGCGCCCTGATCCCGGAAATACTCCGCCACTGCCAGCGCCACCCAACAGGCCCGGACGCGCAACGGGGCCGGTCGATCCGAAGTCGCCACCACCACCACCGACCGTTTCATCCCCTCCTCCCCCATCTCCTGCTCGATGAAGGCCCGCACCTCCCGGTTCCGCTCTCCGATCAGCGCGATCACGCTGAGGTCCGCAAAATTGTGGCGAGACATGGCGCCCAGCAGCGTGCTCTTCCCAACGCCGCTGCCCCCGAAGATGCCCACCCGCTGCCCCTTTCCACACGGTAGCAGGCTGTCGATGGCGCGAATCCCGGTCACCAACGGCTCGACTATGTGCTCCCGCTCCAGCGGACCTGGTGAGGGTTTGTAGAGCTCGTAGAAAGCCTCCGCCTCAATTGGCGGGCCGGAATCGATCGGTTTTCCAAAGCCGTCCAGAACCCGCCCCAGCAGTTGCGGCCCCACTCCCACACGGGCCTCCTCCTTCCGCAGAACCACCGCATCCCCGAGCTGCAGGCCCCCCGTCTCTTCAAACGGCATCGACAGTACCCGCTCGTTCCGGAACCCGATCACCTGCGTCCGGATGCGGCGCCCGTCGCCACAGATAACCTCGCAGAAGTCCCCTATCCCGGCAGCCGGTCCGGCCGATTCGATCAGCAGGCCCACCAGCTCTTTGACCGTCCCCACCCAGCGATACGGATCGCACTCTGCTACCGTCTTCAGATGCTGAGTCAGATCCAGGCGCTCCTCCATTGCTCCGCCTTTTGAACTCTACGACCGCGTCACCCGATCCGACAAGCCGCGTTGGATCTCCTGCAACTGCGTCTCGATGGAGGCGTCCAAGCTGCCCCGCGGGGTTTCAAAAACCACGGCGCCCCGCTCCAGGCTGGAATCCGCGACCACTTCGATCTTGTCCAGCCGCCCGAGCTGCTCGAAGTGTCTCTGCACCAGGGCCAGGTCGACAGGATGCACCCGGACCCGGTCCACCTCGCGCCCCTCCAGCTTCGTGAGCGCCGCCTTTACCACGCCCAGCAGCGCGTCCGGATCGATGCTTAGCTCGCGGTGCAGGATGCGGCGCCCGATGGCCAGGGCCAGCTTCACCACGTCTTCTTCGGCCTGGCGTCTCAGGCGGCGGCGCTGCCCGGCCAGCTCCTCCACCGTCTGTGCCAGTCGCTCTACAACCGGGTCCAGGCGTCGGCTCGCCTGTTCCTCACCCAGTGCTGTGCCTTTTCGCAGCCCCGACTCGTAAGCCTGCTCTTCGCCCCGGCGCATTTGCTGTTCCATCTCCGCCCGCCGCGCCTGAAGCTCCTCGATTCCGGCTTCCCCGTGACCCGGCGTCAGGTCGCGCCCCGTCCGGCGTTCCAGCGTCACCTTCCTCCAGAGCACCGGCTCGGCCGGTTTCGTGGCGCTCCCCGCCAGCACTTTAGACGACATATTGCTCCCCCACCGCACCCTTCAGGCTGAGCACGCCCTCGCTCTCGAGCTGCCGGACCACGGCGATGATCTGTTGCTGCGCCGCCTCCACCTCCTTGATTTTCACCGGGCCCAACGCTTCCATGTCCTCCTGCAACATCTCCGCGCCCCGCTGCGACATGCATTGCAGAAAGTGTTTCTTCAGCCCGTCGCTGGTGCCCTTCAGGGCCACCGTCAGCAGCTTCCGGTCGATCCGCGCCAGCACCTCCTTGATCCCGTTCTGGTCGGTCAACAGCAGGTCCTCGAAGACGAACATCAGGTGACGAATCGTTTCCACCAGGTTGGCATCCTGTTGCTCGACACTGTCCAGGATTTCCTTGCTGGTGGTCGAGTCCAGCCGGTTGAACATCTCGGCCACGGCGCGTACGCCCCCGTAGGATTCCCGGCTGAACTCCCCCAGCGCCTTGAGCTTTTGCCCGATGATCCCGGCGATCTTGCCGATGATCTCCGGCGAAATCTGGTCCAGATTGGCCATGCGCAGCGCCACGTCCGCCCGCATCTCCGGGGGCAGCGAATTCAGCAGCGCCGCGGCCTGCGATGCATTGAGGTGCGAGAGGATCAGGGCCACCGTCTGCGGATGCTCGCTGTGGATGAATTTGGCCAATTGCTGCGGGTCCGCTTTTTGCAGCTCGTCGAAGCTCCCCAGCTCGCTGCTGAGCGTCTTGACCACTCGGTCCAGGAGCTTTCTGGCCGTTTCCGGGCCGAACGCATTGATCAGCAGTTTGCGCGCGTAATCCACGCCGCCCTTCAGCACATAGTTGTGGGCCAGCGTCATCTGGTAGAACTCTTCCAGGATGCTTTCCGCCTCCTCGGAACTAACCCCGCTGATTCGCGCTATTTCCCGGCTGATCGCTTGCACCTCATCCTCGTCCATCTCCTTGAGCATCTCAGCGCTGACTTGTTCCCCAAGGATCACCAGCAGCAGGGCTGCTTTCTGGATTCCCGGACTCAGCTCAGTCCCGACGTTGAGTATCATCGGATACGCTCTCCCACAACAATCGACTCATTGTGTGCTTGAACCATTGACCCATTGAAAACCTGCGAGCTACGACACCGCCGTTCAATGATTCAATGACTCAATTCTTCAATGGCTCAATTCTTCAATGACTCAATTCTTCAATGACTCAATGATTCAATTCTTCAATGACTCAGTCTCCTCACCGCTGCCGCTCCTTCAACCAGGTGCGCAGAACCTGGGTGGTCGAGGCTGGGTCTTTTTTGGCCAACTCGACCAAGTGCTTCGCCAGCACCTCGGCCTTCTTGGTAGTCACCAGCGGCAGCTTCATGGCGCTCAGAGCCTCCGCTTCCTGGCGGTCCCTGAGGGCCAACTGCTCGGCGAATCTCGACTGCAAATTCTGCTCTGCGTGTTTGGCGGCCTCTCCTGATTCCAATGCGGCTGTGCCGGCTGCGCCCGGCAAGCCCGCTCGCAGCGCCACTTCCCGGCCCTTGCGGCGTTTCCTCCCGATCCAGAACAGGACTGCGGCGGCCAGAATCAGCAGCACTACCCCGCCCGCCACGGCTGCCAGGAGCAGCGGGCTGCTCTGCCGCTGAAGCCGCTCCAGCCAGGGCGGCAACCCCGGAGCCGGCGGCGCCGCCGGTGCAGTCTGCGGCGCGGGCGCCTCCAGGCTCAGGGTGGATTCAAACGGCAGGCTCTCGACTATGAGCTGATCGCCCCGCTCGGCATTGAAGCCGGTAGCCGCCGCCACCAGGTCTCGGATCACCTTGAGTTTCTCTGGCGACGGGGATTCCAGAACTCGCTTCGCCCCAGCGCCCGAGCCCCTCCCAGCGCACGCTGTGATCCACTAGCACCGCCGCCGACATGCGCTTCAGACTACCCTGCGGCAGCCGCACCCTGCGCACCGTTCGACTGCTCTGATAGCTGATGTTCTCGGTCCGCCGCGTCGTGCCCTGCCCCGCCGCCCCGGGGCGCGAGGTCGGACGCGGCAGATTCGACGCCGTCCCCGGAACCCCGGAGGTCGTGTTCACTCCGCTGAGGTCTTCGGTCTTCTGCGAGCTGCTCATCACCGAGCGCGTCGGATCGAAGGTCTCTTCGCTTTGCTCCCCGCTGGAGAAATCGCACTCCACCGAAACGCCCGCGCGAAACTTCTCCGGCCCCAGCAGCGGCTCCAGCGTCGAGTTGATTTTCGCTACCAGGTCCTTCTCCATCTGGTGTCGGAACTCCAGCACCGCTTCCGAAGGCTGCCCATCCTCCAGGGACGCAGGCCGGCGTGGCCGCCCCAACAAGTTGCCGTTCATGTCCAGAACCGATACTGCCTCCGGCACCAGGCCCTCCACCGCGCTCGCCACCAGGTGCGTGATGGCCAGCACGTTGGGCGGCGAGAGTCTGGCCCCCGGCTTGAGCCGCACCATCACGCTGGCCTTGGCCGGCTGGCGCGCTTCCAGAAAGATGGAATCCTTCGGAAAAGTCACATGCACCCGGGCCTGCTGCACTTCCGTCAGCGCCATCACCGAGCGCTCCAGCTCCCCCTCCACCGCCCGGCGATAATTAATGTGCTCGGCGAAATCGGTCAGCCCGAAGTTGCTCTTGTCAAAAAGCTCGAAGCCCACCCGCCCGCTCTTAGGCAAGCCCGCCGCGGCCATCTGAAGCCGCAGTTCGGCCACCTTCGCCTCCGGCGCCAGCACCACGGCGCCGTTTTCCGCCAGCCGGTAGTCCGCCCCGCTCTCCCGCAGCTTCTGCACCACCGCCCCGGCGTCTTCGGCGCTTAGACCGCTGTAGAGCGGCCGAAAATCTCTTTCGCGTTTCCAGTTGATCAGCGCCCATAACGACGCCCCCACCAGCACCACCGCCACGGCAATCGAGATTCGCTGCCGCAGGCTCAGACTGGCGAGCAGTTTCTTCAACTGACCCATGAGGATACTCCCCGGTCTATCCTGGTCAATCGCTGCCGATGGCTAAGAAGCTGTGAAAAAATGCCAGGGCAGGTCGGGGACCTGCCCCACAAAACTGGCAAGTTGATGATGTGGCGCAGGCCCCCGGCCTGCGTTGCTGGCAGTCGAAGTGAAGCGGGCATTTTTTCACAGCTTCTGAGGGCTGAGGGCTATCATCACATTTGCATCCGCATGATTTCCTGGTACGCCTGAACCACCTTGTTGCGGACCTGAAGGAATCCCGCGAGAATAATGCCCCTTGACCGTTTGGTCAGGGGGCAGCATAATTCACTCTTCATTCCCCTTGATCCCTCAAAGATTGGAGTTGTCAGTGGAGCTTACGGACATCAAACAAATCCTGGAAGTCGCTACACATATGAATGCATCAGATGTGCATCGTCATTTGCAATTATCCTCCCTTCTTTAGGATCGTCGGTGAAGTTGTCCCTTCTGACCTGCCTGTCATTTCCAGCGAAACTTTAAGCAGGCTCGTTCTTCCTTTGATGACGCCCGTTCAAAGACAAATGTTTGATATCAAAAGAGAGATGGACTTTTCTTTGCTGGCGATGGAGGAATATCACTTCCGGGTCAATGTATGCCTGGAGAAGGGCAACCTGGCGGCTAATTTCAGGATAACTCCTTTTCAAATTAAAACTTTAAGAGGAACTGGGGCTTCCCAAGGTCCTGAATAAGTTCGCCATAAAAAAGGGGTTGCTTATCGTTTCGGGAACGGCGGGATGCGGCAAATCAACAACCATGACCTATTTGATTGATCTGATCAACCGTGAACGCAAATGCAAGATCATCACTGTTGAGGATCCGATTGAATTTGTTCATAGATCCAAGAAAAGCCTTATCATCCAGCGGGAAGTGGGTTCTGATACTGAATCTTTCGGTCAGGCGCTGAAGTATGCCTTAAGGCAGGACCCGGATGTAGTTGTTGTCGGTGAGATGCGCAACCATAAATCC
>CAVRZY010000222.1:0-10431 GCA_963725415.1 uncultured Acidobacteriota bacterium | reverse complement strand
TTCTCACCAGTTTTTCGGAAGACCGATTGGGAGGCTGGACAACCAGTCTTCATGCGCATTTTTGTCGGCAGGGCGTCGCCAAAGGACGAGTCGACCCGCGCTCGAGACTAGGGCCTCCTGGAACGAGGTTATGCCGACTGAAGGGCAAAGACTTGCAGGTCGGACGAGGCAGACTTCCGCCTGTGCATATTCCTGTGAGACCATCCGAAGAATTCCACCCGCGCTTCAACACTTCAAGGGGAGAAGTTGCAGGCGGCTCCAGATCCGGGCCCACAGTTCCACGTACGCGTAGCCTCCCGGCAGCGACACCCAGATCTTGCGCACCGTCACCCGAATCAGCGCCCCGATCTTGAGCAGCTTGAGGCGAATCGTCCCGCACTGTGCCCGAGCCAGCTCGGTCCCCTCCAGCCCCAGCCGCCGTAGCGCCTCCATCAGCAGGTAGGCCACCGAGGAGAAGTAGAGCCGCACTTGGTTGCTGCGCAGCAACGCCGTCGAGGTCCGGTCCGCAAACAGCGCGAGCTGTTCTTTGATTCGGTTTTCCATCTCGCCTCGGGCGCAATAGAGCTCTTCATACAGCCGTGGCGCTTCCCAGTCTTCCCCTGATAACGACGTCACCACAAAACGCGGGTTGGCTCCTTTCTCCAGGTGCTCCGCCTTGGCGATCACCCGCCGCGCCCGCGACCAACTCTCCCGCGTTTGATAGGTGAACTCCTTGAAGACCCGCGCCGCCTGCCCCCGGGCGGCATATTCCGCCGCGGCCTGCTGCAGTTCCGGTGCGATCTCCGCCTTCAGGCGTTCGTTCTTGGCTAGCCCCAGCACGTAGTCCACCTGATGGCATTCGCACCAGGCCATCAGCTCTTCGCGGCAGAAGCCCGAGTCCCCTCGAATCGTGATCTTCACGTCCGGCCACGCCTGCCGAATCTGCGCCACCGTCCGCTCCAGTTCTGCCCGGCTGCCGGCCGAAGCATCGATGTTGGAGGGCCGCAGGCGTGCGCACAACAGATGCTCCCCGCAAAAAATATACAGCGGCAGATAGCAATAGTGCCCGTAGTAGCCGTGGAAAAACCGCCCCTCCTGATTCCCGTGCACCGGATCGTCCGTCGCGTCCAAATCCAGAACGATCTCTTGCGGAGCTTCTCGGTGGGCCTGGAGAAACACCTCCACCAGCATCCGATCCACGGCTTCTTGATCCATCGCGATCTTCTTGTAGCGT
This sequence comes from uncultured Acidobacteriota bacterium, assembly GCA_963725415.1. Classification (GTDB taxonomy): domain Bacteria; phylum Acidobacteriota; class Terriglobia; order Bryobacterales; family Bryobacteraceae; genus CAVRZY01. Next base: position 9,218 of record CAVRZY010000222.1, on the reverse strand, counting down.
TCCTCCTCGCTCACCACCTCTCCCGTCAGCTCCAAGCGGTTCAGCGTGCTCTTGCCCGCCAAAGCCTTGCCCGGGTCGCGCTCGCGCGCCCGGCTCTCTCCGCTCGGATCGGGCTTCTCCGCCAACACCGCCAGCAACGGATCGCGCCGCAACTGGTCGTGGTCGTTCAGGTCTTCATACCCGAGCGCCAGCGCGTACCCTCGCTGCGCCACCAACTGCTCGACCGTGTGCTCGATCCGCGCCGGCTCGCGATGGTCCCGGAAGCAGGCCGCAAACTGGGCAATGATCCCCGTGCGCTTCTCCACCTCGCGCAGCAGCAGCCCTCCCGCGTCGCTGGTGATCGCTCCCCCGTCAAACCGCCCCCGCACCTCGCGCCCCCCCAGGGGATGAAATTCGAAAGGTTCTTGGTTACACTCTGTAAGCAAAAGGCTGTCCTCCTTCTTCGGCAGAAGTCTTTCTCCCAAAAACACTTATGCCAGAAAGAGACAGCCTTTTCCAATTTCTTGGTGAGAAATACGGGCTAGAGGAATGCGGCGTGGAGTATGCGATCCGCATTCCCGCCAACGAGAGCCTGGAGTGGGAGGTTGCCGAGATCCTGTTCCGGCCCCAAGGGAGGCCCAGCCGCAAGCCACTTGTGCACTACAAGAGCTTCGCGTACCAGGCGGGGAGCTGGACGAAACCGAGAAGGATCGTCGCCAAGGTCGAGCACCATGAGGGCGAGCTGTTCCCGCGAGTCGGCTTTATCGTCACGAACCTGAGCCTGCCCAGCCGGGCGGTCGTGAGGTTCTACAACAAACGGGGGACGGCCGAGCAATGGATCAAGGAAGGCAAGCAGGCGACGCATTGGACCCGCCTATCGTGTCATCGGTTCCGGGCCAACGAAGCACGCTTACAGTTGAGCCTGCTGGCCTACAACCTGGGCAACCTGTGGCGTCGCCTCGTGCTGCCAAAGAGAATCGACGCCTGGTCGCTGACGAGCTTGCAGCAGCGGCTGTTGAAGACTGGCGGGCGACTGATCAAGCACGCCAGGTACTACTGGTTGTTGTTGGCCGAGGGGCATCTGCACCGGCGCTTGTTTGGTCAGATGTTGCGGCGGATCTGGGCGCTGCCGGTGCCAAACGGGTAGCACACCGATTTCGGTTGCAAAATGTGGGGCCCACTCGGGAGGGCCGGAGAGGTATCTGAGAAATCGAGTACACGGCAGCAAGCGGGGCTCGTCAGACGGCCAAAACGAACCGTGGGGACCTGCGATCTTGGCTGAGGCCTGCTCTAGCAGGCTGATGAAAAATGCTTGTTAACGAACAAATTTCGTTTCATTCCAGACTCTGGAGTCGGGGTCAGGGCTCGGGAAGGGTTGGCCGAAGCCCTTTTGTTGGGCTTGGGGAGCCTTGCCGAGGGCCGGATTTCGGTGCGGGGCACACGTTTCCCTGGAGTTCATCCTGTGGCTCCCAGCAGATTTCTCATTCTCACCAGATTGTAGGCTGCCGCTGCCCAAGTGAACATCCATCCGACTCGCTCCAGGCCTCGAAAGCGCGTCTTGCGCATCAAGGCCACGGTCTTGAACCAGCCAAAGATTTCCTCCACCCGCTTCCGTTTCGTCTGGCTCCGCGTGTAGCCGATATGCCGCGTGGTGCGTTCATCAATCGCACTGCCACCCGGCCGTGCTGTGTTCTGCGCCACATGGGGCGTGACCTTCAGCCCGCGCAGCGCGGCCACCTGCTCGTGAGTGTCATAATTCTTGTCGCCTCCCACGGTGAGGCGTCCCGGCTTCTGCTTTCGCTTCGCCTCGACCATCTCCAGCGCCGCCTCCCGCTCGGCGGTTCCGGTGGCCGCGGTGAGGCGCGTCTCGACCACCAAGCCGTGGCGATTCTCCATCAGCACGTGGCCGAGAAAAGCCAATTTCGCCTCCTGCCCTTTCGCCTTCTTATACAACTTGGCGTCCGCATCCGTGGTGGAAGCGTGCGTGTCGTTGGTGCGTCTCTGGCCGCGAAAGTCCACGCTGGGATTGCCGGCGTCCGAGTCGCTCGGCGGGGCGGGGGTTCCCGCCCGAGGCTTGAAACTCTTCTGCCCCGCCCAGGCTTCGATCAAGGTCCCGTCCACGGTAAAGTGCTCGTCCGACAGCAGCCCTTGCTCCCCTGCCAACTTCCCGACCTCCTCGAAGAAGGCGCGCGCCACGTCGGCTTCCAGCAGCCGCTGGCGATTCTTCGAGAACACCGTGAAGTCCCAGACCGGGTCGTCCATATTCAACCCCACGAACCAGCGGAACAGCAGGTTGTAATCCAACTGTTCCATCAACAAGCGCTCACTGCGCACCGAATAGAGGCACTCGAGCAGCAGGGCGCGCAGGAGCTTCTCGGGAGGAATCGAGGGCCGTCCGCCCTCGGCATACATGCCCTCGAAGCGCGGCGAAAGGCGCTTCAAAACCGTATCCACCATCTGGCGAATCGGCCGCAAGGGGTGGTCCGCCGGAACTCGTTGCTCCGGCGAGAGATAACTGAACATCGCGTCTTGCTGGATATCGTCGCCACGCATGAGGTATCCTCCCTTGGAATCCTTCACATGGATAATACCTCAGCGCCTATATCTAATCAAGAGACAAATGCGAATTTTTCATCACCCTGCTAGTACTACTACGTTAAGTGATTGTGCTCACGAGCCCCGACCGCGTAGGGGCCGACGACACGTGGGGCAAACGCCAAACATGCGGATCAACACCATTTGCAAACATCGTCGCGCCTCAGGCAAGGTGGGAATCGGAGTTTTTTTTATGGCGTTGCCTTTCCAGCACCAGGAAGGCGTACGCCAAGCAGACCAACGTCACGTGATGCTGCCAGCCCTGCCAGCCGCGCCCTTCGAAGTGATCCAATCCCAGCTCCTCTTTCAACTGCTGATAGTTTTGTTCGACCCGCCAGCGCAATTTGGCCAGTTGCACGAGGCGGCGGAGCGAGACCCCCTCCGGCAGGTTCGAGAACCAATACTTGGTGGGCGCTTCAGCCTCGGCGGGCCACTCCATCAGCAGCCAGACTGCTTGCAACTCGGGCCGGTCCTGAACATGGCCGTGCGCGGGTTGCACCCGGCAAGCGGCAAAGCGGCTGCCTTGAGGACCTCGCGTGCCCTGCCTCCACGTCACGGTCCGCCACCGGTCTCGGGGCAGGGTGGTTGCGAGATCGCTCAAGGCCTGCGGCTGACTTCGATAATAAGGTCGGCGGGGGCGACCCCGACCGGGCCGACGGCGCGGCTGGACCCGCAGCGTCGGCCTGTCCCAAACCGCCGTGCTCGACTCTACCCCCACGACATAGTGCAGTTGGCGATTCGCCAAGCCTTGGCGGAACTCGCTGTTGTTGCCGTAGCCAGCGTCGGCCAGAATGGGCTGCCGCCTCAAGCCCCACCCGAGCAGGCGATCGATCAACTCCAAAGCCAACTCCCCTTTGGTGCGAAACGGGGTGTTCTCGGGAACGCCCGCCTTGCGGCAACGCTCCCGATCCTCGATCCAGGCTTGGGGAAGGTACAGCGCCCAGTCCAACGGCATACTCTCTTCTTCGGTGGCCAAATGCACCGCCACCGCCACTTGGCAGTTGCCCACTTTGCCCAGCGTCCCCGAATATTGGCGGGCCACGCCCACCGACCCTTGGCCTTGCTTGGGAAATCCGGTGTCATCGACAATCCATCCCGTCGCCGGCACCAGTTCCTCTTCCATCTGCTGCGCCAGCAAGCGGCGCACCGGTTCCCACGCCCACGGGCTCTGCCCGACGAACTGCTGCAAGGCCTGGACGTTGCCCCCCGGCAGGCGCTGGGCCAGGGGCTCAATCGACTTGCGTTCCCCGTCCAGCAACAACCCTTGCACATACAGCGCGCCGTGGTGTCGGCGCTCCGAGCGCCCCACGCCCCGCAAAAGTTTCGACAAAAACTCTTCCAGCCGATCCGCGCAGGCTTCGAGGTCTCGGGCATTCATGCCTCCAGAATATACACGCGGACGCTCGAAGAGTCAAGAAATACTTAACGTAGTAGTACTAGACAGGAGAATAGCGAATAGGGAATCGGAAAGATGGCTCGAAAGGTTCGAGGTTTGAAGCTGCGAGAATTGAAAGCCGCTAACCCGTATTTCTCACCAAGAAATTGGAAAAGGCTGTCTCTTTCTGGCATAAGTGTTTTTGGGAGAAAGACTTCTGCCGAAGAAGGAGGACAGCCTTTTGCTTACAGAGTGTAACCAAGAACCTTTCGAATTTCATCCCCTGGGGGGGCGCGAGGTGCGGGGGCGGTTTGACGGGGGAGCGATCACCAGCGACGCGGGAGGGCTGCTGCTGCGCGAGGTGGAGAAGCGCACGGGGATCATTGCCCAGTTTGCGGCCTGCTTCCGGGACCATCGCGAGCCGGCGCGGATCGAGCACACGGTCGAGCAGTTGGTGGCGCAGCGGGGGTACGCGCTGGCGCTCGGGTATGAAGACCTGAACGACCACGACCAGTTGCGGCGCGATCCGTTGCTGGCGGTGTTGGCGGAGAAGCCCGATCCGAGCGGAGAGAGCCGGGCGCGCGAGCGCGACCCGGGCAAGGCTTTGGCGGGCAAGAGCACGCTGAACCGCTTGGAGCTGACGGGAGAGGTGGTGAGCGAGGAGGAACGCTACAAGAAGATCGCGATGGATCAAGAAGCCGTGGATCGGATGCTGGTGGAGGTGTTTCTCCAGGCCCACCGAGAAGCTCCGCAAGAGATCGTTCTGGATTTGGACGCGACGGACGATCCGGTGCACGGGAATCAGGAGGGGCGGTTTTTCCACGGCTACTACGGGCACTATTGCTATCTGCCGCTGTATATTTTTTGCGGGGAGCATCTGTTGTGCGCACGCCTGCGGCCCTCCAACATCGATGCTTCGGCCGGCAGCCGGGCAGAACTGGAGCGGACGGTGGCGCAGATTCGGCAGGCGTGGCCGGACGTGAAGATCACGATTCGAGGGGACTCGGGCTTCTGCCGCGAAGAGCTGATGGCCTGGTGCGAATGCCATCAGGTGGACTACGTGCTGGGGCTAGCCAAGAACGAACGCCTGAAGGCGGAGATCGCACCGGAACTGCAGCAGGCCGCGGCGGAATATGCCGCCCGGGGGCAGGCGGCGCGGGTCTTCAAGGAGTTCACCTATCAAACGCGGGAGAGTTGGTCGCGGGCGCGGCGGGTGATCGCCAAGGCGGAGCACCTGGAGAAAGGAGCCAACCCGCGTTTTGTGGTGACGTCGTTATCAGGGGAAGACTGGGAAGCGCCACGGCTGTATGAAGAGCTCTATTGCGCCCGAGGCGAGATGGAAAACCGAATCAAAGAACAGCTCGCGCTGTTTGCGGACCGGACCTCGACGGCGTTGCTGCGCAGCAACCAAGTGCGGCTCTACTTCTCCTCGGTGGCCTACCTGCTGATGGAGGCGCTACGGCGGCTGGGGCTGGAGGGGACCGAGCTGGCTCGGGCACAGTGCGGGACGATTCGCCTCAAGCTGCTCAAGATCGGGGCGCTGATTCGGGTGACGGTGCGCAAGATCTGGGTGTCGCTGCCGGGAGGCTACGCGTACGTGGAACTGTGGGCCCGGATCTGGAGCCGCCTGCAACTTCTCCCCTTGAAGTGTTGAAGCGCGGGTGGAATTCTTCGGATGGTCTCACAGGAATATGCACAGGCGGAAGTCTGCCTCGTCCGACCTGCAAGTCTTTGCCCTTCAGTCGGCATAACCTCGTTCCAGGAGGCCCTAGTCTCGAGCGCGGGTCGACTCGTCCTTTGGCGACGCCCTGCCGACAAAAATGCGCATGAAGACTGGTCGTCCAGCCTCCCAATCGGTCTTCCGAAAAACTGGTGAGAAATGGCGGCTAAGGTCACGCTCAAAATTTGAAGGCGCTCGTGGTCTCTGGTACGTTCGATCTGTGTCGAGGACGTTACTCGAACACTGCGGTTACTCGCCGGTAAGCAGTGGCGAGCTGGGGCTGCAAATAGATGGCTCCGGCTCCCAAAAACATCAAGGACCACACAAGGGTGGGAACGGCCGGCAGAAGGGGGTAGAGGTTCCTGAAGATCGTGAACAAGGGAAACCCGAGAAGAACGGTGTCCACAGTGAGTACGGCGCTTGAAGCGGCTAGCAACCCGTATCTGAGGAAGACCACGCCAAAGAAGGCGGCCTGCAAGGCGGCAACAATGTAGTAGGGGACACGGGGAAATGCCATTGCGCCCGCCAGACTGAATCCGAGACCCAGCCAGAAACCAATCAGCGCTGCGACGAGAACCGGGACGCGCGCGTTCAGCGTTGAGGCGTCGGGTGCCGGGGAAGCCGCAACAAAGGAATACTATTCAAAAGCGGCCACAAGGCGTTGGCGTGCGGTGCGAAGACTCGACTGGAAGGCCACTGCGGCGCTCGCGAGGACCGCAACGCCCCATACACCGAAGGCGATCCATTGTTCAACTGAGCCCATCGGCTCGAACATGACCAATAAAGAGTAGTTTTCCCAGAAGAAAGCGAACGTGAACATCGCCCAGCCCAGCGTGAGAAGGTCAAAACGAGCGAAAGTCCACGTTAACACGAGGCAATCGACAAAGACGACCAGCAGCTTTGAGTAGTAGGGCCAGACGGCGCCCATGGCAATAACGGGATTCGGCACAAACACCGCGGCGAGGGCCGCGCTAAGCAAGATCGCAAGCCTGTGAGAACCGCTCCAACGAGACAGGAAAGAGAACAGGACGAAACAACGCAGCCTATCGCCAACGCATTGAATAGTGCCCAAAGGGCAGCATCCGCACTCGGCAGTCAACTGGCAAGAAAAAACGTGACGGGTACTGAATGTGTGCTGCCACATCGAGTCTCATCCTCAGATGGTTCGTACCGAGCCATACGAATGAACCATCCAGCCCGAGTATAGCCAAACCGATCATCGTGCCGCGCAGGATGCCAAGGCCAGTTGGCGCGGAGGCGGCCTTTCGTTCAAAAATGCGCAGAAACCCTCTGAGTCGGTCGGAATCCATCTTGCGGACGGCGTGCTCCACGGCAACGGAGGCAAAGAATGCAACAGACCCCGCAGCCACGATTACAACAGAAGAAAAGAATAGCAAATGGGCATACTCTTCCCCGAGGAGGGAATTGACCCACCTCCATAAGAGCCAGCAGGCGACTAAAGATCCCGCAAGTGAGGTCGCCACACGCCATCGGGCGCGAGGATTCACTTGGTGTCTCTGCAAGAAGCCGAGGGGAACATAGGCGAGCAAAATTAACGATGTGAAGGGCAGGAATTGCGGAAATGTACTTGGGAACCCATGTCCGGCGGGTACTATATAATTGCTCTCCAGGTAGTAAATCTCTCGCCCTATCAGCACGACGAAGTACCGGTGAGTTAGCCCCTCATAGCTTTTCCGGTCCCTCCAGGTAAAATAGGTGTCCTCTCTACCGGAGCTCCCATAGGTGCCACCTGCTCCTGCTTCCAGGGCGACTTGGGCCACGTCAGCTCCGAAAAAGTCCTTCAGAGCTTTCTCGGCTAAAGGCCGAGCTTCATCAACCGAAAGCCTTTGGACCTGAGGCATGTCGCCGGACGTGTCGCGGGAAAACTGTACGAGTGACCCGCGATTGTCGAGCTTGACTTCAACCTGCACCGGGGAGTCCATGTGAACCCACCAAGTCCAATACGGGATTGGGTTGTTGGCAAGTTCCAGAGCTGTACGCGCGCCCGCGTGCCCGGCAACGTAGGCATACGGATCTTCTACGATTGCGTACGGGCCTTGCATCTTCCCCAGCGGTACCCCGAGTCGCTGTGCATAATCTTGCGCGATCCGGAAGAGTACGCTGTGATCGAATGTGACCTTGCTATGCGGTGCAAGACTCGTGCGGTTGAATGACGGAAAGTAAAGCGCGAGCCCAGCGATCGCGGCAGCGACCAGAAGCCAGTCGCTTCGTTGCCAACGAGTGAGCACGATGGGCAGTTCGCCACCTTCAGCCTCTACTGCGGCAGTCTTCCCTTCGGATTGTTCAGTAAGCGCGGCTTCGAGCTCCCTGACCGATTGGAAGCGTTTCTTAGGGCTTTTCTCCACGCATTTCAGGATGGCGCGTCGAGGAAGTCGGGAATCAGGTGCTCTACCTCGCGCGGCGGCGGTGGCGTCTCGTGGATTTGCTTCAGGGCGAGGGCGATGGAACTTCGGCCTTGAGGCCGGGCCGCCCGGTAAACATCTCGTACAAGATCAGGCCCAGCGAATAAATGTCGCTGCGAGCGTCCACAGGTTTGCCCTCGGCCTGCTCAGGACTCATGTAGGCGGGCGTGCCGGTCATGACGCCGGTTGTGGTAGTTGTGTCGATGGAGCGCGCAATACCGAAGTCCATTACTTTGGCCTGCCCCGAGCGGTCGATAACGATGTTTTCCGGCTTCAGGTCGCGGTGGACAATCCCTTGCGTGTGGGCCTCAGCAAGCGCCGCACAGACTTGGCTGGCCCAATTCATCCCGCCGCGCAACGAGACGCCCCCGGGCCGGTTGAGCGCGGCGCGGAGGCTATCGCCCTCCACGTACTCCATTGCGATCACCACGGTTTCGCCGAAGCGGTGCAGGTCGTAGCTCCGGCACACATTTTTGTGGGTGATCTTGCGGGCCAGGCGCAGTTCGGTTTTGAAGCGGTCGATCAGGCCAGGCCGGTTGGCAATCTCGGGCTTCAGGACCTTGAGCGCGACAATTTCATTCGTTTCGCGGTCGCGGGCGCGATAGACGATGCCCATCCGCCCCGGCCGAGTTCGGCCAGCAGATCGAACCGCTGGGCGATGTCGCGCGTGGCGCGGTCGCTAAGGTAAAGCTCGGCGGTCGGTTGGGACGGCTCAGGCGTGCCGTAAGGTGTAGTCGGCTCCTCGGGCCCGAAAGGGGTCTTCGCCGGTTCGTCTTTTTTGTCCTCCGGGCTGGACATATCTGCGCGCAAAGAAAGGAGATGAAGCGCGTGCGACGCAGTATATCGCGAAGCATTCAAGTCCGGCAAAGAAAAGTTCACTACGTTGGTTCCTTCGATAGCCTTCGTGAGTTGGCTGCCCAGAAACGCCCGTCAGACACCGTACTTGACGAATTTGCGGAGGGTCCGGAGTCAACCTCAAGCATCACCCCGTCTAAACCTTTGGTTGCAGCGGACGCGCTCAAGCGGGCCGCTGAACCAACACGTTAGGCGTAGCGTGTCCCACACCGCCCCGCTGGAGTCTAGGTAGCGCATCCTGTCGATTGGGCCAGACAGCCATTCGATCTGG
>CAVRZY010000221.1:0-4305 GCA_963725415.1 uncultured Acidobacteriota bacterium | reverse complement strand
AGCCGCCCGTGGATAAAGTCTAGCAGACCGGTCGGCGGAGGGAATTTCGGGGACAGGCAACGAAACCCCCTCGGCTAAGTGCCCTAGTTTGAATGGCCGCCTCGACACGGAGTTTCGTCGCCTGTCCCCGAAATTCGCGCATTGTGACTTTATCCACGGGCTGTTAGGGGACGGGGCAATCCCTGCCGTCACACTCAGGGCCCCCCAATCGTGCCGGCGAAACGACTCCAGTGTCCAGACATCCTCGGGAACCGGAGAGTGGCGAAGGATGTAAATGTGGCCGTCATCCGCCCGCACGCGGAAGTAGGTGTCTTGCGGGCCGTACCACTGGTCGAGCACCTCTTCCACCTGGTAGAGGCGCTCGCGGAGATAGAACCTGAGCGGCCGCTGGTCGGCCTTGTAGCCGGCGTAACACTCGACCCGCAGGCGCATGCGAGGCTCCATAGCATCATCGTAACTGGTAAGTGCTATGCTGATCTATCATCTTGAATGGTTGTCGACGCGCACGTGCACATGGGCAAGTCCACGCGCCTGCAAGTCTCGGCGGGAGTTGGTCTGCTGATTTACGCGCTGGCCATTTTCGCCGGCGCCTTTCTCCTGTTTATCGTCCAGCCCATCCTGGCCAAGATCATCCTGCCGTGGTTCGGCGGCGCCGCCGGGGTGTGGACTGCTTCGATGCTGTTCTTCCAGGCGGTGCTTCTGCTCGGGTACCTGTACGCCTGCTGGACGGTGCGGTGTCTCCAGCCCAAGGCGCAGGCGCTGCTGCACCTGGCGCTTTTGGGAGCGAGCGTGCTGGTGCTGCCAGTGAGGCCCGACGCCAGTTGGCAGCCCACCGGAAACGAGGAGCCGGTCTTTCGGATTCTGGGCCTGCTCGGCGCCTGCGTGGGTTTGCCCTACTTCCTGTTGTCGGCGACCGGTCCATTGCTGCAAGCCTGGTACGCGCGGTCGTACAGGGTGGCCTTCCCCTACCGGTTTTTCGCGCTTTCGAATCTTGGATGCCTGCTGGCACTGCTGGCTTATCCGGTGATCATCGAGCCGTTTGTAACAACGCGGTGGCAGGTGCGGACCTGGTCGTGGGCCTACGTGGGCTTCCTGGTGTTGTGCTCGGCTGCGGCTTTGGTGTACCGGGCCAGCGGTTCAAGGCAGGGCGAAGTAGCGGAGCGGGCGGATAGAGGCGGCCCACCACGCCTGGGGTGGAAGCGGCCGGTCTTGTGGGTTGCGCTGGCAGCTTGTGGGTCCACGCTGCTGCTGGCGGTCACCAGCCATCTCAGCCAGAACGTCGCCCCAGTGCCGCTGCTGTGGATCGCCCCGCTCAGCGTCTACCTACTGAGCTTCGTTCTCTGCTTTGACCGCGAGGGTTGGTACAGGCTGGGCTTGTTCCGGTGGCTTCTGCCGGTGGTACTGGTCAGTCTGTGCCTGGGCCTGTTCCGGGGAGATTGGGCCATGAGCCTGAAGCTGGGAATTCCGCTTTTTGTGGTGGGACTGTTTGTGTGCTGCATGTTCTGCCACGGCGAACTGGCCAGGACGAAGCCCTCTTCCGAGCAGTTGACGTCTTTCTACCTGATGGTGGCCCTGGGGGGCGCGCTGGGCGGCCTGTTCACCAGTGTGGTGGCTACCCGGCTGCTGCCCGGCCCGTTCGAGTTGCAGATCGGAATCGCGGCGTGCGCCATGCTGGCGCTGGTTCGCCTGTATGGGTATTCGTCGCCGAAGCACCTGATCGTGCTGGGTCTGCTGATGCTGCTGGCCTTCGTTGGCACGGTGAAGTTCCGCGCCTCGGCCAGCGGTATCCGGGTCATGGTGCGGAATTTCTACGGGTCGCTGTGGGTGAAGGACTCCGACGGCGGGGACGGCGAGGAGGCCGCGCGGGTGCTTTACCACGGGCCGATCATCCACGGGGCGCAGTTTCTTTCTGCCGCGCGAGCCCGTGAGGCGACAACTTACTATGGGCTGCAATCGGGGGTCGGGCTGGCGCTCCAGCACCGCCGCAGGCCCAACCAGCGGATCGGCGTGATTGGTCTCGGGGTCGGTACTCTGGCAACTTACGGGCGGCCCGGCGATTACTTTCGCTTTTACGAGATCAATCCACTGGTCGTCCAGCTCGCCGGATCCCAGTTCTGGTTCCTGAGGGACAGCGAGGCCCGCTGCGAGGTGGTGCTGAGCGACGCTCGTGTGGCTCTGGAGCGGGAGCCGGCGCAACAGTTCGATGTGCTGGTGGTGGATGCTTTCTCGGGCGATTCTATCCCGGTTCACCTGATGACGCGGCAAGCCTTCGAACTCTACTTCCGCCATCTGAAACAGGACGGCGTGCTGGCGGTTCATATCAGCAACCTGTACGTTGACCTGGCGCCGCTGCTGCGAAAAATGGCGGCCGTGCTGGGAAAACAAGCCCGGCTGATCCAGAACTGGTCCGACCCGCAGCAGCAGATCCTGACCGCCACCTGGATGTTGATGAGCACGGAGGCGCGTTCTCTGCCGGAACCGCCCCTGGAGGCTGCGCTGAGCCGGCCGGAAAAGCGCAGCGACCCCCGTCTCTGGACGGATGATTACAGCAATCTCCTGGCGGTTCTGAAATGAGTGGCGATAGTCCCGGCATGGTGGCTCAGGTTGGCCCCTCCCTCATCCAGGAGGCGAGTGTTATCCGCGTGTCGATTCCGATGACGGAACCCTTTCGCATCAGTTCGGGCGCGGTCGCTCGGAAGGAGGCACTGCTGGTACGGCTCTCCGATGGGAGCGCTTTCGGTTGGGGAGAATCGTCGGCAATGCCGGGCAGCTTCTACTCGAGCGAGACTCCGGAGAGCTGCCAGCGGGAATTGCTGGAGTGCCTGATTCCGGGGGTTTTGGGCCGGCGCTTCGAGTCCGTGGTGGATCTCGGCGCTCACCTGGAAGGGTCAGCTCGAGCCGCTTCGCACGCGTGGCGCTGGAGACCGCGGCTTGGGAGTTGGTCGCGCGCGGGCGCGGTGTGGCGATTCGGCGCTTGCTGGGAGTGCCGGACCGGCCAATTCCTTCCGGCCTGGCCATTGGCCTCTACGATACGGAAGCGGAACTGTGTGCGGCCATCCACCGCCATTGGAGCGATGGTTACCGCCGTCTGAAGATCAAGATCAAGCGCGGCCAGGACGTCGGCCTGGTGAAGGCGGTGCGGCGCGAGTTCGGCAACATCCCGCTGTTTGTGGATGCCAACGCCGACTACACGCGCGACGACTTCGCGGTCTTCGAGGAGCTCGACGACTACGGCTTGATGATGTTCGAGCAACCACTGGCCAAAGAGGATCTGGAGGGCGCGGCGATGCTGCAAGAGCGCCTCAGAACGCCCATTTGCCTGGACGAGGGAATCGAGACGGAAGCCGACGCCCGCCGGGCGATCCAGTTGAGGAGCTGTCGGGTCATGAACATCAAGCTTCAGCGCGTGGGGGGATATCTGGAGGCGCTGCGCATTTGCCGCGTCTCGGAGGAGGCCGCGATCCCGCTCTGGATGGGCACCATGCCGGAGCTGGGGGTAGGTTCCGCGCAGGCACTGGCGCTGGCCAGCCATCCGGCTTTCGTGTTTCCCACCGATGTCGAGCCCAGCCGGCGTTGGTACCTGGACGACGTTGTGCGGCCGGAGATTGAACTCAGCGACGGGTGTCTTGCGGCGCCCGATGGGCCGGGGCTGGGATATGAGGTTGCCGAAGAGAAGCTCGAGCGCTGGGCCGTGCGCAGGTGGCGGTTCGCGGGATGAGCATTCCCGCCCGCGCGAAACGCTATAATTGCTCCAGATCGTTGGGCAGAGATTTTGGGCTGGCACTTCTCACCAGTCCTGGACCCGAAACCCAATGGTGACATCTTCGCGGAAAGGAGGATTGGTCCCATGCCGACCTACGTCACGCTGTACAACTGGACAGAGCAGGGAGTCAAGAACATCAAAGAGTCGCCCGCGCGACTTGAAGCAGCCGTTAAGGCTACGGAAGCGGCGGGCGGCAAGGTGCTGGGCATCTACGTCACGATGGGAGCATACGACCTGGTGGCCTTCAGTGAATGGCCCAGTGATGAATTGGTCGCCGCCGGTGCGCTGGCTATCAGTTCGTTAGGCAACGTCAGGACGACGACCTTGAGGGCGTTCACCCCGGCGGAGTTCGCAGAGATCGTCAAGAAGATCCCGTAACCGAGAAACACACAGGCAAGTTGCGCACTATCCCTGGTCACCCTCGAAGGATGAAAATATCCACTTCGATGAAACCTGTCGGAAAGCCGGATGCTGCAAATCAGCACCTCCCGTAACGTCCGAAAACTCAACTGCAGCCGAAGTTGTTCTCCTGCAGGGAGTTG
>CAVRZY010000220.1:0-3940 GCA_963725415.1 uncultured Acidobacteriota bacterium | reverse complement strand
GCCGGCCCTGACGGGCCGAGAGGTTCACCATGTGCGCGCAGGCCGCGGCGCGGTGGCCGGCCTACTGCGGCAGGAGGGCGGGCTCGATGACGAAGAAGATGCGGTCGAGAACCTCGAATGGGTCCAAGACTGGCAGGGGCAGGCGGACCTCATCGAGCCCCTGGATGCAGGTGACAGCGGGGTTCCGCCAGCGGATCCGAGTGGGACTCCCGATTGAGGTCGAAGCGCAGGAATTCGGGGGAACGGCCCGGGGGCAGGTCGGACGGTAGGTAGTATCGGAATGTGCAAGCCACAACGCAAGATCGCGATCCGGTTTCGCGCAGCGTCAGCCCAAAGCTGAGGCGCGCTCCGGAACCCAGCTCGAAAGGCGCATCGGCGGGCTTCTTGACGAAGGTTGCTCCCAGGCAGATTAAGAACTGGTCGCCGCGCTGGGATTCCATCTTCAGTGCCCGGTAGACGTCGTTGCGAACGCCACTGAGTTGGCTCTGTTCCCAAAGGTAGGCGCGCAGGTGACTGAAGACTCGGCGGGGCCTGTTTCGAATAAACGTCTCGGTTGCCTACTGGGACAGCGCCTGATCGCGTAGCTCGGCCCTTCGCTTCGCGTCTTGCCCCAGGTTCAAAGCAGATCCCCCCGCCCCAGTAGGACAAGCCATTCCACGAATTCCGGAACCGGAGGTAAGGTCCGAGCCTCCGCTAGCCGGATGACCTGCTCGTTGTCCAGCTTGTAGTGAGCGGCCAGATCAGCGAGGCGGCGTTGGCGCTCCTGCTCGGTCATGATGCCACCGTCCGGACCGAGGTGAAAGATGCTGCCACCGATGAAGCTCCTCAGGTTCGGAGCGTGCCGGCATAACCCCAGGATTCCCTCCGCTGACAACCACAAGACCAAGTCTCCCTGTCGCGCCATCCCGTCCCGGTTGATATCGACCGCCGTCCAGGGTGCTTCGTCGAACCCGTCGAGGCCGGTAAGGATCACCGTGTCGTCGGACGGAGAGTGCAACTGTTCCCGGAGTTCGGCTACCGAAAAACGGCTCGCGTCCAGGATGCGGACCAGGCGTCCGAGGTAGACTTGGAACTCGTCTTCGAGCGCTTCCAGCGCCGTTTCCACACCTTCCGGCGGCTTGAGCACTGCAACCCAAGCCTGGCCCGTGCGAATCTCCAAGCGGCGGGCGATCTCGTGTCCGGATGACTCCGCGAAGTCAGGCAATGCGCGCCTCCGCCTCCAGAATCAGGGGCAGCAGGGCAGGATGGACCCGGAAATCGGTGGGGGAGTACTCCAAGACCCGCCGCGTGGCCAGGAGTTGAACGTTCACGTCCGAGCGTAGATCGAACGAGCGAGTTCTATCTAGTTGCGACAAGGCTCTAATCTCCTCCGGGCCGAGTCCCCGAAGGTAGGCCGTGCCGAGTTGCCTGACGGCCTTTTCAGCGTGCTTCTGGCCGATGCGTTCCGCTCCTGACACGTAGGCCTCCTCGCCAGCATCCCGCGCTAGAGAGACCAAGTCCCGGAGCACCCCTCCCGAGGCTGAGCAAATCAAACCCGCCGCCGGGGGTTGCAGGAGGTCGGTCGCGCCTCGGCGCTCTAACACACTTCTCAGTAGGCTCCCTCCCTCCGGTTCAGCTATGAGCGGTGGCAGGTGATGGACCCGATCGAACTGGTCGGGAATCGAGCGCCCAATCTCGAACAGCACGGTGATCGGGGCGACCGCTAGCACAGAGACTCCGCGCTCTCGCAGCGCCGCGAAGTCCGCCTCAACCGCTGTCCAGAACCGGGCAGCCGTGAGCAGGCGGTCAAGCCCGTCGATAATGGCAACCGGCGCATGGGAGGCCTTGCGAAAAACACTGAACAGGTCGTCAAAAGGCCCCCGGCCCAGGGGAAGTGTCTCTTCAGCACAGGCATCGGATGATACAGCGGCCTGCCAGCCCCCTCGGGCGTGTCCTCCTCGAAGGGGAACTCCATCAGCTTGTCCCGAGCCTGCAGCAGCGCGTCGTGTTCGTCTCGCGTCAATGTGAAACGGTTCAAGCCCTCGGTAGCCATCCTGACGCCGAACGCTGCAAGCACCGCGCCGGGCTTCAAACGAGACAGGTCAGTCCACGCTGCCACATCAACATACAGCGGGATCGTGTTACCCTGCCTGCGAAGCCAGTCCACGGCTAGGAGCAACTGCGTCGTCTTCCCGGACCCAACGCCGCCCGCCAGTAACTGCTGACTGCCCGGCTCTAGATCCGCCCGCGCCGCCAGCTTCTGATACAGCGACTGGTGCAGATCGTCAACGACCAGCCCAGCTTCGATGGCCTCTCGCGCGGGCGCGGAGGGATTGAGCCGCTTCATGTACTCGCGAAAGCGGTCCCGGCGGCTCAGCGCCTTTGGCTGTGACTCGATGACCTCCGGCATAATCTGCCCCTTGCCCAGTATACCGGGCGGCGGGAGAGCCGATGGCAAGCCGGAGGCTTACCCTACCCTCGCTTGATGTCGTCCCTGGCGAAGTCCCACTCGACCAGGCGGCGCTGCTGGGTGGAGAGGCTGACCATGTGGGCGCAGGCGGCGGCCCGGTGGCCGGCGGTGGCATCTTCCCAGTAAGGCTTGCGGGTGCGGATCGATTCGAGCCAGTGGCCCAGGTGGGAGACGGTGGGGTCGAGGCCCTGCTCCTGAAACTGCTGCGGACCTTCGACTACCTTGGGCTTCCAGGAATCGACGACTTCGGTCTGGCGGACCTTGGGGTCGCGATAGTAGGCCTCTTCCAGGGCGCGGGGCCAGCTCTCGACAATCCAGCGGTTGTCTTCGATGGCCGTTTCCGGATAGAAGGTCATACCTCCGCCGCCGAAGGTGACGGTGCCCTCGGTCCCCAGGAACTGGAAGCTACCTTCGGCGCTGGCTTGGTTGTTGAAGGTCGAGCTTAGGTTCACCACAAAACCCTCCGAGTATTCGAGGATGGCGTTGAGGGTGTCGGGAATGCCGGCGTCCCGGCTCTCCTTCCAGCGGTAAAGCTGGCCCATGGCCATGACCTTGGCGGGCGCTTTGGCATCCATCAGGAAATGGATGGTGGTCGAGAGGTGGACGAAGAGATCGGTGGCGATGCCACCGGAGTAATCCTCGTAGCAGCGCCAGCGGAAGAAGCGCTCGAGGTTGAAGGGGCGTTTGGGGGCCGGGCCCAGGAAGGCCTCCCAATCCACGGTCTGGGGCGAGGCGTCCGGAGGGATGGGGTAGATCCAAGCGCCGGAGGCGCTGTTGCGGTTGTAGGCCGCGCGGATGATGGTAACCTTGCCAAGCTTGCCGGAGCGGATCATCTCCTTGGCCTTGCGCTGGGTCTGGGAACTCATGCCTTGACTACCGACCTGGACGACGCGCCCGGCGGCCTTGGCGGCCTGGATGATCTGCAAGCCGTCGGAAGTCCTGTAAGTGAGCGGCTTCTCGCAGTAAACGTCTTTGCCGGCCTGGATGGCTTCCAAGACCATCTGGCGGTGCCAGTGATCGGGCGTGACCACCAGCACGGCGTCGATGGATTTCTGGGCCAGGATGTCCTTGTAGCTCTTGTAGGGTTTGGCGCGGCCGTTGGTGCGCTCGATGGCGCGCTCGATGCGGCCCTTATAGGCGTCCACGACGGCTACGATTTCGGCGCCCTGGTGCTGGAGCAGGGCGGCGATCAGCTCGTGCGAGCGCGCGCCCGTGCCAATGACGCCCACCTGGATGCGATCGTTGGCGGCGTAAGATTTCACCGGGGCGCCCGTGGTGGCGGCCAGCGCGGTCCCGGATTGAAGAAAGGTGCGGCGAGTCAAGTCCATGTTCCGATCTCCTGCTCGGACTGATTATAGAAGAATTGAGTCATTGAGTCATTGAATCATTGTGCTGGCTTCCAGCGCCGCGGCCACGCGCAGGACGAGGGGCTCCTCGAAAGGCCGGCCGATAATCTGCAATCCCAGCGGCAACCCGTTTGGATCGGCTCCG
>CAVRZY010000219.1:0-4935 GCA_963725415.1 uncultured Acidobacteriota bacterium | reverse complement strand
CAGCGCGCAGCAGGTCGCGCTCGATGTGCATCCGCTGACTCGCGTCCAAAGCCCCGCTCTCTGCCACCAGGTCGTAGGCCCAGGCCAGCGGGATCAGCCAGCCCGCTTCATCCAGCGTCTGCGCCGTGGCCCGCCCTCCGCTGGTCGCATTCAGTTTGTTGTTGGTGTCCTTGATGGGATAGCTGAGATACACATCCGCGTAGGCCAGCAAGACCGCCGCCGCGCCTTTGGCGAACTCCATCTTGCCCGTGAACCGGTAGCTAAGCCCGCAGTCCCGCGCGGCGTTGGCCGACTCGCTGTGCCGCCGCGCGTAGATCACCTGGTCGTACGGCCAGCCGGTGTAGTTCCGCCCGTCCACCGGACACAGGTTCTGCCCCGGGCCTTTGAATTGCAGCGAGACTCCGTGCGTGGGGCAGATGTACCACAGGGTCCACTGCCCGCCCTCCGGCGGCAATTCCCAACTGCTTAGCCCATAGCGCTGATTGTGCGCCTCCGGCCAGCTTTCCGCCGCCTGCACGATCCCCGCCCGCACCGCCGCCGCCCAGGCCGCAGACTGCGCCTGCCTGTCGATCCGCGCGAAATCTTCCGCCGTCAGCAGCAGCCGGGGAGCGGATCTGGCCGCAAGCATGCTAGGCGCCGCCAGCGCGATCGCCAACCGCAGCACCCATCTTTGCCTGTGCCGATTTCGAGACCGCACCTGGTCCTATTCCTACCATATTCAGGGGAGTCCTACTCGGCATTGCGCGTGCCATCCCGTTTGCCTTACCATAGGTAAGGAGCAATCATGGCTACAGCCACTGTGACCAGCAAGGGGCAGATTACCATTCCTTCGTTAGTTCGAAAGCGCCTCAAGTTGAAACCTGGCGACCGAATCGATTTTGTCATTGAACCGGACGGACACGTCTCCTTGGCTGCCAAGCGGGTCCCATTCGAGGAGCTGCGGGGCTTTCTCCGGTGCCCTGGCAGGCGGGCGGTGACGGTGCGGGCGATGGACCAGGGGATTGAAGAAGCTGTCCGTACTCGATGGAGCGCACGCCTGCGGCGGCGTACAAGTCAACAATGACTGGGATCGATACCAACGTCTTGGTACGTTTCCTCGTGGAAGATCATGCGAATCAGGCCCAGCGTGCCCATGCCTTTCTGGCGCGGTCAAGATCTCAGGGCGAAGTGGTCTACATCTCTGCCCTGGTCCTGTGCGAAACCGTGTGGGTGTTGCGGTCAGTTTTCGGACATCCAAGCTCGCAGGTCCTCCAGGTCATAGAACAACTGCTGCGCACCGACGTTTTTCAGGTGGAAGCCGAGGATTCGGTTCGCGCCGCGCTGGGATCCTGTCGCAGTGGGAAAGGGGATTTCACCGATCACCTGATCGGGCACATGAACCTCGCCAAGGGCTGCCGCGGCACAGTCACCTTTGACCGTTCACTGCGTGCCGCACCCGGCTTCACCCTGCTGTAGTTCTGCCGCCGGCCCCCTTAGATGCCCAGCACCACGGCGCTCACCGGCCGGGAGCCCACCGGGATCATGGTGAACAGCCAGGCCGATTTGGTGCGGGTGGCCCGGATGGCGGCGATGCGGATGACCGCCATATCCCCCGAGCGCCGGTTCAGCACCAGCGCGTATTGCTCGTCCGGCGTGATGGCGATGAATCCCGGCTCCCCTCCCACCGCCACCACGGCGATAGCGCGTCGTGTCTCGATATCCAGGATGGTGACGTCCCCGGAGCGAGGGTTCGCCACAAACAGGTATGCGCTCGAGCAGGCCATGGCCCCGGGCGCCTTCCCCGCCAGCACCGTCTCGGCGATCTCCGTTCTATAGGGATACGCCACTACCACCGCGTCCATTCCCGCTCCGGTGATGAACAACTGGCCGCCGTCGGACTTAACACAGAAGTCCTCCGGCCGCACCGCCAGCGGCAGTTGCACGATCAGCCGCCCGCTGGGCGCCTCCAGAATGCTCAGCATCCGGTCTGCCGTGTTGGCCACCAAGAGCTGCTTGCCGTCGGACCGGAAACGCACCCTGCCGATCGTCGTGCCTACGCCCACGGGGCGCTGGCTGCGCCGGGCGAGCAGATCGGTGAATCCCACGCCGCCGTTGTCCCCGAAACTCGCCGCGGCCCATTGCCCGCTGGGCGCCACATCGAAGTCCACCGGCTCGATGGGCAGGCCGATGCGGGCCTGGATGCGGAACTCTTCCATCCCCACGCGCACCAACTGCCTGGGCTCTCGGCACAGAACCCAGACTGCCGACCCATCCGGCGCCAGCCGCATCGACACCGCCGAGCGCGCCACCTGGGTCCTGCGCCGCAGCACCAGATCCCTCATTCCGATCTCGTGCAGCGTGCCCGTGTTAGGCGTCAAGGCGCACACGGCCCCCTGGCCCGCCAGGACCGCGGTCGGATTCCCCACTACGCGGATGTGCCGGGCCACCGTGAAAGTAGTCAGATCCACCGCCGCAATCGCCTGCCCCTCTTCATTCGCCACGAACGCATACCCGTAGAAACCCGCGCTCCGGCGGCGCCGGCAGCCCAGCAGAGCCGTAGCAGGACCCAACAAGAATGCGCGTCTGTCGATCACGGCGCAGGTTTCATTTTACGCTGCCGCGCTGGAAGAGCGGTCGGCCTTGCGCCTCCGGCAGCGGCGCTGACGGCTGGCGCTACGGCTTCTTCGGCTCCGGGCTGGTCACCGGCTCGCCGTACTTGATTTGCACGTCGGCTTTGAACTGCTTGTAGTCTTCGTACTTCACCGTCATCCGAATGCGCTGCGGCCCGTGCTGGAAGGCCAGCACGTCATCGGCCCGCGTGTAAGTGGGAAACCAGTACTTCCCGTCGATCTGCTCGCGGTAGGTCTCGAATTTCGGGAACAGGTTTTCGGAGCCTCTCCTGAGCAGGCCCACGCCCCGCCCGTAGGACTTGACGATCTGCAAATCGCGGTCGTCCACCCAGATCATCCCCTGGAAGTAGCGCTCCCCTTTCTCCATCTTCTTGGGCTTCACGGCGAAGACGTAGCAGGGAATCTCGTCGGCATTCTGCTTGCCCAGGTAGCGCACGTAGTACTTCGAAATATCATTCGAGGTCAGAACGAAGGGCTGGACGCTGCGCAGGTCCTGCTCGTCCTCGGGCGTCAACTGGATATTGCGTAACGTCGAAACCGGCGCCCACACCACCTTCTCCGTGCGCTTGCCCTCGGGCGAAAAGATGATGTCGGAGACCATCTCGTGGCGGCCCCGCGGCGTGCCCTCCGGCTCCAGCTCCTGGATGCGCGCCGTCTGCCGGTAAGTATAGTTCTCGCGGGCCCGCGCAAACTGGGTCTCCTTGGCGGCGAATTTCGCGATGATCTCTTGAATCTGCGCCTCGGAGAGGTCCTGCTGATCGGCCTTCCTCCACCCCTGGCCGCTCAGCCCGCCCGCCCCCAGCGCCAGAACAATGCAGAAATATCGTAGGCGATCCATAGCTCCCTCTTCAATTTTACTCAATACCTGCCCGGCCTGGAGTAGAATGCCTCTCATGAAAGACTGGAAAACGCTCGCCACAGCGCAAGGCTTGGACATACCCTCGGAAGAGCTCGAGCGCATTGGCCCGGTGCTCGAGGCCCTTGAGGCTGCCTTCCGGCCCCTGGTCAAGTCCATTCCCATTGACATTGAACCCGCAGTGACTTTCTCCTGCCCGCGCGAGGAGAGCCAATGACAATCCTCGAAGCCGCCGCCGCTTTGCGCGCCAGGAAGATCTCTTCCGTCGAGTTGACCGCCGCGTTGCTCGACGGCATCTCCCGGCTCAACCCCACACTGAACGCCTTCATCACCGTGATGGAAGAGAGCGCCCGGGCCGCCGCGCGTCAGGCCGATGAAGAGCTGGCCCGGGGTATCGACCGCGGCCCGCTGCACGGCATTCCCATCGCCGTCAAAGACGTCTTCTCGACCAAGGGCGTCCGCACCACTTGCGGCTCGAAGGTCTTTGCCAACCACATTCCCGACCGCGACGCCGCAGTGGTTGAGAAGCTCGCCCAGGCCGGCGCGGTGCTCCTCGGCAAGACCAACATGCACGAGCTGGCCTACGGCATCACCTGCGCCAACCCGCACTTCGGCGCTGGTGCGCAACCCTTGTGACCTGGAGCGCATTCCCGGCGGCTCCAGCGGCGGCTCCGGCGCGGCCGTGGCCGCCGAGATGGCCTTTATGGCCATGGGCAGCGACACCGGCGGCTCGATCCGCATCCCCGCTTCGTTCTGCGGAACGTTCGGCCTGAAACCCACCTTCGGCCGCGTCAGCCGCTACGGCGTCATGCCGCTGGATTTCAGCCTCGACCACATGGGCCCGCTCACTCGCTCGGTGCGCGATGCCGCCGTCACCCTGCAGGCCCTGGCGGGCTTCGATCCCCGCGACGACACCTCCAGCCGGGAACCCGTTCCCGACTACCTGCCACCGGAGGACCCTTCGCTAGACGGAGTCCGCATCGGCCTGCCCGGAGAACTTCTACTTCGACCGCCTCCAACCCGAGGTTGCCGCCGCCGTGCGGCGAGTGGCCGGGACCGCCGAGTCGCTGGGCGCCAGCATCATCCCGCTGCGCGTGCCCGACATCGCCGCGCTCAACACCGTCGCCCGCATCATCCTCTACGCCGAAGCCTCGGCGCTGATGGAACCCTACCTGGCTCGCCGCGAGCAATTCGGCGCCGACGTGCTGGCGTTGCTCGACCAGGGGCGCTTGCTGCCGGCCACCGACTACGTCAACGCCCAGCGCCTGCGCCGCCTCATGCAACAGGAGTTCCGGGCGGTCTTCAAGCAGGTGGATTGCCTGTTGACGCCCACCACGCCCACCGCGCGCGCCCAAGATCGGCCAGACCACCGTGGAGATCGAGGGCGAAGCCGAAGACGTGCGCCTGGCCTCGACCCGCCTGGTGCGCGGCATCAACGCGCTCGGCCTGCCGGCCCTCTCGATGCCCTGC
>CAVRZY010000218.1:0-17509 GCA_963725415.1 uncultured Acidobacteriota bacterium | reverse complement strand
AGCCACCCCATGGCCGGGAGCGAGCGTAAAGGCGCCCGCTTCGCCCGGGCGGACCTGTTCGCCGGCGCCACGTGCGTCGTCACGCCCACGGCACCACCCCCCGCAGCCCTGGTGCGGCGGACCGAGCGGGTGTGGTGCGGCGCCGGGGCCAAGACGGTGCGGATGGACCCCGCCGCCCACGACCGCGCGATGGCGGTCGTGTCGCACCTGCCGCATGCGATTGCCGCTTTGCTGGCGATGCTCCCGCCCCAGGCTGCCCTGGCCGTGGCGGCGTTCGCTGTTTCCGCTCCAAAAAAACTTTTGGTGTCACGGCTATTTTCCGCAACGAAAGTTTCCCCTGACACGCTCTGGGTCGGCAGCGCTGGCGCCGGCCTTTTTGCTATTTCCCGGTTGCCGGCCTTTGGCAGCGGGTGGCTGATGTTGAAGCGGCCGGTATCCTTTCCCCCGATATCGCCATCCATGCCATTGAATCTTTTCCGGGAGAACCGGAAAACATCCTCATCGGCGCGGAGAACGGCATGTATCACTTGGATCCGCGCCTCGGGCGATTTACCCGCATTTCCATGCTCTATAACATGACGGACGTGCAAGCAAGCCAGTGCACCCAAGTCATTTACCATGACCGGCGGGGAATTTTCTGGATTGGTTCCTGCAGCAATGGGCTGGACAAGTGGATCCCGAAGGGAAAAACGTTCTCTCGGTTCGAGCCTTACTCTCAAGCCTTGCCCAGTCCCCTGGCCAATTGGGTCACTTCCATGAAGGAACTCGCCGGCGGCGACATCCTGCTCACAACCTATGGCGGCGGCGCCCTGATCTTCAACCGCCGGACCGCTGTTTTCCGCCGTCTGTGGCTCGATCCTGCCGAGCCGGAACGAAAGCTGAACTCATTTATCACCGACTCCGCCATCGACGGCAATGGGACCTTGTGGTTCACTACCGCGGAAGGGTTGGCACGCTGCCGAGCCAGCGGCCGGCTGCAACATTTGTATCGCTACACTGCCAACGAAGCCGACAAGACCAAACTCACGGTGTTCACCTTCGTTCGCGACCGGAGCGGATGCCATTGGCTCGCCACCGACCAGGGTCTGTTGAGGCTGGATACGGACAAGAATGAAATGCGTCGCTTCCGGCACCAACGCCAGGATCAGAAAAGCCTCAGCCAGGATCGTGTCAATGCCATCCTGGCGGAAGGCGACGCCCTCTGGGTCGGTACGGATGATGGTTTGAATCGTCTCCTGCCGGGGAGTGACGCATTTTCCGTTTTTAAAAACGATCCGGCCGATCCGGCCAGCTTGAGCGGCAATCTGGTCACTTATATCGGCCGCGACAGTCTGGGCAGGATCTGGATTTGCACCACCAATGGATTGAACCTGCTGCGCCAGGATGGCGGCAGGGTCTTTTTCCAACGCTACCTGGCGCCGGGCAGCCGTGGCCCATTCCGGGATTCAACGACATCAACTATTACTCCTTCGGTTCCAACTCGATTTACAATGCCGGTATCCTCCAGATGCGCAAGCGCTTCGCGCGTGGCTTCTTCTATCGTCTGAACTACGTGTACAGCAAGTCCATCGACAGCGCCTCGCAAATTTCCGGCTCCGGCGACGGTGGCTACGGCGGCGCTCAGGACGCGCGCAATCTCAGCCTCGAGCGGGGGCGCTCGGACTGGGACCGGGGCCACAGCGTAACGTCGTTATTCATGTACGATGTGCCGTTCCGCCGGCATTTCCTCCTGAACGACTGGCAAGTCGCAGGGACCACTCGCCTGCAGACAGGGCCGCCCTTTACGGTGGCATCCTCCAGTGTGCAACTGGACCAGGGCGAAGCCAACAGGCCTGACCGTGTCGCCAAGGGGACGCTGGCTAACCCTACTCCGGACATGTGGTACGACCGATCCGCCTTCCCGCTGGTCCCGACCGGCGCTTACCGCTTCGGCACTTCAGGCCGGAATATCCTGGACGCCCCGGGCCTCGTCAGCGTTAACGTCTCGCTCATCAAGAGGATCAGGTTGCGCGAAAGGTACAACATGCAGTTCCGGTGTGAGGCGTTCAACGCGCTGAATCACGCCAACTTCAATCTCCCCAACCAGAACGTGAACGCACCGGCCGGCGGCACCATTACGGCGACCAGAGAGGCACGGCTATTCCAGTTCGGGCTGCGGATGCAATTCTGATACAGCCGGACGCCGCGTCATTTACAATCAGACCAATGAAGCTAAGCGCAATTGTCATTGCCCTCCTCTTGCCGTCTGCCTGGGAGGCTGATCAAAAGCGTTGGGGGCCCGATCGGGGTGCGAATACGCCTCCCACTATCACCCAGCAGGACGTGAAGGACTTCGCGGCCCTCGGCGGCAATCTTCTGCGCATCAATGGCAATTCCCGTTGAATCCATGTGCTTCACGTGAAGCCTTGATCGGATCGCAATGGCGATTCCTGATTGCTGCCGTCGGCATCGCATAGCTGGCCATCCCGGCGGCGCCGGTGGAATTCGGCTGGCGTGACGTTCAAGAGAATCTTCGCTAGCATCTAGATTCTTGCACGGCAATTCGTAAACAGAACTACTTCAACAATTCCAACCGCGGTGTAACGGTTACATGAGCTCACAAGTTGTTGGGATTTCAAGAGCGACGTCCGTGGCTGGCCCTCCGCCGTCAGCCATCAGCACCCAGGTCTTCATTCTGCCTTCTGCCTTCCCATCTCTCCGGTGCGCTCCCTGGGTCCGCAGTCACACTCCGGCTCAACCCGGCCATCGCCGGAGGCCAATTCTGACTCCTGACTCCTGGCTCCTGACTTCCAAATCCCGGCACGCCGGGATCTCAAGGGCGAAGCCTGGTAGTAAAATCGTGACACTATGAGGATCACACGCAGGCAGGCTCTGGCGGGCGCGCTGAGCGGGCCCTCTGTTTTGCGCGCGGCCCGGCGCAAGACCAATGTTGTTTTCTTCATGACGGACGATCATGGCGCCTGGGCCCTGCGGTCGTACGGCTGCCAGGAGCTCCACACGCCCAACCTGGACCGGCTGGCGGCCGAGGGGGCGCGCTTCACGCGGGCCTACGCCTGCACGCCGGTATGTTCGCCCAGCCGGATGACCTATCTGACCGGGAGGATTCCCTCGGTCCATGGCGTGCAGGACTGGCTGCGCCCGCTGGACAGCTTCGGGCCGCGCACGCGCGCTTTTCTGGACGGGCATCTGACCTTCACTGAGGTGCTCGCACGGAACGGTTACGCGCTGGGCCTGTCCGGAAAATGGCACATGGGGGATGACGAGCACCCGCAGCGGGGCTTCACCTACTGGGCCACGGTTCCGGGCGGCGGAGGCACCTACCGCGACCCGGAGTTCGTCAAGAACGGCGGCCAGTTGAAGTACAAGGGCTACAAGACCGACGCGGTGGGCGATTTTGCGATCGAATTCATCGAGCAGCACCGAAGCCGGCCGTTTTTCCTTTACGTGCCCTTCTATGCGCCCCACACGCCCTACGACTACCAGCCGGAGAAGTACCGCAAGTGGTACAACGATTCCAAGTTCGGGTGCTTCCCGAACACGCCCATGCATCCCTGGCAGAATCCGGGACTGAAGGCGCACCACGGAAACCGCGCCAGCATGCACGCCTACTCGGCGCTGATCACCGGGGCGGACGCCAACGTCGGCCGGATCGTCGAGCGGCTACAAGAACTGGGACTGCGGGAGGATACGCTGGTGATCTTCACCGCCGACCAGGGTTGGAACGCGGGACACCATGGCGTCTGGGGCAAGGGCAACGGCACCTGGCCGTTCAACATGTACGAGGAATCTCTGCGCGTGCCGCTGATCTGGAATCATCCCGGCAAGATCCGCGGCGGCCAGGTCTTCAGCCAGATGGTTTCGGCCTACGACTTCTTCCCCACCATTCTGGACTACCTGGGCCTGCGCGCGCCCGCCGACCCGAAGCGCGTGGGCCGCACCTACGCGGGGCTGGTGCGCGGGCAGGCGCCGCGGCAGTGGCGCAACCGGCTGTACTTCGAGTACGCCAACGTGCGCGGGCTGCGCACCGAGAACTTGAAGTACGTCGAGCGCACCAAGGAGTGGCCCAGCGAGCTGTTTGACCTGGAAGCGGATCCCGGAGAGACGCGCAACGTGATTGACGATCCGGCCTACCAGGCCCAGCTCCAGGCATTCCGCACCGAGCTGGCGGATTTCTTCCAACGTGCGGGAGCGCCGCCGCTGGAGCAGTGGCGCTCCACCACCAGCCAGGAGTTGACCGTCTACACGCGCTAGCCCGGTTTTCAGTAGCGGGCTACTTTGGCTTTCCTTCAATCTTCTTGCCGCATTCGTAGCAGTAGCCAGGATGACGTGGGTGCTCGTTTGTGGTCCCGTGGTGAACATCCAGGATCTTTCTGCAGCCCTTACACTTCTGGGTGGCCACCGTTCCGGTCTCCCTTAGGACGGATTATCGCACTTCACGCCGCCGCTCTTTCTAACCCCCGTTCTTCCGCTTCGAGCAACTCCACCAGGTCCGACACTTCCCACAGCCGATCCGTGACGCGAGCACCCATGGCCGGCGTCATCCGCAGTGTGCGATGGATCTTGATGAAATTGTAGGCGAAGTAGTAGAGCGCGACGGCCGCCGCGTGGTTTTCAATCTTGCGGCTGAAAGCGTTCGTCAATCGCGTGTAGCGACGTAGGCCCATGCGAACGGAAAGATTCTGGCGTTCGGCGAAGCTGGTGGAAATGTGGGCGGGGTCGGGATCACCAACTATGACCGTGGATCTGCAACCGATGCACTGAGCCGGGCTGTACCGTTTCTCGGCTTCCGGTGACTCGCCATACAGCTTCACCAGCGTGGCGCAATCAGCATTCGTGCCGGAGAAAGCGTAGTCTACGCCCTCCAGGTACGCCTCGTGTCCATCGCTGGTGAGTTGTACGCGACTCGCAAGGCGCTGACGCAGGTCATAGAGGAACTGGGCGGCAACACCCCCATCACGCCCGCCCAGCATCCAGTACGGGACGATCTTGGTGTCCGCATCGACTGCGACCCAGAGCCAAATCTCGCCTGCACGTCGGTTCCTCGCCGCGATCTTCGGGGTGACGTTCTTCTGCTTCGCCCCGATGAAAGCCCACAATTCATCGACCTGAATCCGCTGAAATCTAAGATTGCGGAACGCATGATCCTGATACTTCGATGCGACCGCACTGGCTTCGACCAGCAGGCGCATGTCACATTTCTTTTAAACCCCTGTCATTCGCACTGTTGAGCGAGCCGAGCAGCCCTCGACAAGGGCGGAAATCACCGCAACTCGCGTGTTGGAATCTAGCCGGTCCATGTCTACATGATCCTACATCCCTCTAGCACTGCGATGGAGAAAATGCACGATCTCAGAAAATAGTTGCGCTGGGACAGAATTTCGGTTATGCTCTGAAGTGGTGGCGGATTCGGTTTTCAGTTGGTAGCCCAAGCCGAACCCGCCCCAGAAGCGAGGTGTTGGTATGACGTTATGAGCGCCGCCCGTCGCGGGCGGGGGGCGGTGAAAGCCGCCCCCATACGCAAGATCGCTCTTTCTGTTTATAACACGTTTTTGCCCTGAAAGCGAGGAAAAAGCCATGGATAAGGAGTATCCGACCACAGACTACGCGGCGATCCTAGCCGACATGGAGGCGAAGAAGACTGCCCTTGAGAATGCTATCGCCGGGCTCCGGGGCGCCCTAGCTAGCGGCGCTCTTGGGGTTGCCGTGGGAGATTCTCTTTTGTTCAAGGATTCCGTGGCCGTCTCGCTCTCCCCTGTGGCGGCTACCGCGTCTGCGGGGTCTATCGCACTTCCAAGAGGCGCATTTCTGGGCAAGACAGCCACCGAGTCCATCAAGCTATATCTCAGCACCGTTCGTAAAAAGCAGACCAACAAAGAAATCGCCCAGGCCCTGAAGGATGGCGGCTTGGAATCAACCCGAAAAAACTTCGACAACCTGGTGACCAACGCTTTGTTCAGGCTCAAGCAAGACGGTACCGTGCTTCGATTCGATGATGGCTGGGGATTGGCTGAATGGTATCCAGAATCCTTCAGGGCCCGCGTCACAGAAAAGGCCGCGAACAGTGGAAAGCGGAACGCCAAGAAGAAGGCGGTTGCCCGGAGAGCCGACGATTCACACTCTAAGAAGACCTCAGGATCTCCGACTGCTGGTGGACTCGAACAGCGGATCGAAGCCATTTTGCGGTCAGATCCTTCCCGAGTGTTCACAGCTCAAGGAATCGCTGATGCTCTTGGAGTGAACGCCGGGGCAGTGTCACTCGCCCTTGGAAGAATGGCAGGCAAACGGAAGGCTGAGAAGGCACAGGCTGGCTATCGGGCGTTCAGTGGTAACGTTCAAGAGATGCCGGAGACCGGTAAGGTCTCTTAGCCTTGTTCCATCTAGCCCGGGCGGCATTGGGTGCAATCTGGCTGCGTCGTTCCTGTGTCAGCGTGTCGAGACGCCTCTTGCCACCGATCTTGCCGCCCCTTCGTCCAAGTACAGCCATCACCCTGCGAATCTCGGCCTCACTGGGCTCTCCTGTTGCCTGCCCCTTGGTGGATTGCTCTCCCAAGAGGTGAGCAAGTTGGTTAACATCCTGCGGCCTTCTCTTGGCCGGGGCCTTGGTCTTTGCAGCCTTTCTGGTCATCCTTCCAGCACGACAGGCCTGCTTAAGCGGTTCAAGCTAGAAGATTTCCAAAGTAGCCCACTGCCCGGTTTTCAGTAGCGACCGAACTCGTAGGCCGCTTCCAGCATGGCCAGGATGTTAGCAGGGGGGACATCCGCCATGACGTTGTGCACCTGGCTCCAGACGTAGCCGCCCCCGGGCATGAAGATCTCCAGGCGCCGTCGGACGTCGTCCCGGACCTGTTGGGGGGTGCCAAAGGGAAGGACCTGCTGGGTGTCGCAGCCGCCGCCCCAGAAGGTCAGCTCGCGACCGAATTCGCGCTTCAGCCGCTCGGGCTCCATGTAGCGGGCGCTGGTCTGCACCGGGTTGAGGATCTCCACGCCGGCCTCGATCAGGTCAGGAATCAACTGGTAGATGCCGCCGCAGGAGTGCAGGAAGATGTGAGCGCCGCTGAGTTCTTTGGCATAACCGTAGATGCGCTTGTGGCGGGGGAGGAACAATTCCCGGTACATCTGCGGTGACAACTGCGGTCCGCTCTGCATGCCCAGGTCATCGCCCACCACCAGGATCTGGACGTAGCCCCGAATCTTGGGAAGCAGGCGGCTGAGCTTCTCCAGATGCAATTCCGTGAGGCGGTCAAGGAAGCGGCCCAGCTTTCGCTTCTCCGCGCCCAAGTACAGGTAGAGATTCTCCATGCCGAACAGGAACTGGCTCCACTCGAACAGATTGCATCCGACCTGTAGAGAGATGGCGTAGTCGGTGGTTTCGTAGAGCTGGCGGGCCACGCGGGCGATCTCCTCCAGGCGGGCGTCAGTGAGTGGTTCGTCGAAGGGCGCGGTGGGGATGGCGGCCCAGGTGACTTGGTTCATCTTTTCCTCAAGCGGCTCGTAATTGTCCAGCCCGTCGGGACCACACAGGGGCCAGAAGCACTGATCGATGTACAGCGAGTCCTTGGGCATCTTGCCGATGATGACCCCGGAGGGATCGCGCACGACGAGGTCGCCGTTTTGACGCTCGGGGTGAAACCAGGCGGGGGCCAGCGCGGGCGACCCATCCGGCAGCCTCCAGGCCTGGCAGCCCTCCGCGGAGAAGAAGGCCCGGCCCAGGTCGATGGCGTCGATGTGGAACCGATCCAGGTACCACTGCTCGGGCTGGGCCAGTTGCTGGATCAGGTCATAGAGCAAGGTGCAGCCTGCCGTGATCCCCAGGTGGGACTTGAGGCCGTTGTAAGCGATGGCCATGATCCCGGTCGAGCGCATCGAGCCCTGATCGAGGGGTACACGATCCGGCTCTTTGTGATTAGTGGCGGTTAGAACCCGTTGGCGAGGCGTCATCTCTCTCTCTCCCTGCCTTGAATCATTGCACCACATCCCGGCATGGCCGCAATCGAACAGCGGAGCGGCTCCACCTGTCGGCAGAGCGGCTCTGCCGGGGAATTGACGATTGACGATTCGCGGAGGCACGCCCGAGAGGCCGCCGTGCAATCGTCAATGCATCAATCGTCAAGGTGCCGGCAGAGCGGCTGTGCCGGGGAATTGACGATTGACGATTTTCTCATTGACGATTCACGGAGGCACGCCCGGAGGCCGCCGTGCAATCGTCAATGAATCAATCGTCAATGAATCAATCGTCAATGAGTCAATCCCCAATGAGTCAATCGCCAATTGACCGCTGGTTGTATCGCAGCCAAGGAAGCGGTATGCTTCTGGCCTGATAGCCGAAGGTGGCGGCTGAGATTGCGATGCGCAAGCTGAAGTCGGCATGGAAGGGCCTGTTTGACGTCCGCGAGGGGGAAGCCTGGCGCACAGCCTTCATGTCGCTGTATCTGCTGTTCGTGATGTTCGCCTACTACATTCTCAAGCCGGTTTCGCGGGCCATGTTTCTGACGGAGTTCAAAGTGGACCGCCTGCCCTACCTGAACATGCTGATTGCGGCCGGGGGAGGGCTGCTGGCCTACCTCTACAGCAAACTGGCCATCAAGACCTCGCTGGAAAGGGCCGTGAGCTGGGCCATGGGGGTCTCGGCGCTTTGTCTGGTGGGCTTCTGGTGCCTGGTGGCGCTGAAGCTGGGCTGGATGCTCTACGTGTTCAACGTGTGGGTAAGCCTGTTCAGCATCGTGCTGGTGTCGCAGGGCTGGCTGGTAGCGGCCAATGTCTTTGACACGCGTTCAGCCAAGCGGCTGTACGGACTGCTGGGCCTGGGTTCGGTGTTAGGAGCGGCATTCGGCGGCAGCTTCACCGCCCTGACCGCGAAACTGGTGGGGAGCCGCAATCTGCTCCTGGCCAGCGTGGCCATGGTCGCTCTGGCCTACGTGGCTTTTCGCTGCGCTATCGCGCAGAAGGCGGCTGCGCTGGGCGGCGCCAGGGGCACCGAACGCGAGCAGGCCCAGTTCACTTTGCAGGACGTGGTTCGAAGCATTGGGCGGAGCCGTCATTTGCAGTTGATCGTCGGAATCATCACCCTGACCTTTATCGTAGGTGTATTGGTGGAGTTCCAGTTTCAGGCCATGGCCTCGCTGAGGTACAAAGGCGACCAGTTGGCGGCCTTTTTCGGCACCTTTCAAGGGATCTACCAGAACCTGGTCTCGATCCCGTTGCAGTTCCTGGCGACGGCCGCGGTGGTGCAGCGGCTGGGGGTCGGGGGGACCTTGCGCATCATGCCAACCTCGCTGGCCACGGCCTCGGTGGGAATCATCGCCATGCCGGGCCTGGCCACCACCATGCTGGCGGAATTGACGGAATCGGCCGCTCGTTACACCGTGAATCGAACCGGGATGGAGCTGCTCTACCTGCCGTTGCCGGCGGACTTGAGAAACCGGACCAAGGCCTTCGTGGACATCTGCATGGACCGCATGGGCCGGGGGCTGGGAGGTGCCCTGCTGGCGCTGTTGCTGGCGCTCGGGCTGCGGGACGTCCGCGAGATTTCCGTGCTGGTCATGGGCCTGGCGGGAGTGTGGATTTTTCTGTGTGTGCGGGCGCAAAAGGAGTACCTCCAAACCGTGCGCGGAAGGTTCGCGCGACGGCGGCTGGAGCTGGACAGTTCGCGGCTTCGGGTGAACGATCCTGCCACGCTGGCCTTGCTCGAGGAGGCCGCCACGGGCGCCAACCCACGCCAAGCCTGTTATGCGGTGTCGATGCTGGCGCAGGCTCCGGACTATGACACGAGCCGTCTGTTGATCCGTCTGGCGGGCAGCTCCCTGACGGAGGTGCGCGCTAAAGCCTACGAGGTGGCGGAAACCGCCGGGTCCGACATCCTGTTCAACCAGGCGCTGGCGGAGATACGATCGGCAGGACCTGGCCAGGGTGCTGCAGCGATCAAGCCCGCGGTGGCCTACGTGCTCTCATTCCGCGCCGGGGCAATGGGATTGGCGGGGGAGTTTTTGGCGCATGACAGTGCGCTCGTGACGGAAAGCGCGCTGGAAGCCATGAGAGCACGCCCGGACTGGGCCCGCGAACTGATCCAGCCGGGATGGATCGCCGCGGCCGTGCGGGATCCGCACCCGGCGCGGCGTTGTCTGGCCGCGGTCGCCGTGAGTGTCCGCGGGGATACGGATATCCAGGCCATCCACCAACTGCTGAAAGACCCCGACCCGCAGGTGGTGGCGGCAGCCTGCCGCGCGGCCGGGGCCCTGCGGAATCGCGCCCACGTCAACGCGGTGGTCCAGCGGCTTGGAGACCCTCGGGTGCGGAGCGTGGCCATCGAGGCCCTGGCCAGTTACGGCGCCGGCATCGCGGGAACACTCGGCGATCTGCTCGAGGACACCAACGTGGCGGTGGCTATCCGCCGGCAAGTCCCCCGAGTGTTGAAGCTGGTTCCGGACCAGCGCAATGTCGAGGTCTTGCTGAAGTCGATCGGGCATCAGGATATCTCGATCCGGGCCGCGGTATTGAAGGCCTTGAACCGGCTGCGCGAGCAGGCGCCAGAACTGAATTACGGAAGCGCATTCGTCACCCAGCAGATTCTGAACGAGGCCCGCCACTACTTCGAGCTGCACGCCGCACTGGCCCCGTTCGGGGACGAGAAAGGAGCGCCCACCGCCACCGGCCTGCTGGCGCGCACCATCGAGGAGCGCTGCACCCAGACCATCGAGCGCCTGTTCCGGCTGCTGGGGTTGCGCTACTCGCAGCGAGAAATCCACGCCGCCTACCGCGCGGTCCACGGCAACCGCATGGATCAGATAGGTGCGGCCCTGGATTTTCTGGAGAACGTGCTGGATCACTCCCTGCGCCGGGTCGTGCTGCCGCTGCTGGAATCCTCGGGGCGGGTGACCGAGAAAGGATGGGATTTGTTCGGGGTCGAAGTGAGTCATCCGGAGTTGACGGTGCGGGAGCTGATTCGGAGCGGCGACCCCTGGCTGGTGGCCTGCGCCATGGCCACGGCTGCGGAACAGAAGTACCGCGAGCTGGCGCCCGAAATCGCCCAGGCCGCGCAACGCGCCGGCCCCGAAGTGCGCGAGGTAGCGCGCTCCGCCCTGGAGGCGCTGGCGCAGGCCTGAGAATCTGCCAAAAAATTCAAACGCCCCGCCTCTCACGCACTGGAATGCCCCTGTTTTCAGTGTGGGACATGCCTCCGGCTGGTAGTGCGCTAAACCTTGGTTGAAGACCTGTCGATAAAAAGGCATGGTCGCGTTATCATTGGATGTGATGCCCGTGGCGAAGTTCGGAACCGCCAGAACGACGCACACCCTACAACAAGGGGATGCTCGCCGGCTGGAGTGGATCACCGACGAGTCCGTGCATTTGGTCGTCACCTCACCACCGTACTGGACGCTGAAGGAATACCCCGATCATGAAGCCCAGCTCGGGCTGGTCGAGGATTACGAGCGCTTCCACGACGAACTGGAGAAGGTCTGGAAGCACTGCTACCGGGTTCTCGTGCCTGGCGGTCGTATCGCCTGCGTGGTCGGTGATGTTTGCATTGCACGTCGAAAGAACAAGGGACGGCATATGGTCATGCCGCTCCATGCTGACATCGCCGTGCGTGCCCGCAAGGTCGGGCTTGATTATCTGACGCCAATTCTTTGGCACAAAATTGCCAATGCAAGCTACGAGGTAGAGAACGGTTCATCGTTCCTGGGAAAACCGTACGAACCAAACGCTATCCTCAAGAACGATATGGAGTACATCCTAATGCTGCGCAAGCCGGGGGGCTACCGCAACCCCACCGATCAGCAACGGGAAGAATCCCGACTCAGCAAGGAGGAGCACGCCAAATGGTTCCGGTCCTTTTGGACTGACGTGACCGGGGAATCCACGCGCCATCATCCGGCGCCCTTCCCGGTGGAAGTCGCCTACCGGCTAGTTCGGATGTTCTCGTTCGTAGGAGACACCGTCCTCGATCCATTCATGGGGACGGCCTCCACGCTCGTGGCGGCTTGCCGATGCGACCGAAACAGTATTGGGGTGGAGATCGAACCGAGTTACTTCCGACAGGCGAAGGCCCGCATGGAGGCCGAGGTAGCCACGCTGATCGATTTCCGCCACGCTATCGCTGTAGGCTGAAGCGCTCACTGTAAAGGCGCACGATTCGCTCGATGAAGGCATCGTACCGGATCTGGCTTTCCTCGGGCAGATAATCCTCCAATCGTGCGGGGTTCGCCCCGTCGTAATTCATCACGATCACAGCCAATGCTTCGGGCTGATCGTTCGGCTCGTCGGGCAACTCCCGCAGCGGAATCTGGGTGAAGATTCTGACGGTATCTGCTACCACCTTGTCCATCTTGAATTTTGGGCGCACCAAGCCCCTGGCGAAGCCGTCGGGGTTTTCGTACAGCGGTGAGGTGTTCACAACGATGATGGCTCCCGCGATGCACTCTTTCCGGTGGTTGTGCATGTGGTTGCAGTAGGCGATGATGTCGCCGTACCTGTTCTTGCGCGCCTTGCCGTGTGCGGTCATGATCGATTTGTGCTCTACGGAAACACACACCAGCCTGGCGGCATCTTCGTGGAGCACCAGGTCTATCGAACGTTCCGCTACTCTGGTCCTCACGCCCGGGTTCAGAGCCACTCTGAGGGCCTTGGATTGAATGGCCACATCGATCTCAGGGGAGGCCGCCCGAAGGTCAGCCACAACGAAGCTTGAGAGAGCGTTGGAATTGGCCTGTGAGCGTGGGTTGAAGCCCAAATGGGAATTGGTCCACGCAATGTAGGCTTCAGGAGCGCCCAAGCCGTGAATTCTATCACACAGCCGTACGATCAGCCATCTTGGGTTCTTGCTTATTCTGTGCTGTTCGAGTAGTTGTCTTTGGCAAGCTGTAGGTGGGCGATCAGTTTCTCTACGGCCCGCTGAGTGACGGGGCCATCAAAAATGACCTGGGCCACGCAGTCGGGAGACACGCGCTGGCTCAACAGTTCTTTAACGATTCGAGCCGTGGCACCCGAGCCGCCAGCCTTTCAAGCCGCTGCTGGGAATCCTGGGCCGGATGCTGCTAAACGTCCCGGTCGCGGACGTTCAGTGTGACGAGATTTGGGGTTTCATCCAAAAGAAAGAAGCCCACAGGCACCCCTGGGAGGAGAACGACGAGAGCATCGGGGACGCCTATTGCTTCATCGCCATCGAGCGAAAAAGCAAACTCGTGCTCAACTTCGCTCTGGGCCGTCGCAATCAGGCCACCACGGACGTTTTTATCGAAGGTCTGCGGGCGGCGACCGCTCCGCGGCGCTTCCAGGTCACGACAGACGGGTTCCAGCCCTACATCTCGGCTATCGATACGACGCTCTCGGATCGCGCGGACTACGGAACGCTCATTAAGGTCTATGCCGCGCCCCGCGAAAGCAAACAGCGGTACAGCCCCGCTGATGTTGTGGAAGCTGTCCCAAAACCAGTCCTGGGAAACCCTGATCGGGAGCGGATCTGCACGTCTCATGTCGAGCGCCACAACCTCACCATGCGGATGCAGATTCGGAGGTTGACCCGGCTGACCAACGCCTTCCCGAAGAAGTGGGAGAATCACTGGGCAGCGCTTGCCCTGCACTTCGCCTGGTACAATCTCGTGCGGATTCACCGGACCATCCGCGTCACTCCCGCCATGGAAGCCGGGCTCACGGACCACATCTGGACCATCCGAGAACTCCTGGAGGCTACGTGAGGATCGTAGGGTTTCCGACTTTGCCGCGACCCCCACCATAGATCAACCAGCTTTTAGCGCACTACCCTCCGGCTTGTCATGTTGACACGCCGGAGGAATTTCCTCCCAGTTTCTGAGCCCTTACCACCGAGGCCAGAGGGTGCGCCGTGGCCAAGCTCGCCGAATGCCGTATGATATTCTCCAGGGTGAAAAAGCGCTGGCTGGTTTCGGCTTTCCTGCTCGTTGCGGGCCTCGCGGCGGCCCAGCAGGCCACGAAGCCTGTAACGATCCTTCACACCAACGATCTGCATGCGCGGCTGGAGCCATTCGCCAACGGCAACGGAGGGTTTGCCTATCTCGCCGCCACCATCCGGCGCGAGAAAGCCAATTGCAAGTGGTGCTTGGTGCTCGACTGCGGCGACCTGGTACAGGGCACTCCGGTGTCCACCCTTTTCGATGGGGTGCCCATCTACGATGTAGCCAATCATCTGGGCATTCAGGCCAGCACGCTCGGGAACCATGAATACGACTACGGCTGGCAAAAAGTCGGCGAGTACCAGCGCACCGCGCGGTTCCCCATCGTCTCGGCCAACCTGGTGGATGAGAAGCAGAATGCGGCCGCCAGGCCTTACGTGATCCTGGAGGCGGACGGAGTGCGGGTGGGGGTCATTGGGGCCATTACCTCCGACTTCCCCCGGCTCCACACGCCCGATCAGATCGGCAAGTGGCGGGCGCTTCCGGTGGTCGAGACGGTCCGGCGGTACATCCAAGAGGTGCGGGATCAATCGCACATCATTGTGCTGCTGGGGCATCTGAGTGAGCCCGAGGAAGCCCAGGTCTTGAACGAGCTCCCGGAAGTTGCGGTCACTATCGGCGGTCACATCCATGCGGGCTTGACCGAGCCGAAGCGGGCCGGGGACCGGCTGCTGGTGCGGGTCAAGGCGGGTGGGGTCGAGCTGGGCCGGGTGGATCTGGAGGTGGACCTCGAGAGCAAGGCGGTGGTTTCCGCCAAATGGACCCGCATTCCGGTGGGCGTGAAATACATCACTCCAGCCAGAGACGTGGCCGCGGTGGTGGCCGCCTGGGAAAGCAAGGTCGCCAAGCTGATGAATGTGCCGATCGGGGAAAGTAAACGCGAGTTTGGGCGTCCGGAGTTGAAGGCGCTGTTTGAGAAGGCGCTGGCCGAGGAGATGGGCGTGGATTTCGCCTTTATCGGCAGGGGCGGGATTCGCGCCGAGTTGCACCAGGGAACAATCCTGGTTCGTCACGTGTGGATGATCTATCCCTTCGACAGCCGAGTAGTGATCGGCAGGTTTCGGGGCTCGCAACTGCCGGCGGTGGTCACGGCGGGCCGGCAGATCGACCCCAACCGCCAATACACGCTGCTCACCAACGAGTTCACCGCGACCAACCAGAGCAGCCCGCGAGAACTGAATACCTCAGGGCTGAAATTTCCCAGGATCGGCCCGCGGCAACGCGACCTGCTAGTGCAGTGGGTCAAGAAGAAAAGGGTGCTGGAGTAGGGCGGCGACCGGCGCCTTAATACTGATTCGCAATTACTGTGACGTATTCACTGACTGTGTGGCGCGGCCTTTAGGCTGCTGGGTCGAGACTCGTCTCGACCCGCCACAGGCGTTGAGAAGAGTCTCGGCGCGGCAGGCACGAGTGCGCGCGCCACAGTACGATCAGATACGTGACCGTATCTGTGAGATGGAGTACTTAGTACTGCCTTTCAGAAATCCGGTAACGTATGGCTCAGACAACTCCGTGGGGCGGGCTATCCAGCCTGCAAGCCGGCAGTCCTGCCGGCTTACCTGGGCTGAAGCCCACACAAGCCGAGTGGACACTCGACTCGCAGGCAGGACTGCCCACCCTACGCTCCGCCCGGAATACGTGAGTGGATTTGTGAAACGCGGTACTCAGCGGTGGTGACGCGCGACGGAGTTGCCGATCAGGAAACCCAGGGCGGTGCCGGCCACCACATCGGAAGGGAAGTGCTTGTGGACGCCCCAGCGGGAGACGCTAGCGGCGCTCGCAACGCCGTAGCTGGCCAAGGCCACCCACCTAGGGCAGCGCGGGCTGCGGGCCACCGCCGTGGCCACGGCGAAGCTGAGCGTAGCGTGGCCGGAGGGGAAACCGTCCTTGCCTTTGAAGAAGCGGCCCGCGCCATCGTTGTGGTAAGGGCGCTCGCGAGCCAGGCTGTACTTCAGGGCGTAGGTGGCGATGGCAGCGTCGGTGAGCGCCAGCAGGCCATTGCGGCCCATGGCAGTCACGTGGGCTTTGCCAGTGGCCTTCCCTCCCACCACCGTCAGGCTGGCCAGAGTGGCCAGGGTATAGGGGGCGCCGGCTTGCGAGATCACCCGGCTGACGTGGCGCACGTTTGGCTTCCCGGCAGTATACCTGCCCGCGGCCGGATCGGCAAAGGTCAGAGCGGCGGTGCCGGCGGCCAGCGGAACAAACACCCCGAAAAACTGCCGGCGGTTCATGCGAAAAGGAGCCGCCACGAAGCGTTTCTGGTCCTTCCAGACGTCTTTGGCAAAGCGCACCGCCGGGGAGGCCTCTCGAGCGGGTACGGGCGGCTCTGGTCGAGCCTGCGCGAACAGCGCTGGGCGGGCCAGCAGCAGCAGGATGATCCATCCGGGAGCTTTTGCCATGGCCAAGTGCTCTCGAAACTGGCCGCCTGAGCGGTGGCGGTCGGCGCGCGCCAGTGGACCGGTTATTCCTTGCTCTCGAAGGTCAGGCCCACCGTGGCCCCGCCTTCCGCGGCGGCCACCGTGATCTGCGCGGTGCGCCGGCGCCCTTCATCGACGCCGCTTAGAATGATCAGGGTCGGCGTGCCTGACGGGGGCAGGGCTTGTTTCTTGGTCTCCATGCCCGCCTCTTTCAGCTTTTCTTCGTAGAAGCCGGCCACCTTCTCGATGGGGTCCCTGCTCTTGAAGCTGGCCGTTCCGCTCTCCCCCTCTTTACCCTGTGCGGCGAAGCTGCCCACCTGCTCCAGGCCTGGATAGAGGGGCAACCAGTCCGGCAGTTTGGCGGCCCCGATTCGCATGGTCCCCTCCGAAGACTTCACTTCCACCGAGCCAGGCGAGCCCTGGATCTCGACTTTCTCGCCAGCTTCGCTCTGGAAAACGATGCGGCCCTGCTTGACATCCTCAAGATTCAGGGTGACGATCTTGTGGCGCTTCTTGTCCCGTATGGTGATCAAGCCTCTCTCTTCATCGACCGAGACTATTTCGAGATCGGGATTCAGCGTGGCCACCATCTTGGCCGCGGCCAGTCCGGGGTTGCGGCGCCACAGCTCCGGATCCACGCCCGCCTGCTGGGCCTTGTGAATCACGAACAGACCTCCCGAAATCACGATCACGGCCCCGATCAGAATCAGTCCCAGGCAACCCAGCAGAACCCAGACCACCGGACTGGTCTTTTTCTTCGGCGCAGCGGGGGCGCCGGAGACAGGCGCTGGCGGCACGGCGGCTTGCCCGCCGGGAGCGACATCTGAACTCATGGGCGCTCCGCAATTGGCGCAAAACTGCCCTTCCACGGCTGAACCACAACGGGCGCAAAAAGGCATGGCTTTCTCCTCCTCCGAAAAGGTAACACATTCCGCGCATGCACGAAGGCCGGCAGCTCTGGCATCCTGGTTCATGCGACCATGGGTTACTGCGGTGAAGCCGGAACCCTCCGTTAAGACTCTCAAGCGCGTGCTGTCGAAAGCCGGCTTGGGCTCGCGCACCCAGGCGCGGAGCTGGATCGGCGCGGGGCGTGTGCGCGTCAACGGCAAACCGGTCAAGACGCCGGACTATTGGGTGGACCTGGAGCGCGACCGTGTGACCCTGGAC
>CAVRZY010000217.1:0-14771 GCA_963725415.1 uncultured Acidobacteriota bacterium | reverse complement strand
ATCTGCTCGACTTCGAGTACGTATTGCTCGAGCGTCGCATCGCGGCCATTCGCGGACTGGTGAAGACCTGGCCGCTCTGGCCGCGCAAGTCGTGAGTGCCGAGCGCATTCCCATCGGCGCCGACCACGCCGGCTTCGAGCTGAAGGAGAAGCTCAAGGCGGCGCTGGCCGGCCTGGGGTACGAGGTCGAGGACGTCGGCACGCATTCGCCGGCGTCCACGGATTACGCCGACTACGCGCACCCCGTCGCCGAGGCCGTGGAGACGGGGAAGGCCGCGCGCGGCATCCTGCTGTGCGGCACCGGGCTCGGCATGGCGTACGCCGCCAACCGGCACGCGCACGTGCGCGCCGCGGTGGCGTGGACGCCGGAGATCGCCGGGCTCTCGCGAGCGCACAACGACTCCAACATCCTGGTGATTCCGGCGCGCTTCGTAAGCGACGAGGATGGCGTCGCCATTCTCAAGACCTGGCTGGACACGCCCTTTGAGGGCGGCCGGCACCAACGTCGCATCGAGAAGATCGAGCGCGAGGAGGAGCAGTGAACCAGTCGTGGATGTCGTGGAACCGTTGCCCGCCCGGGTGACGCGCT
The DNA here is from genome assembly GCA_963725415.1 of uncultured Acidobacteriota bacterium. Lineage (GTDB taxonomy): Bacteria > Acidobacteriota > Terriglobia > Bryobacterales > Bryobacteraceae > CAVRZY01. The sequence goes on along the minus strand of CAVRZY010000217.1, from coordinate 14,183 downwards.
GCGCGCGCAGGACCCGCAGATCGCCGCGCTCATCGAGGCGGAGACCGCCCGGCAGAGCGATGGCCTGGAGCTCATTGCGAGCGAGAACTTCGTGTCGCCCGCGGTGATGGAAGCCATGGGCTCGCCGCTCACCAACAAGTACGCCGAGGGGCTCCCCGGCAAGCGGTACTACGGCGGCTGTGAGGTGGTCGATCGCGCCGAGCAGATTGCCATCGACCGGGCCAAGCAGCTCTTCGGCGCCGACCACGCCATGCAATGGTGGCGAGGAGGTAGAGGTCGGGGTGGGAGTAGGCGGACGGCAGAGGGCCTCTCTGTTTCGAGGATAAACCGGGCTGGGGCGGGTCTTGGATGAAGAACGAGGCAAACGCCTGGAAAGAAAGAGGAAATGGGAGAGATGGGGAAGTGACTGATGGTTATGAAAAGCTGTCCAGGCTTCATGCCGGGTGTGCTTGGTGTGTTCAGGCCGATCCCGATTCCGGCTTGATCATCGTAAGGTTGACATTCAGCCCGAGCCAGCGGGCACAGCGGGCTCTCCAGCCGGAACTGTGGAGCGCCTGCGCTTTCTTGATCCGGGCCAGCACTGACTCCCTGGCCGGGCCTTGGGGTGGCGAATCCGGTTTGGGAATGACCGCGAGCGCGCCTGCCTGCAACGCGCGCAGCGCTTCCTCGACGGTGGCCTTTCTGGAATAGAAGACAACGGGAACCCGCCTGTATAGGCGATGTGCTTGCAGCCGCTAGAGCAGAGCGCGGCCGTTTTCTGGCGACTGGCGCAGCTCCCGGCACTGTGCCCAGAGCAGAGCGTAGGCTGCACGGATGGAGGAAAGGGTATCACGAAGCAGTGTCTTGCCATCGGGAGGGCCGTCGTAAAGCCGTAAGAAGCGCTGCGCTATCTGGCGGGCCAGGGCGGCCTGCTCATTGAGCTGCGCAGCGGGGATGCGGCCCGGCGTCGCCTCGTGATCGGGGAAGTAAAGGTCGAGAACAAAAATGGCCGGAGGCGGTCCGATGAGATCTTGGAGCGGTTGCGGAGCTGGCCAGCGGATGGGGTGGTATTGGTAGTCTGCTTCGACGATGGAGCGGAGGTCTTCCAGTTCCTGCGGATCGTCATCGATGAAAACGAGGCGAGGTTTCATTTGGCTCCTCTAAGATCAGTGTTGCAGATGGGAAGGGGGAGAATGGGGTAGAATGAAGGAGTCTCGGGCCGTGGCGCAGCCTGGCTAGCGCGCTTGCTTGGGGTGCAAGAGGTCCCGGGTTCAAATCCCGGCGGCCCGACCAGTCCTGTGAAAGACTTGGCGGCAGCCCCTCTCAGACGCGGGGTAGAGCTGGGTACTTTGCCGCCGGCCGGTGGATCATCGAGGCAGACTGAGCAGATTACCGCTGCGAGGTACGCTGATCGGGCCTGCGGGAAACGACCTTCCGAGTATTACGTTCGGCTGCGACAGCACAACCTTGTCGTTGGGCCGGGCTCTGCGGTATACGAGGCGCCCCGAGATAGTTCCGACCACCACCATGGCTCCGCGCTCAAACCTGGTTCCCCCAAGATCGGCACCATCGGCGACATCAACGATAAGCAGCGCGCCGGGCATCCGAATTCGATACGACTGTCCACCCAGAAATTCTATGGGTGCACCAGGTGCGAAGGTCGTGCTAATCTCTCCTGATACACTCTTGGTCACCACGCCAAAGGGGCTGCCAAAGACCGCCGGGTTGGGGTCGTCAAAAGGTTGAGGAGGCATTTCCCATAGTGCGACCGCGACGATGACCACCACAGCCGCCGCGAAGACTGTTCCGGCGAACACCATCACCTTCTTGAGAGGTGACATGCCCGGCGCGACAGGGGTCTCGGCTTCAATTGCTGTGGTCTCGATGTGCAGGTTTGCACGGGGTTCGATCACGAGCCCACAAGATGGGCAGCATGTCGCATCCGGGACTAGCGGCGCGCTACAAGCTGGGCAGGTCGGCATGACGGAGCTACTCCTTCCCGATAATTTGACTCCCAGAGTTGAGTATACCCAGAGCCTGTACCAGGCACTCCGGGGGGCCATGGCGGCCATGAGGTGCGCTTCTTGAATTTGTCTCAGCAACAAGAGAACGGAGCCTCTTTACACACCAGGAACCATCGCTGGTCCGCTCGTGGCTTTCCGGTGCGGGGGACGGTTCCGCACCCGCTGGTGGGATCTCCTTCACGCGCCTACGGCAATCTGTTTCCATGCCAGGGGGCCATTAAGCGATCGAGGTGTAATGCCTCAGTCTCGGGGGCCGTGGGACAAGCTTCAGCTTGTCTCGGCCGGTATCGGAAAGGCGTCCGGACAGGCTGAAAGCCTATCCTACCCGGCTGCACAGGCTGTTGCCCCCGAGACTGAGGCATTAGATCGAGGTGCGTTCTTTTCTTGATGACTGAACCGTTATACGCTGCGGAAGCGTTCCCCCCGAGGGAGGCGAGCCCTGTTGAAAGAAACTCGCGACCCACCGAACGGCGAGGGCGGGGACGCTGGGTAATCTGCATCCCCCAGCCTTCGCAAGACAGCACCCGTTCCGCCACGCCAACATGGCCTGGCGGCGGCAGGTTAGCGGCAGCGCGCTCGAGGCCTCAAACCTCGCCGGCCACAGCGAGGCTCGACAGGATCAGGGGACGACGACGCTGGTCCCGCAGCCCGTAGGCTGTGCACCTCGTGTGTGCGGCCTCACCCGCAAAGCAACCCGGGAGACGGCACTTCATGCATGCAGGGCTGCAAACCCCTGGGTCGGCGGCGGGCTGCCCACTCGGGGCGGGCACATCAGCCGAACCGGATTCTGAAGACGGGCGCACCGCCACGCACGCCCCTTCGCATAGAATGGGAATCTGCGCGATGATCATGCGCATGATTCCGTGATCCGAGAGATGGCCTACTTTTGAGACTGTATCTGGATGCGTGTTGCCTGAATCGTCTGACGGACGATCAGAGCCAAACCCGCGTGCGCGCCGAGGCGGAAGCGGTTGAGCGCATTCTCGGGTTGATAGGCGAGGGATGGGCTAGGTGGGTGAGCAGCGCAGTGTTGGAGGTCGAGATCAATCGCAACCCGAACCCGGATGGTCGCGATGATCTTGCAGCGCTGCTTGCTTTTGCGAACGAAGTCGTCGTTGCGCGGCCAGTCGAAGCCGCTCGCGCCGAGTCTCTTGAAAGACTGGGTTTCGGCGCTTTCGACGCGCTCCACTTGGCCTGCGCTGAACAGGGCGCGGTGGATGTGTTTCTCACCACGGACGACGACCTGCTTCGCCGCGCCCGCCGACACGCTGGGGTGCTTCGCATCCGTGTGGAGAACCCGGTATCCTGGTACGAGGAGGTGACGTTATGATCCCTCTCGAAAAGATGAGCGACGAGGAATTCGAGCGGCACGCCCTCGCTGTCCTTCAGCGCGAGTTGGGATTGGACGGACTCGCACGCTTCCTGCGCGTGTATCGAGCAGGGGGCGGTGATTACACGCGCGACCGCCACCGCTGGCTCGAAGGCGCCACCATTCAGGACATCATAGCCGAGGTGGAGCACCGAGGCCATCCGCCCGCCTGAGTCGCCGGCAGGCGCAATGATCCCACGTCGATCGCATTCCGTACCACGAAGTTCGTCTTGTGAAGCTCGCGAAATACGGTGACAGGCAACGCTGCCCAGGCGCCGGTGGGCAGGCGTCATAGAGCGGGCCAGCGGCTCAACTTTCCATGACGTAGCGGTGGTTGCAGCAGTCGTGGCCCTGCATGAGGGTCTTGGTGCGGATCAGTTTGAGCTTGGGGTTAAAGCCGCTGGCGACAGCAAAGTCGGGGGAACAGACGCAGGCGTAGCCGATGTCGGCAGCGTTCTCTTCGCGGAACGCCTTGGCCCAGAGGCACTGAGAGACGCGGAATTCGAAGGCCTGTGCGGTGTCCTCGACCATCTCGAAAACGAGAGCATGTTGATAGATGGGGGGCACAGATCTCATGCCGGCGACAAAACTGGCGAAGTCGCGCTTGGGTATCGATTTTCCGGTCATTCCTTTTCTCGCGATCTCACTGGTGGTCGCTTGGAGCATGCTGACGAGCTTCTCGTTCCCGATTTGCGCGGCGAGGGCCTTCATAATCGGAATGAAGTTCCTTTGGAAGGCGAAGCGAAAAACATCTTCCCAGGTCATATCGGCTTTCTCAGTCCAACTATGCGCTGGAGGCGGCCCTCCAGCCTGGGCAGCACAGCGGGCAGCGCCCAGGCAGCCGAGACATCCGGCGGCTCCGGCGGGAAGAATGGAAAACAGCTTTCTCCGGCTCAGAGAAATCGGCGAATTCATGATCATGGTCTCCTTCAGTTTTATCAGTAGCGGTCTCCGTTGCTGTTTTAGTTTAGACACCACATCTGGGCTGCGGTTCCCTCTGGCACGCTCGTGGCCCGAGCCAGGCCGGTTTAGGCTGAGGTGCAGGCGGGAGGCCAAGATGCAAATCCCATTCGAAAGGAGCCGGCTGGAAGGCGTGCTGGGAATCGCCGAGCTGGCCGGCGGCACCCTGGTCAACATGGGCCGCTAGAGGGCTTGAAGCACCAAAGTTACTGTAAATGAGTCGAGCTTTTTTCACCGCAAAGGCGCAGAGCCCGCAGAGCCAGACTGCCAGGATTCCTCTGCGCCGCCTCTGCGTTCTCGGCGGGTCTGCGGTGAAGATGGCGCGGCAACAAGCCTTGTCGGTCTGAGGCGAAGCCTGGTTAGACAGTCAGCGCCAGCTTCTCCTGGAACGCGGACATGTGCTGCGACAAGAGAACATCAACGCAAAAGGCGGGGGCCAAGCACACGGACAAATGAGTGCCGGCGCCGGGCGGCGGCTACTTTCTTTTGGCTTCGAAGGGACGGGGCTGCCCGCCCTCGCGGGCCGCGGTGCCCTTGAGCGTGTCGCCCTCCAGGGCGCCCTCATAGGCGGTTTTGAATTCGCCATTGGGGGTGGAGACGACGATGGTGAAAGAGAACTTGTTGCCGTCGATCTTGCCGTCCTTGATTTCGGATGGACGGGGCTCCTGATCCCCGAAGGCCATGGCGACGGTGCCGGTGAGCTTACTGCCCTCAGCCTTCAGGTCGAACGTCTGGGTGATGGTGAAGGCCTGGCCGTCGCGTTCCATCTTGCGGACGGACACCCACTTGCCGTCGATGCCGGCGGCGAAAGCGATGCCCAGGACGAGCAAGGCGGCGATCAGAATGGACAAAAGTGTTTTCATTGGAGATCTCCTGACAGAGTTGGACATTGAGTCCCTGTTGAGGTCATGCGTCGTTGCCAGTATACACCTAACTGCGCTGGCCGGGGCGGTGGGGGACCGAGTCCCACCAAAACCGGCGACCCCCGCCGGAGAAACTGGCGCGAGCCATCGAGGCGGCCCGCCAGGCCAAGCCGGACGGGATTGCCATTCTTGCCGCCGGCGGCCTCACACGCCAAAAGCTGTGGCCGGCGGAGGAGCCGGACCAAGCTAGAGCATTCCGCCGACCGTGGCGCAGCCAGGCGAGCGCGCTTGCTTGGGGTGCAGCGGGTCCCGGGACCAAACCCCGCGGCCCGGCCAGCCTTTTCAAAGATCTGTAGCTAACCTCCTCGCCGCACTCCGGCAGTCTCCATGTGCAGATGAGAAGCGCGTTGCAGAGCTTGGCAGCGCAGGAGGGGAGCGTCCGTCCTCGGCACGCCAACCCGTGTATGATAACGGCTGGCGGGGATCGGCCAATGGAAATCCTGGCAGAGAGTCTCGCGCCCGGCCAGCGCTCGATCCAGTCGCGAGAGCCGTGGGAAAGGAGAGAGTCGAAGTGAAGGTCACCAGAAGAGAAGCTGCGACTGCGATGGCAGGCGTGCTCGGACTTGTACAGGGCAAGGCCCAACAGCGGCAGGGGAGTCAACCGGAGGGCCGGTTCCGCGAGGTTCACGCGGTGTGGGCGGGCGCTTCCGACGCGGGCACAAGCGTCGATTCGGTGCGGGCGTTCGTGAGCGTACTGAAACGCGCCAACATCCACAAGCTGGTGATGTGCGCCAAGGAGACCAACGGCAACATCTATTGGCACAGCAAGCGGTTCCCACAGGCCATCGCGCCGCGGTTCAAGGACTTCGACATGGTCGAGAACCTGGTGCGTGAGGGCCACCAGCAGGGCGTTGAGGTGCACTTGTGGCTATGCGATTTCAACGAGGGCGAAAACGGCGCGGCATTCCGCGAGCACCCGGAATGGGCGCAGCTCAACCCCGAGGGCAAGCGCACGAACACGGAACTGCTGCTCGACCGCAAGTACAGTCTGGTGTGGATGTGTCCGGCTCAGCGGCCGGGTTACACCGACCAGTGGCTGCTGCCGATGATCGAGGAACTCGCCTCAGACTACGCGGTGGACGGCATTCATCACGACTACGTCCGCTACTGTGGCGACGTCGCGCCCGACGGCTACTGCTTCTGCGACTACTGCCTGAAGCAAATCCCGCGGTATGCGCTGCTGAGCTGGGAAACCGGTCCGCCAGAGCGGCAGCGGATGGAAGTGGTGCGGCCGCGCCTGGAGGCGAATTGGGAGGCGACGCCGGACATGCTGCCGTTCGGCTGGGAGCAGTTCGACCGGCGGGAGAAGGCCGACTACATCCTGAACGGCCGGACGCTGCCCGGGGGACCGCCCGACATGCGCTACTTCTTTTACGAATACCGGGTCGATCAGATCACCGGGTTCGTGCGCGAGGCGTGGGAGCGCGTCAAGCGGATCAACCCGCGGATCCAGATGTCTGCGGCGGTGTTCAAGAACCCGATCCAGAGCGCGCGTTACCTGGGGCAGAAGTGGTGTGACTGGACGCCCTGGATCGACATCTTCATGCCGATGAGTTACCGCAGCCACTTCCTGGGGAGCTTCGAGACCTATCTCGAACACCTCACCGAGATCACGGCCCGCCAATTGGAGTGGACGCACCATGAAAAGCCGCTCTACGCCGGCATCTTCACCTCCGACCTATACAAGGAAGAGAGGCAATCCGGCTCCTACCCGCCGGAGAAGCTGGCGCGAGCCATCGAAGCGGCGCGCAAGGCCAAGCCGGACGGGATCATCCTCTTTGCCGCCGGCCCGCTGACGCGCCAGAAGCTGTGGCCGGAGCTGGAATCAGTTTTCAAGGGCTGATTTCTGGTCGGAGTATCTCCAGGCGATGGACTTGACCAGATGGGGATGCAGGTGGAATAGTCAACACGGCACTGCCCTGCCCAGGGTTCGGACGGCGTTCCTCAGCTCGACGGGAGCGGATCTCAAAGAGTAGCGCGAAGCCGCACACCGGGCGATCAATTCACTGGACGGTTGGAAGTGTGTCTGGGTGGAGGACTTCGGGGCTCGCGACTGGGATGTGGATGCGTTCTGCAAGAAGCGGGTGGTGGAATGCGACCTGTTCATCGGGATTGTGGGGCACCGGTTCGGGGGCGGCCCGCCGGGATCCGGGCAATCGTACACGCAGCGGGAGTACTTTGCCGCCCGGGATGCGGGTAGCCCCAGCCTGCTGTTCATGGCGCCGGATGATTTTCCGGTTCCAGCGAACCTGCGCGAGGCGCAGTGGAAGATCAAAGCTTTGCTGGAGTTTCGAAAAAACCTCCGCAGCGGCGGGGAGAGGCTTCCAGCCATCGATTTCAGAGATCCGAAGGACCTGGCTTTGCAGATCACCCAGGCGATCCGTAACTGGGAACGGGAACCGCACCCGGCAGAGGAAGACCCGGCGGCGTATGTAGACTGGCTTCACAAGGACACCGCTCACATCGACGTGCGCGGGTTTCAGTTGGGGCAGAAGGAGGCGTACCGGTTTCCCATTGAGGAACTGTACACTCCGCTGACCACGGTGCTGGTACCCGAAGAAGAGCTGGAGCGCCGACGAAGGGAGCGCAAGGCAGCGGAACCGCGGGAACAACGGGCCGTGCCGTTGCAGGAGGCGCTCCAGCGCAACCGCATCGTGATTGTGGGCGATCCCGGCGCGGGCAAAACGACGTTTCTGCGGCGGATCGCCTTCGCCGCGTGCGAAACCCTGTTGGGACGGAACCCGGAGGCCACCAGGAAGCTCCTGAAACTGCGGGGGTGTCCGTTCCCGGTGATGATCTCAGCCGGAAGTCTGGCAGGTTTCATCGAGCAGAGGCGGGAACTAAAGCACGCAGCGGCCGAGTACCCTGTCGACGCGGAGGCCCCGGAATGGTTGCTGCGCTAGCTGGCGCGCCGGCGCGAAGAAAGGACCCGAGAGGTCACCGCCGAGCGCTGCCTCGGCCTGATGGCTCAACTGGCTTACGCCATGCACACCGGCGCGGCGGGCAAGAGAGTCGAGTTCAGGCCCTACGCCGCGGCTCAAGCGATCGCGCCACGGTTTCGGGAGCTGCCGGAAGACGAGCAAATTCCGGCGGCCGAACAGTTCATCGCGGACGAGGAACTGCACAGCGGGATCATCGTGCGCCGCGGCGACCTTCTGCGCTACTGGCATCAGACCTTTCAGGAATACCTGGCCGCTAAGGCGGTGGCGGGGCTGAAAGAGAGCGAACGGCGCCGGCTGCTGATCGAGGAACAGAAGCTCTATCTTCCGGAGTGGCGGGAGACGGTCCTGCTGCTGGCGGGCGTGCTCCATAAGCAAAGCGTGGATCGCATCGACGGCCTGATCGAGGAAATGCTGGATGGGTTGGGAGTCGGCGCGTCACTGCGCGAGCGAGCCCGGTGCGTGGCGGTGATTGGGGCCATGCTCGAAGACCTCCAGGCGGTGAAGTATCGCGTGAACGACCCCCGCTATGGCGAGAACCTGGAGCGGGCGCGGGCCATTTTCGACCGCGAGGCCGGGCGCGACCTCGAGTTCGAGATTCGCCTCGGGGCCGCGGAGGTCATCGGGCGGGCGGGTGACCCGCGCCTGAAGGCTGATAACTGGGTGCGCATCGAAGGCGGAACGTTCTGGATGGGCGCCCAAACAAAAGACCAGAACGAGAGAAACTTCGACCGGGAGGCATACGACGATGAATCCCCGGTTCGCCAAGTCCGCATTGTTCCATTCCTGTTGGGACGGTACCCGGTTACGGTAGCGGAGTACGCCGGTTTCGTCGAGGTCGGCGGCCACCAACCGGAGGACTGGCGCAGTCAACTGCGGCATCCCAACCGCCCGGTCATCGGAGTCTCCTGGCACGACGCGGGGGCGTACTGCCAGTGGGCCTCGTGCCGGCTGCCGACTGAAGCGGAGTGGGAATTCGCGGCGCGGAACGGCGCCCAAGGCACGAAGTATCCTTGGGGAAATGAGAAGCCCGATGCGGACAGGGCCAACTTCGGGGAGGGTGGGGCAGGACACCCGACGCCGGTCGGATTGTATCCTGCGGGCGCGACCCGAGGCGGTGTCCAGGATATGGCGGGCAACGTTTGGGAATGGGTAGCAGATTGGTATGACCGTTACCCCGCCGAACCCTCAACCAATCCGACAGGTCCCGGGTCAGGAAGCGACAAGATGTTGCGGGGAGGTTCCTGGTTCAGCGATCCGAGGGACCTGCGCTCGTCGTCCCGGGTCTGGCTCCAGCCGGAGGACCGGGGCTATGGCATCGGCTTTCGGCGCGCCCGGGGTGTTTTTTGACTCTTTTTCCCTTTTGGGGTCCGGGGCGAAGCCCCGGCGGAGTTTTTTCATGAAAAGCGAATCTCCGACCGAACTGCCGGTGGTGGTGGGCCGGGCGTACGACTACATGGCTTTTCTGGCGCCAAACGCGGTAAGGTGAGGTCATGGGCGTAACGTTGAGAATCCCGGACTCGGTGGTTCAAGGCCTTCGTCTGCCGGAGGAAGAAATCCCGCAGCGCCTCAGAACAGAACTGGCTGTGGCCCTGTATGCTCAGGGTGTGCTATCGCTGGGGAAGGCAGCCGAGCTGGCGGAGATGACGCGGTTTCTCTTCGGAGAACTGGTGAGCCAGAGAGGGATTGCTCGGCACTATAGCGACGAGGACCTAGCGCAAGACCTGTCGTATGCTCGTGGCGAGTGATACGTCGCCGATTTCCAGCCTGGCCATCATTGACCGCCTGGATCTTCTGCGCAGTCAGTTTCAGGAGCTATCGGTCAACTGTCGTCCTGACCCTGACTATGCCCCGTGACAGGGCTGGCGGCCCGACGGGTGTTATGGGGCAGGTTTCCGCCTGGCGTGGTAGACTGGCCGATCTTGGCCAGCCCTCAGACCCGTCCGGCTCTCCAGCGTCCTATTGGCCTGCTCGATGCCACGGCCATGGTGGCGGGGATCATCATTGGGGCGTCGATTTTTGTTCAGCCCGCTGAGATCAACCGGCATGTGCCCAGTGTAGGGGGCGTGCTCTCGGTGTGGGTGGTGGCGGGGATCCTGACGCTGTTCGGGGCGCTGGTGTGCGCGGAACTCTGCTCGGCCTTTCCGCGAACCGGCGGGGTGTACGTGTTCCTGAAGGAGACTCTGTCACCGGCGTGCGGATTCTTGTGGGGCTGGGCCATGTTCTGGAGCGTGCACTCCGGCATCATCGCGGCCACGTCGGTCATCTTTGGGCGCTTCGTGGGGTATTTTGTCCGGCTGGATGATTTGGGGATCCGCGCGGCGGCCATCGCGGGCATCCTGCTGCTGTCGTTGGTCAACTATCTGGGCGTGCGGCAGGGGAGCCTGCTGCAAACCATCGTCACCACGGCCAAGGTGGTCGCGATTGTTCTGCTGCTGGCGATGGTCCTGGCATACGGCACTCCGGCGGAGGGAGCGGCGTCGGGCGCCATCGGGCCTGCGGTATCGTTTCGCGAGTTCGTGTTGGGGATCAGCGCAGCGTTGTTCGCCTTCGGAGGCTGGCACATGGTGACCTACGCGGCCGGGGAGACCCGCGACCCGCAGAAGACCATTCCGAAGGCGCTCCTGATCGGCTGCCTGACGGTGAGCGCGTGTTACGTCGCGCTGAACGCCGCCTATCTGTACCTGCTTCCGCTGGAGCGGGTGGTCTCCTCGAGCCGCGTGGCCGCCGATGCCGCCGAGGCGATGGCCGGATCGCGGGGCGCGGCCGCCATCTCGGCGCTGGTGATTCTCTCTTCGCTCGGGGTTCTCAACGGCGTCATTCTGGCCGGCCCTCGGACCTATTTCGCCATGGCGGAGGAAGGCCTGGCGTTTGGCTGGCTGGGCCGGATTCATCCCCGCTTCCACACCCCCTACGTGGCGATCCTGGTTCAAGCGCTGTGGTCGTCGGTGCTGGTGGCCACCGGCACCTATCGCGCGCTGTTCACGCGGGTGATTTATACCGAGTGGCTGTTCTTTGCGCTCATGACGATGGGCCTGTTGCGGTTGCGCCGCCGTCCCGGCTACCGGCCTGCCTACCGGGCCTGGGGCTATCCGCTGGTTCCGATGTCGTTCATCGGGGCCTCGATCCTGGTGGCCGTGGTCCAGATCGCCGCCGATCCGCTTCAGGCCGGCAGCGGACTGCTGCTGGTCGTGATAGGCTTGCCTGTTTACTATCTCCGGGTGCGAACCAGGCGCCCTGGAAGGAGACTAAGCTTGTAGCCAGTCGCCTGTGGCTCGTGGTAGGAAGGTCTCCCACAAGCTACAGGCCACTTGCCACAAGCCTTTCCTAACTCATGCGCATCATTGACTTTCATAACCATTACTATCCACCGGCCTACCTGGAGGCGTTGCGGTCCGGCCCGAGCGCGGTCGAGGTGAGGGTCGGCGAAGACGGGAATCCGCGGCTGCACTATCCCGGCGACTACAACATCGTGGTGAGGGGACACCGCGACATCGATTATCGCGAGCAGGTGCTGGCCGAACACGGCGTCGATACGCAGGTGCTCACCCTGACCACGCCGGGCACGCACGTCGAGGCTCCGGCCACCGCGGCCCGGTTCGCCGCCCTGGTGAACGATGCGTTCGCCTTGATTTGCCAGAGCAAGCGCGGCCGGTTCACCGCCCTGGCGACCTTGCCTCTGAACGACCCGGCTCGCATCGGTGAGCGAACTCCAGCGAGCCTGCCACGATCTGGGCTTGCGCGGCGCCATGCTGTTCAGCAACGTGAATGGAATCGCTCTGAGCGACCAGCGGTTCTGGCCTCTGTACGAGGCGGCCGACGATCTTGGCGCGGTGCTCTACATTCATCCGACCAATCCGGTGGGCGTTGAAGCCATGACGGAGTTCTGGCTCATGCCGCTGGTGGGATTCCTGTTCGACACCACCCTGGCGGCGGCCAAGCTGGTGTTCAGTCGGGGTCCGCGAGCGTTTCCCGCGAATCCGGTGGGTGCTCTGCCATTTGGGCGGCGCGATCCCCTATCTGGCCGAACGGCTGGACCGGGGCTTTTATGCATTCAGCGAGTGCCGCGCCAATATCCCACGGCCCCCGAGCGAATACCTGAAGCGCTTCTATTACGACGCCGTCAACTTCGACCCGGGCGCGATCAAGCTGGCCATCGCTTTCGCAGGCGCGGACCGCATTTTGGCCGGCAGCGACTACCCGCACCAGATCGGCAGCATCCCGCGGATGCTCGAAACCATTCGCGGCCTAGATATTCCAGAGCAGGACAAGGCCGCCATCCTGGGGGGCAACGCCTCGCGCCTGCTCGGGCTGTAGCGGATGGCGGGAGCGGTTGCGGGCCTGCCTGATCCGGACTTCTCATCGTGCGGGACACTGAGTCCGCACTCAACTTCGTGGCGCAGCCTCTCCAGGCTGCCGTCTCGGCACTCGTGCCGAGACATGCTGTCGGTGGCGCAGTGGAGCAATCGCGTCGAGACGAGTCTCGACGCGGCAGGCTGAAGCCCACGCCACAACTGGATCAGACCCGTGGTGCGATGAGAAATCCGGGCTGATCACTGGTGAGGCAATTTGTGGTTTGACAACGCGTTCGGGTGGGACGTACAATGTAATTACAAGGCTATGCGGACCAGCCTGATACGGATCGGCAACTCGCGCGGCATCCGGATCCCCAAGCCTCTGCTCGAACAAGTGGGACTCCGGAATACCGTGCAACTCCTCGTCCAGAAAGGCGGACTCGTCATCCGCCCGGACCGTGCGCCGCGCCAGGGTTGGGAGGAAGCCTTCGCCGCCATGGCGGAGCGCGGGGACGATCGTGCGCTTCTCGGCGAGATCACGAACGCCTTTGACCGGGACGAGTGGACATGGTGATGGAGGCTGGCCGGGCGCCACGCCAGGGGGAAATCTGGCTGGTCGCGCTCGATCCCACGCAAGGTTCTGAGATCCGCAAGACGCGGCCCTGCCTGATCGTCTCGCCGGACGAGATGAACCGCCACATCACTACGGTCATTATTGTCCCGCTGACGACGACAGCCCGGGGGTACCCTAGTCGCGTCAAGGTGCGCTTCCAGGGCAAGGCCGGCCAGGCAGCGCTGGATCAGATCCGCACGGTTGATAAGTCGCGCCTCGTGAAGAGGCTAGGTCAAGTGCCCGATGCCAGCGCGAACCAGGTGGCTGCCGTGCTCATCGAGATGTTCACACGGCGGTAGGGGCCCCGAACTAGCTCGTGGATAGCTCTACGCCTGGGCCCATAAAGCAGAAGCCCCGGGCTGGGTCCCGGGGCTTCACTCAGAGGGGCTGGCGACGAGCTGGGACTCGTCGCCGGGGATGCTATTTGTGTATAGCAGCTAAGCGCAGTATAACACTAAGTGATCTGATTGTCCCAATAAACTTCTTAAAGTTTTTTTAATGTTGTTGTTCCGGGACCCTTGGAGGCGAGCCGGCGGCCCTGTAGCGCCCGCACCTCGGCGGCGGTCAGCCGGCGGTATTTGCCGATCTCCAATTCGGCGATCCGAATCGGCCCGATCGCCGTCCGAACGAGCTTCAGGACCCGGCTGCCGAGGGCTTCCACCATCCGCCGCACCTGGCGGTTGCGTCCCTCGGTAATGGTGATCTCGAAAAAGCTATGGCTGAGGGAATCCCGCAGGCGGGTCACCGTGGCCGGCCGGGTCGGTCCGTCCCTCAGCAGCACACCGCGGCGGACTGCTCGAGTTGCTGGTCCAGCAGGCGCGTGGCGGTCTTGACCAGGTAAGTCTTGGGCACTTCGTGATCCGGGTTGGAGATCGTCTCGGCGAACTGCGTGTCATTGGTGAGCAGCAGCAAGCCGCTGGTGTCCAGGTCCAGGCGGCCGACTGGAAACACCCACTGCCCCAACTCCTTGAATAGGTCGTATACGGTGGGGCGCCCCTGCGGATCTTTGTAAGTGGTCAGGTACCCTTTGGGTTTGTACAGCAGCAGGTAAAGCGGTTTGCCGGCGCGCACCGGTTTCCCG